>NC_015717.1:3476000-3792000 GCF_000253295.1 Hyphomicrobium sp. MC1 | reverse complement strand
CGTTCCCGCAGAATCCACTGCCAGCAGTTGTCTGTAAGCGATGTGATTGGCCGTGCGCGCAACGGTCGCCACGGCTTCGGTGGCAGTCGCGCCTTCAGCCATCAGGTCCAGCACGCGTGACGCCAAGGCCGGATCGGTCACGTTTTGGCTCGCAACGGCGCCGACGCCAGCCCGAGCCCAGGCGCAACGCGCGGCGACAGCAGGTGAAGATGACGTTACGGCAACGCCGAACATTCCTGTCTTGCGGCAGCGGGCGACGATCGAAAATGTCATTGGCCTAGTCCGGAATAACGGCGGTGCCGTCGATTTCGACCAGCCATTCCGGGCGCGCCAGCGCCTGAACGACAAGCCCGGTCGAAACCGGATGCACGCCTTTGATATATTCGCCCATCGTGCGGTAGACCGCCTCGCGATGACGGACATCGGTCAGATAAACGACGACCTTGACCAGATGTTCCATCTTGCCGCCGGCCTCTTCGATCAGCTGCTTGATGTTCTGCATGACCTTGTGGGTTTGCGCGACCGGATCATGGCTATCGATGTTGACGGCATCGTCGAGATTCTGCGGGCACTGGCCTCGCAGCCAGACGATTTTTCCGCCTTGTGTCACCACGGCCTGAGCAAGGTCGTTATCCAGGTTCTGTTCCGGATACGTGTCTTTGGTATTGAACTTGCGGATACGGGTATGCGCCATGAACGTCTCACTTGAGGCTGCGACCAGACGCTCTCGCCATGAGGTCCAGTCAATGCATTCGCAGGTTTAGCACCTGTGGGCTGGGTTGCTCGACATAGCAGAGCATCGGCTCCGAACATTGAGCCAAGCCCGACTACGTCGTCGCGAATTTGGGTTCAGATTTTTCATGATAGGCGAAGTATTTGCGTTGTGTGGCGATATGGTCGGCCAAATACTCGGCATCGTGCCAAACGCCCCAGATGAAGCTCGACCCACGTCGCGATTGCCAGGGCAAACCGAGGAAATAAATGCCCGGTTCGCTCGATACGCCGCGCTGGTGACGGGGGCGACCTTTGTCATCGAAGGCGTCGACCTTTATCCAGCTATAATCTGCGACAAATCCCGTTGCCCAGATGATCGACGTAACGCCCGCTTTTGCGAGATCCAACGACAAAAGCGGATTGGTCACGCAATCAGGGTCTGGCAAGACGTCGCGTGCATGAGGGTCTTCAGCCAAATCCAGCCCATTGCTGGCGGCATACGCGTCTGCCTCATCCAAAAGTGAAAGATAACTGGCGTCGCTCTGCGCCAAGTTCTTCGCGAGATCCGGTGCGAAGCGCATTTTACCATCGTTGTAAGCCAGCGTGCCGCCGACGAGCGTCAGTCCTTGTGCCGCAAGGCGCCGGAAGTCGATCGTCTTGCCACCATAGGCTCCGCTGACAGCAATCGTGACGTGCTCCTTGCCGCGCTCCTGCGCCGGCTCATCCCACTTTCCGAGCACGCCTAGCCACCAGCAAAAGTCGCGACCCCGATACATACGCGGAGGGCGCTCGTGAGGCCCGACGGAAAGATAAGTACGTCGTCCCGCACGTAAGAGCTCATCTGCGATTTGCACGCCCGAAGATCCGGCCCCGACGATCAGCACCGCGCCTTCAGGCAACTGTTCGGGCTTGTGGTATCCCGTGGAGTGCAATTGCTCAATGCCACTTTCCGCCGGGACAATCGATGGTACGATCGGACGTTGGAAGGCGCCAGTCGCGACAACAACCCGCTTGGCCTCAATAACGCCGTCTGAAGTCTCGACCACGAATCCGAGACGGCCGACGTTCCTTTCAATATTCAATACCTCGACGCCACAGCGGATTGCCGCCGCGAACTTCTTGGCATAGGCGACCAGGTAGTCGGCCACGGTTTCTTTTGGCACGAAATCGTCGGGTCCGATCTTCGGATCGACATCGGAAAACTGAAGCCCCGGAAAACGATCGTGCCATGCCGGACCGTTCGTCACCAACGAATCCCATCGATCCGAACGCCACCGTTCCGCAATCCGTTTCCGTTCCAGAACGATATGAGGCACACCGCTCTTGTTCAGGTGTTCGCTCATGGCAATGCCAGCCTGTCCACCTCCAATAATGAGGGTGTCGATCGTTTCTACCGGCATACTCGCGTCCCTTTCTGGGGCCATCCGCCATGGTCGCGGAGATGGCCTGCCCAGAAATCTCTCTATGAGAGCCACGCAATGACGAGAATTATTAATTCATGTAGCAGTGGTTAGGCTCTGCCTATGAGCGCAGAAAGCGCCGAAACACCGGCGATGCCTGGATCAGGTCGAACTTAACGCTTAGAGAGAGGTATTGCAGTCGGCCTGTGCGGTCATCCGGGTTTGCATACTTCGCGAAGCCGTTCCATACATGGCCTGATCGCGGCACCGATGACAGCGGCGGCACGCCCAAAGCGTAAACCGAAAGCTGAAGCTCTTCCGCAATCGCATCGTCGGCATGCCGATCCCATCGACCCGTGTCAGCTTCTCTGATGCTGGACGCTCTTTCGAGCCGTTGCCGATTTTCTTCGCGCCGACGCTTGCCTGCCGAATGTTTCAATCCCGCTCTTTGGCACGTGGCCGACTTGTCCTCGGCGGGTCGCGTTAGGACAGCAGTGCGCGGCACCGGCAATCCATCCGTGCTGCGTCGGGACCATGGCGCCCTCCATCCCTGTTATGAGCTCTGAGCCGTGGCGAAAGTCGGTTGAGGACAGCGAGCTTTCGTCGCCGACATTCTCGAACGTCGAAAGGCAGTGCGTCCATTCATCTAATCAAATCGCATAATTATATATCTAGACGAATAACCTAGATGAGTTGCGAGATTGATACTTATGCGGCTTTATTTTACGTCAATACGTCTAGTTAAAAACACGAGAAATGTCTAATTATTGATCATGTCGTGTTATGGCGTCCGCGGCACATCGAGCCCCCAACTTAGCCCTAACGTATTGATCAAAAGAACTTTCTCTTCCATCCGTCGCTCTCGATGTCTGGGCTGTTATTTGAGCAGCGGCCGGTTCATTTTTGTGCGACCAAGTCATTGTAATTACTTCGGAATTTTTGGTTCTAGGATCTACTCTCAGTTGGCTGCGGACGTGGCGTCACCCGGGGTTTGCCGTCACGTCTGCTGGGAGCTCGCACTTTTAGATCCAGGGGGATTTTAATGCGTAACACGCGAAGAATGGCGTTGTTGGCCATTGGGTTAGGTCTCGCAAGCAACTCCGGTGCTCACGCGGGAGAGAGATTCGAGCTTTGGGACGATCAGTCCTGGATAAGCTTCGGAGCTAGCGTCAAAGCGCAATACATCTACAACCCAGACGTTAGCAATACAGACGACTTTGCTCTGACCAGTGCCCGCATCAACGTGAATGGGCAGTTCAACAAAGTCTGGGGATTCACCTACAACACGGAAATCGATCATGCGCCGGATGACACGTCCGACATCTCTCGCGTGCGAACGCTAGACGCTATTCTCCGCGCTGAATTCAATCCATCGTTCAATGTCTGGGCCGGCCGAATGTTGCCTCCCACTGACCGCGTGAACCTCGATGGACCCTACTATCAGGCGGACGGCGGCGAATATCCGTTCATCAGCGTATTCCCGCAGCTCTTCGGCGGCCGCGACAATGGTGGTTCCGTCTGGGGCGATATCGGCAAGTTCAAATACATGATCGGCGGTTTCCAGGGCTGCACGGCGGGTGACAACTCGTGTGCCAATCCAGATGCCCACGGCCCTCTCGTATCTGGTCGTGTGCAATATGACTTTTGGGACAAAGAAGCCGGCTACTATACGTCGAGCGACTACTACGGCGAGAAAGAGTTGCTATCGGTTGGCCTCGTCGGGCAGTTCCAGAGCAACGCCGCCACGGATGGCATCAGGTCGGGAGACTATAAGGGCTTCAGTGCCGATGTATTGATGCAGAAGAAGGTCTTCGGCGGCGACGTCTTCACGCTCGAAGGTGCTTATTACGTCTACGATACGAGCGGCATCGATACTTCGCTTGTGACAGGAAATGGCGTTCCGGACGGCAATTCCTACATGTTTCTCACGAGCTATCTGATCAATCAGAAAGTTGGGCCAGGTAAGTTCCAGCCGGTGTTTCGCTATCAGGAATTCGATCACAATTTTTCGCCCGACATCAGTGAGTACTCCGTTGGAACGAACTACATCATCAAGGGGCACGACATGATGATGTCAGCGCTCTATTCGAAAGCGAACCAGGACACAGCAGGCAACAAAGACGTCAACCGGTTCATCGGTACGATCCAGGTTAACTTCTAAAGCCAACCTCGTTCTACAAGAACAGAGACATGCGCAGCTTTCCGTCCAACACATGGAAGCTCGCATGTCTCTTTTTTATTGGATCGAATTTGATCTTCTAGCGGATCAACGTCGTGGCTGCTCGCCGGAAGCCGAACCCAAATCCGTGTCCGCAGATTTGCTCGCGACAGGCATCACTTTGAGCGGTCGTTTGTTCATCCATGGCGGATAGATGAAGCGCTCGGTATTATAGGGTTCGGGAGCGATCATCGACAGCGGCTCCCGGTGGTCGTGGATCTGATAGAAGATATGCGGCATGCCGAGCGATGGATCACGCGTCATGACCGGGTATGGAACGACAGCCTGCCAGTCGGGATGGTAGCGAATGGTGCCGTGAACAGTGCGGTAGATCATGCCTTTTAAGGCGAACGCGACTTTCTTGTTCTGCTCGAAGTCACCAGGCGGACCGGAGCCTCCGGCCATAGCGGCGCCGACCGCATAATGATGCATGTTGCTATAGGACTGGCAGCCGATTGTCGGCGTCGAGCCATCTCCGAAGCGCGCTTTGTAACGTGCCTCGAAACGCTTGCCCATCTCGTCGCGGAGAAGCCCGATCACGGACGAGACGATGACGCCGACACTCGCTTCCTGTGCGATGTCCGTGAAGGTTCGATGGACTGCCCCGTACTGGAGATAGACAAGGCAATCCATGGGCTTTTCCACGAACTGCCGCTGAAAATGCGCGAGATCGCCGGCGTAGAAATGTGTGTTGGCCAATACCGCCGGATTTGTCGCGCGAACTTCTTCAATGACATCACGCCATTGGCTCGTTGGCGTTTGGACGATCTTGGGGCCGAAACAAACGCGCCAGCCAAAGCTCGCTGCAGAACTCGCCATCGCATTGGAAATGACTATGCTGTAGGGAGTTGATCCAGAAATGATGGCGAGGCGATCGGAATTCGGCGTCCATTGTCCGCTGTCGCGCAGCCAGGAGATGAACTTTATGAATCCTGGGCCATACCAATAATCCGCCGGGTCCGCCATGAAGCAACCGAAGTAACGTTCGGGGTCGCTCATCACGGTGTCGTGGTGCTGAAGAAGCGTATTGGCGTGAACATAAATGATGCCGGCGTCGGCGATCGGCTCGTATTCCGAATTTTGTGCGCCAATGTTATAGCCATTGACGATGGCGTGGACGCGATGCTTTTCGATCAGCCACCGCGCCGCGGAGACGACTTCTTTCGCCGTCTGCCTGCAGGTGTCGGCGAAGATCGGCTGGATAGGGCGACCAAGTAATCCTCCGCGGGCATTCAACTCTTCGCACGCCAGGATCATTCCGTTTCGAAACTCAGCCCCGTCCGCGGCTGATGGCCCCGTGAGGGGAATCATGCTGCCGATCGGCACGGGCGTTAAGCGGTCTTCCACTTTGACGATTGTCCTTTACTCGAAAGAGCTCAATGGCCCATCTGCTTGAGTAACTCGGGCTCGAATAGGAGGTTGTGCATCAACACCCGCAGTCGCGGCGGACTAACGGGCTTGATAAGCACAGGAACACCGGCATCGCGAATAGTGCTGACTACTTTTGGATCGGCGTCGGCGGTAACGACGATCGCCGGTATTTGATCGCCAACGAGGTCGCGTATCACGTTGATGACATCAAGGCCGGTGCGGGTCTGGAGATTGTAATCCGCAATGATGAGTTCGGGTGCGACGGCGCCTTCGGAGACAAGCCGCTTCGCATCGGTTTCGTTCGCAGCTGCATGCACATCAATCCCCCAACGGCGGAGCAGTTGCGCCATGGATTCTCGCAGAATTTCGTCGTCCTCAACAAGCAGCACCGGAGTTCCTGCAAACTCTCCGGCGACGGCCTCGCTGATGTCGGTCGTGGCGGCAACATCGCTGTGCCAGATATTTCCCAGTGGAATCCAAAGCGAGAAAGTCGAACCCTTTCCAGGTTGAGAGCGCAGCCGGATTGGATGTTCCAGCAATGCAGCCAGTCGCTTGACGATATTAAGGCCAAGGCCGAGGCCGTCTTTCTGAGAACGCTTGCCGTCGGCAACGCGGTAGAATTCGTCGAAAACGCGTTCGGTGTCTTCGGGCCTTATACCGCGTCCCGTGTCGACAACCTCGATGCGTATGCCGCGTACCTCTCTCCTGCAGCCCACAACAATGCCACCCACTTCGGTAAAACGAATGGCATTGGCGACGAAATTACTGAGGATGCGCTCAAGTAGCGCGCGATCCGTCGAGACGGTCTTGGACGATGGCACGAACTTGAGACTAAGGCCCTTCTCCTGGGCCTGATGACGAAACTGAATGTTCAGGCGCTCGAAAAGTTCTGAGAGCTGAAAAGAGGTGATGCGCGGCTGGATCCTTCCCGCGTCGAGCTGCCCGATCTGTAGGAGTGCTCCGAGGAGATCTTCCATAATGGACGCGGCGACGCCCATGGCGTGAAGAATTTCGCGTCGCTGTTCTTCGTCCTCGGCGTGAAGACAATTGTAGATGAGTATTTTCAGTGACGCGAGCGGTTGGCGCAGGTCGTGGTTGGCGGCGCGGAGGAACCGCGACTTCGCCTCGTCCGTTGCTTCTGCCAATTCCTTGGCTTTGCGCAACTCGTGCTCGTTATGTTTGATCGAAGTGACATCGGTAAATGTAACGGCCATGCCGCCTGCCGACGTGGGGCGTTGTGCGACATGAATGATATTGCCCGCAGCAAATTGGAAGTCCGCATCACTTATGGAGCCGAAATCTTCGAGTTTCTCGGAGGCCCATTGTTCAGGCGGGCAAGAGAGCACCCATTCATGCGAATGGGCGACGCCGATCACATACTCCTCGTACCGCATGCCAAGAGTGACGGGCAGATTGCAGTTCCGGTAGAAAGCGTCGTTGATATAAACGAGCAAGCGATCAGGCGACCAGACGAGAATACCGCTGTCGATGGCGTCCAATCCGGCCCAGATTGCCTCAGCTGCCGATTTTGTAGGTGGGCCGTCATCCATTGGCTGCACTTGCGGCGCGACCGAAGTGCGTAACTGCATAATGCACGGCACTCGTTCGATCGCGAAGGTTCAATTTCTTCATTGCGTTTCCGAGATGGATGCGCACGGTCTGGCTGCTCAAGCCAAGCTCCTCAGCAATGGTCTTGACCGACGAACCGCCGCCAAGCAGCACAAGAACATCGCGCTCGCGTTCCGTGAGGACGCCGTGGTCGCGTTCGGAAGAACTTTCTTGCGGACGTTCCGGCGGCGCCGATGAGCGCTCAATAATCCGGCGCGGAAAAGAAACCTCTCCCGCCAGCACGCGCTCAAGAGCGCGTTCGATCTCAGGGCCGGGCGCCGACTTCGGAATATATCCGATTACGCCCTGTTCGAGAGAGCGGATGACGTGCTCAATATCTTCGTGCACGGACACGACGACGATAGGCACTTCCGGGAACTTTGAGCGCAGGGCGTGCAATCCGCCCAATTCATCGAAACCGGGCATGACGAGGTCCAGCAGGATCAAGCTCGTATCCGGATGCTCGGCGAGCAGGGCGACCAATTCGCCGAAGGTCTCGGCTTCATATGTCTCAAGGGTGCGCTCCAATCTGCGCATCACTTGCTTGAGGGATTGTCTGACCACCCAGTGGTCGTCTGCAATTATGACTTTCATGCCCGAAAACGCTAGCTCCCCAATATAGTCGCCCTGCGTGTGTCTAGAAGGGACGACACGTCTAGCGCCACCTTTTCAATTCGTAAGTAACCATCATCCGACCTGTGCTCGCATTCCACCTATGATTCCTGGAAAGCGAAAGGGCGAGCGACAATTTTTGAAGGCAAAAACACACATGCAATGCTCGCGTCAATGGCTGTTAAGGCCGAAATCGGTTGCGGGACGAAGTAAAAATCCGAGCTCTTTTGAATTCTCTAGATCGCCGATTTTTGCCCGATATTTCAGCCGCCTGCACGTCAAAAATGCGGGATACGCACGATATTTCATCAAGAATATCTAGATAGAGAATTATTTTCTCGGCGGGCAAGAAAAATAATTGACGCTCCCGATCTCCTCGTGAATTATCTAGATGTTAGCGGCTAGATCGTAGCTCAAACGTCTAGCGTTTGGTGTCGCGGGGGGCGCCGCCACTCCGCCATGCAGGGGACCGGATAAATGGATTTCACTCGCCGCAAAGTTCTTAAGACGACGCTCGCTGCTTCTGCAGCCGTAGCGATGCCTCACGTTTGGTTGCCGAAGTCGGGCGAGGCCTGGGGGGCGACGCTCAAAAAAGGCGAGCCGATCAAAGTCGGCCTGCTGTTCTCTCTCACCGGCGCACTCGCCGTGCCGGAGGAGGATTCGACGCTGGTGCTCCAATACGCATTCGAAGAGATCAACAAGAACGGTGGCGTCAATGGTGTGCCGGTTGAGCCCGTCATCGTCGATGCCAAATCCGACTTCAACGTTTACACCGAGAAAGCAAAAGAACTCATCCTTCGCGAAAAGGTCATCGCGCTGTTCGGCTGCTACACGTCCGCGAGCCGCAAGGCCATTCTACCGACAGTGATGCAGCGCAACCATCTGCTCTACTATCCGACTTGCTACGAAGGTGCGGAGTGCACGCAGAACACCATCTGCACCGGTCCGCTCGCCAACCAGCACTCAAAAGACCTCATCCCTTTCATGGTCGAGAAGTTCGGCAAGAAGGTCTTCTTCGTCGGCTCGAACTACGTATGGCCGAAGGAATCGAACAAGAACGCGAAGATCTGGCTGGAACAAGCAGGGGGAGAGCTGCTGGGCGAGGAATACATCCCGCTCGGCAGCTCCGAATTCGGTCCCGTCCTCAACAAGATCCGGGACACCAAGCCGAGCTTCATTTTTTCTACGGTCGTCGGTGCGTCGGACATCGCCTTCCATAAGCAGTTCAAGCAGGAAGGCTTCAAAGTGGATTCGATGCCGATTGCATCGCTTACCACCGGCGAAATCGAAACCCGCGCGATGGGCGCCGAATTTGGCGCTGGTCACTTCCTCTCAGCTCCGTACTTCCAGACGCTCGATAACCCGACCAACCACAAGTTCGTCGAGGGCTTCTTGAAGAGCAAGTACGGCAAGAACGGCGTGACGCACTATAACATGGAGGAAACATACCTCTCCGCGTACGTCTTCAAATACGGCTTGGAGAAGACCGCCGCCGCGGTAGGCATCGAAAACGTCACGCCGCGCGCCATTCGCGATCACTCGGGCGGCCTCAAGGTTGAAGATGCCGTATCGCCCGAAGGATTGGTTTGGATCGACGAGAATAACTTCAACACGTGGCTGAAGCCGAAGATCGGCCAGTGCCAGGCCGACGGCACCTTTAAGGTGTTGAAGTCCGCGGAAAAGAACGTGGCGCCCGATCCTTACTCGATTTACCCGAACCTAGGCACCTGCACCAAGGACGGTCTGAAAGCGCCTGACGGGAAAATCCGCACCAACGTCATCTGACGAAAGCGGGCCCCGCGCTTTCCCGCGACGCGGGCCCGCCTCATGACCAACGTTGAAATGCAGACGCGCTCATTCGAGTGCGGGGGCGTAGGTCTGCGCCCTCTTGGTAAGGAACATACTCGCCATGGATCTCGGTTCGCTTGTGAATGCGCTTATCCTGGGTGTCAGTATTGCGAGCATTTGGCTCATCGCGGCGCTCGGGCTGACGATCATCTACGGCACGGCGGGCGTGATCAACATGGCTCATGGCGAGTTCATTATGCTCGGCGCCTACAGCTCTTACATGCTGCAGTCGTATCTAAAAATTCCGTATTTGCTTTGTATTCCCGCATCATTCGTGATCGTGGCGCTCGTAGGCCTCGCCTTGGAGCGTGGGCTGATCCGTTATCTCTATAAACGACCGCTGGATACGCTTCTCGCCACCTATGGCGTGTCGCTTGTGCTGATGCAGGGCGTGCGGCTGATCTTCGGCAGCGACCCAAAATACATATCCGTGCCCGAGATCTTCTCAACCAATATTGCTCTTGGATCGGCCTCCATCTCGACGTTCCGCGTCATTGTCCTGGCCATAACCGCGCTGCTCGTGCTGGCGCTCTGGTTTCTGTTCTATAAGACGCGTTTCGGCATTCAAGTCCGTGCGGTTGTGCAAAACAAGGAGATGGCATCCTCGTTCGGCATCAACTCCGGCAGGATATACATGATGACGTTTGCACTCGGCGCGGGGCTCGCAGGTGTTGCTGGTTCGCTCTTCGGTGTGCTCGCAATCGTGTTGCCGACAATGGGCGCCAGTTACGTCGTGCAGGCGTTCCTGATGGTGATCGTCGGCGGGGGTTCGCTCGCGGGCAGTGTTGCCGCTAGCGGCATGGCCGGTGAGATGCAGTCCGTCTTTGCGGCACTCACGAACGATACGTTCGCTCGCTTCATCATCTTCGTGCTGATCGTCGTGTTTCTCAGATTCAGGCCTCAAGGTCTTTTTGCCCAGGGCGGCGTGAGGCGATGAAGCAGATCATCAGCTGGCCATTCTGAGGACGGGATCGGAAATCATGGGCAATCTTTATCATAACAAGACGGCGCAGTGGATCGCCTATGCCGTGTTCTTCGCGGCCGTCGGAGCGGTGCCGCTGTTTGTGAGCGATAGTTTCGTTCTCAACCAGCTTGCGACCTATGGCGTCTACGGCATGCTCGCGCTTTCGATCAGCCTCTGCTGGGGGTTTGGCGGCATTCTTAATCTCGGCCAGGGTATCGCGTTCGGCCTCGGAGCCTATGGCATGGCAATGACCATGCAGATGCAGACACAGACGGAATCAAATCCGATTCCGCCGTTCATGCTCAACAACAGCCTCGATCATCTTCCTTGGTTTTGGGCGCCGTTCCAAAGCACTGTGGCCGGAATCTTTCTGGCGATTGCGGTGCCGACGTTCTTCTGTGCGCTTTTCGGAACCATTATGTTTCGAGCCCGCGTGTCGGGCGTATTCTTCACCATCATGACGCTTGCGATGCTGTCGGCATTCTACACGATCATTCTTGATCAGCAGGCCTACACCGGAGGTGCCAACGGATTATCGCCTCCCTCACCGCTGCAAATCGGCGGCTACGAAATCGACCCCTACAGCCCCACAGCCTACTGGGTCGTGTTCGTGGCGCTGTGCGGTGCCACCATCGTTGCCAAGCTTCTCACGCAAAGTTCGTTTGGCCTCGTAACGCAGGCTATTCGCGACGATGCCGAACGCGTGCGCTTCCTCGGCTACAGCGTCTCGGGATACGAGACTGTGATCTATACGATCTCGGGCTTGATCGCGTCGATCGCAGGGTGCTGCTGGGTGATGCTCGTCCAATACGTTTCTCCCCAACAGCTCGACGTCGGCTTCAGCCTGTCAATGGTGATCTGGGCCGCGATCGGTGGCCGCAATTCCCTCATTGGCGCGATGATCGGAGCGTTTGTAATCCAGGGCGCGCAGAGCTATTTGGGCGACGCGCTTCTTTCGACGTGGCTTCTCGTCCTCGGCGGCTTCTTCATTGTCGTCGTGCGGTTTCTTCCCAACGGCCTCGCGAGTCTCGTTGAAGCCGGTCTCGGGCTTTTCAGCTCGCGGCCCACCCCTTCGTCAAATACCGCGGGTGAAGCCATGGGCGTCGAAGAGGGGGCCTATCGATGAGCGGACTTCTGGAAATCAGGAACCTGTCGAAGAGCTTCGACACGACAAAAGTCATCAATGACTTCAGCATGACTGTCGACGAAGGGACCATCTGCTGCCTCGTCGGCCCCAACGGCGCAGGCAAGACAACGACGATCGACCTCATTACGGGCCGCGTGAAGCCGACGTCGGGCAAGATCATTTTCGTGGGCGACGATATCACGGGCGAGGATGAGCATGTGATCGCGCGTGCTGGAATTGGCCGGAAATTCCAGGTTCCGGCCGTGCTTCGGGACATGACGGTGCGGCAAAATCTGGAAGTCGCGTACAGCCGCGAGACGAATCCGTTCAGGAATCTTTTCAGGTTCCGTCGGGCTGGTCTGAAGAAAAAGTTCGACGAGGTCGCAGCGATCGCAGGGCTTGCGCGCCGTCTCGATGTGCTTGCGGGAAATCTTTCGCATGGCGAGACGCAATGGCTGGAGATCGGCATGGTTCTGATGCAGGAGCCCCGGCTCATGCTGATGGACGAACCGATCGCCGGCATGACGGAAGGCGAGATCGAGAAAACGGCGCACATCTTCAAAGAGCTGCGAAAAACTTCCACGCTCATCGTCGTCGAGCACGACATGGGTTTCGTTCGCGAGATCGCCGATGTCGTAACCGTCATGCACATGGGATCGCTTCTGGCACAGGGCAGCATCAGCGAAATCGAAGCCAATCAACGCGTGCGTGATGTCTATCTCGGCGAGCAGGAGGCGGCATGACCAGGCTCTTGGAACTCAACAACGTTACATCGTACTACGGTGCGACGCCGATCCTCAGAGATTTCTCGTTCGATCTGGAGAAGGGGCAATGCGTGTGCGTCCTTGGACGCAACGGCGTCGGCAAAACCACCTTGATGCGCACGATCATGGGCTTGACCGATAAGTCCACGGGTGCGATCAAAATCAACGGCGACGAAATCAGCTCCAAGCCAACCTACGTCCGCGCAACGTATGGTCTCGGCTACGTTCCGCAGGGCCGTGGCATTCTCGCGGATTTCACCGTGCGAGAGAACATTCTTCTCGGTACGTTCGCACGTAAAGACAACGTTGCCGACGTGCCGGAGCTGTGTCTCAAGATCTTTCCGTATCTTCGCGAAAATCTCGATCGCCGCGCCGGGCTTCTGTCGGGCGGCCAGAAGCAGCAGCTCGCCATCGCCCGAGCGCTGGCTGTCGATCCGCAGATCCTGCTTCTCGATGAGCCGACCGAGGGCATTCAGCCGAATATCGTGCACGAGATCGGTGAAATTCTGAAGATGCTCAACAAAGAGCTGGGTATCAGCCTGATCTTGACAGAACAGCACATCAAGGTTGCGCGGAAACTCGGAGACGCGTTCGTCATGGTCGACAATGGCCGGGTCGTCGCGCGCGGTCCGATCGCCGAAATGACGGATGAACTCGTCGAGCGGCACATGACGATTTAGCGAAATAAAGGAAGCCGGGATTTGGCACCGTTCCGCACAGACCGGAACGGCGCCCCACGATCGAAGACAAGCGAAACACCAACTTACGGAGACCGCATGATCTCAATTCCAAAGAAGGGCACGCCCGAGCGGGAGGAATTGATCCGCCTGCACAAGGAATGCGTCGAGTCCATGAAAGGAGTCGCAGGATTTTCTGTTCTGAAGTGCGAAACGCCCGGCGATACGACAGTCGTCACTGGCGGCGTTCATGAGCATCCTGTGCTTCGCCGCGTTCTGCTGCGCATGCGCGGTGAGTCGCCGAAAGGCAAGCTGATCGTCATCTGCACCAAGGTCGATAAGGAATGGCGCATCGGGCGTCTCTCGGGCATTCGCGGCGTGCCGCCCGTGTTCGTCAACGACAAGGTCTACGACGACGAGCAGGAAATTCAGCACGACATCTTCCTCATGCGGCTGGACGAGTTGCCCGAAACTGCCGGCAATCCGGAAAATTTCGAGGAAGGTTGGAAGCACCGCGACGACAACTGGCCAGTGACCTGATCCTGCAGCGTTGAGGGCGGGAAGGATTGGGCCTTTCTGCGCAAATAAAATCTATCCCTGCTGCGTCTTCGGTCGAAGACGTGAATGGCGGAGCCTTGGGCAGGGAACGTCAAAACTGGAGAATGATTATGTGTGCCATGAGGCTGACGGGATATGCTGACAAGTTCGGCGTGCATCCTGGCGATAAGATTAAGTTCTATGTCAATTGCGACGGCCCGTCGGAATTCAAAGCCGAGGTCGTCCAGATGATTCATGGCGATACGAACCCGCGCGGTCCGGGCTTTATGGAGAAGCCCATCGAGTCGACGGCCGCCGGCGTATACAAGGGCCGCAAGCAGATTATTCACGGCGGTTCCTACGGCTATGTCGAGGACGCTCCGCAGTTTCATGTCGAGAGCTTCACGCTGCAATGCTGGATCTGGCCGACGACGCCGAAAACGCATCCGCGCTACTGGAAACACGGTGCGCAGGGTCTCGTCACGAAATGGATGGACGGCAAGGGTTACGGCCTCTTCATCAACGAGGAGGGCTGCGTCGAGCTTCGCATCAACGAGCATAAGATCACGACGGGCGTGCCGATCCGCGATCATGCCTGGCACTTCGTCGCCGCAAGCTTTGATTCCAAGACCGGCGAAGTCGTGCTCTATCACGAGCCGCAGATCGTTTACGCACTCGATCCGGTGGTCGAGCCGGTCAAAACGACGGTTGACACAACCATTGCACACACGTCTGCGCCCGTTGCGCTGGCTGCCTACGCCGAGAAAATTGACAATGATCCGTTGGCGAAGTCGTCTCTGCCGGTCGGCGTCTGGTTTACCGGCAAATACAACGGCAAGATCGACAGCCCGCGCATTTGCAGCAAGGCGCTCAGCCGCTTCGAGATCGAGCAGATGAAGGGCGGCGCCCAGCCGGGCCTCACCGAACGGCGTAACTCCGGCCCGACCGGTGCGCTGTCGGAAGCCATCGTGGCGGCCTGGGACTTCTGGGACGGCATCGACACGATCGTCGCCAAGGACAATGGCCCCTATCGCTTCGATGCGCAGCTTGTGAACTGTCCGACGCGCGCTCTAACAGGCTACAACTGGAGCGGCCAGAACTTCGATTGGAAGTATGCAAAGAAAGAATACGGCGCGATCCACTTCCACGATGACGACGTCGATAACGCGCGCTGGGAAGCAGATGTCGAATGGGACGTTCCGGCGGACGGTATCAAGAGCCGCTTCTACGCCCTGAAGGTCACGACGACCGAAGGCGACGAGGATTACATTCCCTTTTGGGTCGTTCCGAAGATCGGCAAGGAGCAGTCGAAGATCGCCGTAATGGTGCCGACGATCAGCTACATGGCGTATGCGAACGAGCACGTCGCCTGTAACGCCGGCGGCGCGGAATTGTTCGTCTACCGCGTTCCGATCATGCAGCATCAGAACATGTTCCTGGCCGAGCATCGCGAATACGGCGGGTCGATCTACGATACGCACACCGATGGTTCGGGCATCTGTCTGTCGTCCCGTCTGCGCCCGATCCTGTCGATCCGGCCGAAGTACGATCACTTCCTCGCGCAGGCGCCGTGGCAGTATCCCGCCGATCTTCATCTCATCTATTGGCTGGAGACGATGGGCTATGAATACGACGTCATCACCGACGAAGACGTGACGTACGACGGGCTCGCTCGCCTTGAGAACTATAATGTCATCATCACAGGCTCCCATCCAGAGCACAACTCGGGCACCCAGCTCGATGCGCTGCATAACTATACGCAGCGTGGCGGTCGTCTCATGTATATGGGCGCCGACGCGTGGTACTGGGTGCACTCATACCACCCGGCCTACAACTTGGTTGGCCGCGGTATCATAACCGAAATGCGGCGCTGCGAATCCGGCATCCGTACCTGGCGTGCGGAACCCGGCGAGTACTATCACCAGGGTACGGGCGAGCTTGGCGGCATGTGGCGCTTCCGCGGCCGTTCGCTCTATTCGGTCGCTGGCGTCGGCATGACGAACGAAGGCTTCGACGTTTCGACCTACTACAGCCGTACACCAGACAGTCTCGATCCGCGCGTTGCGTGGGCGTTCGAAGGCATCTCGTACGAAGAGCCGATCGGTAATTTCGGTCTCGTCGGCGGCGGCTGCGCCGGTCTCGAACTTGATATCGTTGACGTCACGCTCGGCTCGCCTCCGCACACGCTTGCAGTCGCGACATCGGCGGGACGCCATACCGAGGCCTACCTGCTCGTCATGGAAGACTTCGGCTTTAACCAGCAGGGTCTCGATGGCACGACGCATCCGCGTGTCCGCGGAGACATCGCCTTCCATGAGACGCCAAATGGCGGCGCATGTTTTGCGTTCTCATCGATCGCATTCTGCGGCTCGCTACCCTGGAACAACGGCAAGAACAATGTCTCGACGCTCGTCGGGAATGTTCTGAACCGCTTCATGCAGGATGGACCGCTGCCGCCTCCGCCGGCCAACGCGATCAAGCATCGCGGTCGCGCGGATTACGAGACCCCGGCCCTTGTCTCTCAAAGCTGAAGACAAGGCGACGACGGTGCCCACGGCTCGTCCGTGGGCACCGGTTTCTCTCTCTGCGACGAAATGAGGGTCAGCTCGGATGCTTTATCGTCCCGACCTCGGCTTCCGCGATGAAGGCCAGGAACTTTCGAGTGAATCATTTTATGCTGATGCGCTCGGGCGTTTCGGTGAAGCCCGCGTACTGCCGCCCGTCGTCTTCCGCTCATTTCGCTACAGTCTGTTGGAAGACGAGATGATTTGGACGCGCGATTGGATTTGCATCGGGACGGAAGATGAGATTCCCCGCGAAGGCGATCTCTTGCCTTTTACCGTTGGGATACACGGAATTCATGTCCAACGTGTAGGACAGGAGTTGAAAGCGCGCTTCAACAAGGCGCAGCATGGCGGATGCCGCGCTATTCCGCTCCAGTGCCAAACAGGCAAGAAAACAAAATGCTCGTTCACATCCTGCGGCTATAGTCGCGATCGCGGGGCCATCGCGGCGGGCGATCTCGGTGAAGGCGCGCCGGAAATGGAACAGTATCTCGGCTCGCAGCCGGAGCGCTTGTTGACGGCCCACACTGCGCGTCTCGGGCCGCTTGTCTTCGTCAATCTCGACGTCAATCCTGCAGCCGCAAATTTGGTATTTGCGGAAATTGCGGAAGCCGGCGGCTTCTTTCGCGGTGACACGCAATGCGTGTCCTCTGGCACACTTGAATTTCCGGCGAACTGGAAGATTCTGGGGCAGCACCTCGCGGCGGGAGAGGTGATGACGGAGAACTTGGACGGCGAATGGCTGCTTGTACGAACCACCGCCGGTGGGAAAGCTGCTCTCGTGGCTTGGCTCTTTCCGAATCTCGTGCTGATGCGCGCGGGGAATGAGACATGCGCCGTCGTTTTGCAGCAGTCGGCGCTTGGACAAACGATTTGCCGATATTTCATTTATGGCGCTGTCGAAGAGAGCAATTCGACCTTCTGGACTGCGGAGATCGAACGGCGCGCAGTAGGGGCGTGTAAAGATCATAAGGATATCGTCCGTTGGGGGACGAATTATCGTCCTGAAACGATCGGCGCGGCCCTCCCGGTGCAGCAAGACCTGCAGGGGCTTTGGATGCAGAGGATGCTTGCTTGGCGAGCCACGCGTGCATCCATGCAGGAAATCCGCAACAAATATTTCAATACGCACGAGGTTGACCGACATGCTCTCGATGAAGTTTGAGATCGACGATGGCTCACCGCTCGCAAGTGCCGTAGCTGCCTATGAGAAGGAAGATTATCAGGAAGCGTTCGCGCTGTTCATGGATCTCGCCGAGCAAGGAAATTCTGACGCGAAGGCGTGGATCGCTGCGATGTACGTAAACGGTGAAGGCGTTACCGCATCTCTTCCAACAGCTGTCGAATATTATCGCGAAAGCGCCGAGGCGGGTAACGTTCTTGCTCAGACAAATCTCGGCGCAATGCTTGCGATGGGACAGGGAACGGCGCGCGACGAGGCGGCGGGTGTGCGCTGGCTGACCAAGGCCGCCGAAAAAGGCGATATTTTCGCACAATACAACTTGGCTACGCTGTATTCGAAAGGTGACGGCATACCTGCCGATCATGCGCTCGCAGCCAAATGGTATCGGGCGGCGGCCGAGGCAGGCCATTATCCCTCTCAGGCGCGCCTCGGATTTTTTTATGCGAACGGCGTTGGGGTAACGAAAGATCGCGTCGAAGCCTATGTGTGGCTCTCGCTGGCAGCGCAACATGGCGTCGGAACGGCGTTGAACTCGCTTGAAGCGCTCGTCGGCCAAATGTCGACAGAGGAAAAACGCCAAGGTCTTGCATTGGTCGAAGCGTGGCGGTCGCGCACGAGCGAGATCTCGCGACATGCCCGCTTGCAACCTCGATTAGGATGAGCGCCATGGTCTTTAGTCCGCAACAAATCAAATTCGAGTTTCTCAGCTACATTAAGGAATTTGGAGGTCGTCCGAACGAGTGGCAGGTGGGATGTGCCGCCGACGCTCAGCTCGCGATGTTCGAGCGTGAGGGTGTCGACCGTGAGAGAGACATCTGGCTCTGGAAGCCCGCGCTTTCGGTCGCCGCGGCGAAGATCGTTTTTCGCTATCTGACGGAGCAGCTTAATGTTCGCATCTGTGAAGGTGAAACACAGGGGGCGCACATATTCCTTTTTAAGAAGCTGGCCGATGCCGGAGCGCGCGCGAAAGCAATCTAGGTTTTTGAAAGCCCATGTCGGTGAGAATAACAAAGTTTCTGACCGATTGGCTGCGATGGAACGTAGTCAACCGTATCGGCGGACCGGATGACGTTCCGGCGCTGGCAGATAGGTGTCTAAAAGATGCGCGACGCCAAGGAATATCGTCATCAGATATCGAAAGGGCGATTGGCCCGGTCGAAGAATGCATTCGCCAATCGCTTCTTCAGAAACAGAAATGAAAAGTCCACGAAGGCTGCAGCCGCTCAGTTGAGGGGGGCTAGATCGCGACCAGCAATGAAGGAGCTGCGCAGATGCTTCGCATAGATCGTGTCGTTGGTGATCGTTCCGATCCGTATTTGCGGGAGAAATTGCACGATCTCTCACATCGAGGATCAATCGACATCGTCGAGCTTTCGACGCTCGATCTCGACCGGCATCGGTTGCGCGCGCGGACGGAAGGTGGCGAGGAAATAGCAATTGCGCTACCGCGTGACGAGAAATTATTCGATGGCGCGGTTCTTCACGTCGACGAGATGAGAGCTATTGTCGTGCGCGCCGGAGAGCAACGTTGGATGCGGCTGTCGCCGCGCTCGCTTCGTGATGCCATAGAGCTGGGCTATCACGCCGGAAATCTGCACTGGCGCGTTCGCTTCGAGGCCAGCGATATCATGGTGGCGTTAGATGGGCCGATCGCATCTTATCTCGCGCGCGTCGAGCATATAATCAAGGCTGGAGGAGCTTCGGTCTCTGAGGTCGCCGAATGACGACAGGCTTGCTGCTTCGCGCGTTTCAGCACGTCGACAGTCAATTTCCTTCCGGCGGGTTTGCTTTTTCGCAAGGGTTGGAAGCCGCGTCGCAGCTGCAGGATTTGCTGGGGCCATTCGATCCGGAGACCTCAGTCACTGTTCAGATCAACAACCGCTGGGCAGGAGCCGATCGCGTCGCGCTCGTGCGAGCCTATCGGTGCGGAGGTGATTTGAGCACACTTGCCGAAGTCGACGCAGAAGTCGAAGCGTCGACATGCAATGATTTGTTGCGCGCAGGATCGCGCCGCAATGGCATCGGTCTGCTGACGTCGCACGCACGTATCGGCAGGCCGGAGGCTTCGCGTTACCGGGAGATGATCAGGTCGTCTCTGGCCTTCGGGCATCTCACTGTCGTCCAAGGTCTGATATGGCGCTCTTTGGGCATAGATGAATCGACAGCCATCCTGATGAGCGGTTATCAGGCCGCAACGTCACTGACGACTGCCGCAATCCGACTTGGGCTTGTTGGAGCAATTGAAGCTCAGGTTGTGCTGGAACGTTCGCTGGACCGGGTTGCTGCGTTGGCTGACGATCCGGTTGCGACCGGGCAGCCGCTGCAATCCTTCATTCCACTTTCGGAAATTGCGGTCGCGATGCATGGCACCAGCGGTCAGAGACTGTTCTCCAACTGAATTCGAGGAACTTGCAAGCAGATGTACTTGACGCCGACCGAACTTGAACGTCTCACCATCTTTACGGCGGCAGAGCTTGCGCGAAAGCGTCTTACAAAGGGGCTGTTGCTCAACTATCCGGAAGCCGTGGCACTCATATCTGACGAAATTCTTGAAGGCGCGCGCGAGGGGCGGAGCGTTGCGGAAATGATGTCGCTCGGTTCGCAGGTACTGACGCAAAGCCAAGTCATGCCCGGCGTCCCGGCAATGTTGCCGATGCTGCAGGTTGAGGCAACGTTTCGTGACGGCACCAAGCTCGTCACCATTCATGAGCCGCTCCGTCCCACCGCCGACACTGCCACGCAGGACGGTCACGAGCCTGGGGCTATTATCGCTGAAGAAGGCGATGTCGAACTCAATGCGGGACGTCGCAAGATCACGCTGCAGGCGGTGAATACAGGCGATCGGCCCATTCAGATCGGCTCTCACTATCATTTTTTTGAGGCCAACAGCGCTCTTGAGTTCGATCGGGCCGCGGCATTCGGAATGCACCTCGATATCGCTGCAGGAACTGCGGTGCGCTTCGAGCCGGGGCAGGACAAGATCGTTTCGCTTGTTGAGTTTGGCGGCAACCAGAAGCTTTCCGGACTGAATGGACTTTCTGATGGTCTCGCCAACGATCCCGCCGCGAAAGCCGCGGCCATTGCGCGTGCGCGCGATCTGAAGTTCCGCGGCAGCTGAGAATAAGGGGAATCCGTTGGCAACTTTATCGCGCCGCGACTATGCCGCCATGTACGGTCCCACTCTTGGTGATGGAGTGAGGCTCGGTGATACCTCGTTGGTCGCGGTCATCGAAAAAGACCACGCCGTCTATGGCGACGAATGTCTGCATGGCGGCGGCAAAACCCTGCGAGACGGAATTGGTCTCGCGGCCGGCGTGACGAGTCGCGAAGGCGCTCTCGACTTCCTCTTATGCAACGTCACCGTGATCGATGCCGTGCTCGGTATCGTGAAAGGCGATCTCGGCATCAAGGAAGGCAGGATCGTCGGAATCGGGAAGGCCGGAAATCCCGACATCATGGACGGTGTCGATTCGCGGCTTGTCGTGTCGGCCGCAACGACAGTCCGCGATTGCGAGGGAATGATCGCCACTGCCGGCGCCATCGATGTTCACGTCCACTTCGACAGTGCACAGCTATGCGAACACGCAATCGCGTCCGGTATTACGACGATGCTCGGCGGCTCGTTGGGACCAATCACTGTCGGTATTGACTCCGGCGGCCCGTTTAACGTCGGCAAGATGCTGCAGGCGGCCGAGCACTGGCCGATCAACTTCGGCTTTCTAGGCCGTGGCAATTCGCACAAACCGGCGTCTCTGGTCGAACAGCTTGAGACAGGGTGCCTCGGCCTGAAGCTGCACGAAGATTGGGGCAGCATGCCAGCCGCCATCGATATGTGCTTGCGCGTTGCCGATGAACTGGATTTTCCGGTTCAGATCCACACCGACACGCTCAACGAGTCCGGCTATCTTGAAAACACGTTGGCAGCGATCGGCGGACGTACAATTCATATGTACCACACCGAAGGTGCCGGAGGCGGCCATGCGCCGGACATTATTCGCGTTGCGGGTGTTCCATGGTGTCTGCCTTCGTCGACCAATCCGACGAACCCTTACACGGTAAATACGTTTGACGAACATCTCGACATGACGATGGTTTGTCATCACCTCAATCCGGCAATTCCCGAGGATGTGGCCTTCGCCGAGAGCCGGATCCGTGCGCAGACCATCGCAGCCGAAGATATACTGCATGACATCGGCGCCATTTCCATGCTCGGCTCGGACAGTCAGGGGATGGGACGTATCAACGAGGTCATTTGCCGGACGTGGCAACTCGCCGACAAGATGAAGCGGCAGCGCGGCCGCTTGCCAGAAGAACAGACACGTTTCGGAGACAACGAGCGCATCAAGCGTTACATCGCCAAATATACGATCAACGCGGCCCGCACGTTTGGAATCGCGGAGCACATCGGCTCGCTGGAAGATGGCAAGATGGCTGACATCGTCGTCTGGCATCCGGCATTTTTCGGTATTAAGCCTGAACTCATCATCAAAGGCGGATTCATCGCGTGGGGCGCTATGGGCGACAGCGCTGCCTCTCTGATGACCTGCGAGCCGCGCATGCTGAGGCCGCAATGGGGCGCGTTCGGGCGCGCAAGCAAGGCTTTGTCGGCGTGCTTCGTCAACCCATTGGCAATCAATGGCGGCATCGCCGAGGCGCTCGATTTGCAGAAGCCATTGCTCGCCTCCCGTGGAACGCGAGACCTCTCAAAGAAGGATATGGTGCGCAACGATGCGTGCCCCGATATCCGTGTTGATCCGCAGACGTTTGAGGTTTTTGTCGATGGGAAGTTGGCTACGTGTGGGCCGGCGCATGAATTGCCTCTCGCGCAGCGCTATATGTTGAGATGATGTCATGGATGCTAGTCACTCATTCACCACTGTTCAGACGTCTCGCGCGGGCGCCGCGCGGGTTGGCATCGGCGGTCCGGTTGGATCTGGAAAGACTGCTCTCATTGAGCGGCTTATTCCGGCGTTCGCCAAACGTGGCATTTCTCTCGCCATCGTGACCAACGATCTCGTCACGGCCGAAGACGCCAACCGGATTCGTCGTTCGGGCCTTATCGACCCGGCGCGCGTCGCAGCGGTGGAAGCAGGAGCATGTCCACATACGGTGATCCGCGAAGATCCGACACTTAACATCGCCGCGGCTGACGAACTAGAAGCCAAGTTTCCCGATGTCGAGCTCATTCTGATCGAAAGCGGCGGCGACAATCTCGCATCGACATTCTCCCTCGATCTTGTCGATTGGTGGATCTTTGTCATCGACGTCGCCGGAGGTGACGACATCCCACGCAAAAATGGGCCGGGCGTGCTGAAGTCCGATTTGCTGATCATCAACAAGATCGATCTCGCGCCATATGTCGGTGTCGATCTCGCCCGCATGGCACACGAAGCGACTGCGGCTCGCAGCGGCCGCGCGCCCATTCTCACCAATTGTAGGAAAGAAGATGGAATTGAACCGATCGTAGACCGCATTTTCTCAGAAGTACTTTTGCGATGAATATCGGATGGCCAACGCTGCGCCGCGGGGCGACAGATGGTCTGCCGCTATCCGGAAGGTTCGATCTTGAGTTTATCCGCCACGGTAGTCGCACATCGATATGCCGCCAATTCGTATCGTATCCGTTTCATCTCGCGCGGCCGTTTGCTCTCGATCCTCTCATTCCGCAGCTGATGACCGTCTATCAGCAGTCGTCTTCCGGCGGTCTTTATCGCGCCGAGGAGCTTGAAAGTCGTATTCTGGTCAGGCGCGACGCCGCAGCGCATATCACGACACAGGCGGCAACGATCATCCATGACTGCCAAGGACAGCCCGCCAAACAAAGGGTTGACGTTGTCGTGGAAGAAAACGGCTTTCTGGCTCTCACCCCCGACCCGTTTATCCTTTTTCCGGGAGCGTCCTGCACGACCATAGTGAATGTCGCTATGGCACCGCAGGCGGTTGTTTTGTTGGCGGATGCGTTCTCACAGCACGATCCGAAAGGTAATTCGCATCCATTCGATACTTACGTCTCAAACGTGAGCATCTGGGATGAGAAGGGGAAATTACTCGCGCGCGATGCGCAAAAAATTACAGGCGCGAACCTGGCGACGACGCATTCTCCTATGCGCGGTTGGAGCTTCGTTTCGAGCTTCATGCTGTTGGGACGTCCGGAGAAATTGCCTTCGCAGGACGCGCTTCGGCGCTGGTTTGTCGGCACGGAAAATGCGGTCGTTGGCGTAAGCGAGCTTCCCAACAATGTGGGATGGGGAATCCGGTGTCTTGCTCGGGATGCCGTTGCGGCTCGTAAAATTGCCGATCAGCTATTTTCGATCAGCATACGCTCCGTTTTCGGGAGCGATCCTGCGCAGCGGCGAAAGTGATCGCCAACAAAATCGAGAAGTGAGCGGCAGAGAGAACAAGAGACGAACCATCCGTCGCCGATCAATTATCGACGCCACGTCAGTGAGATTTATCTGACTGACGTGATAGGCCGCCCGTGGCGGCTGCACCCCTTTTAGAAAGTTCTCATCTTTAACCGATCATGTTCGAGGGGCCTAGGACCCGCCATTAACTGTCAGACGGAGTCGCAAGCCTTTCCTGGGCCGCTTGGACAAGGGCTTCCAACGCCGGGCGAGCTGGAGCAAAGAAGGTCGCGCCGGTCAGCGGGGTCGAGAAATCCAATAGCCGGTCGTAAGCGCCGGGTCTATCGCCGACATACATGCGTTGAAGCATCTTCTCGATGACCCAAAGGTATCGCGAATAGCCAATGAAATAGGTGCCGAACTCGTTTTGTCCCGGGCGGCCAAAGGGCATGTTGTCCCTCAGAATGTCGTACTCATGGCCGCTGTCATCGACAACGGTCGCGAGTGATTTGTGCGATTTGCGGGGCGCATCGTCGTCATTGATTTCAAGGTTGTCGATCTTCCTACGACCGATGATTTCCTCCTGGAGAGGCGTCGGCACCTTCGTCCACGCTCCGAGATCATGCAGATATTTCTGAATGACGACATAGCTACCTCCGGCAAAGTCCCCGTCTTCATCACCCACAAGCGCCGACGTGGGTAAATCGAGGCCTGTCGGATTCGCCGTGCCGTCGACAAAACCGAGAAGATCTCGCGCATCGAAATAGCGGAAGCCGGCGACTTCGTCGACCACCGTGATGCTCTCGCCGAGACGGTCGAGCAAAAGGCGCTCGAACTCGAAGCAGAAATCAGGACGCTCGGCGCGGATATGGAAGAGAAGATCGCCCGGTGTCGATGGCGCGGTATGGACCGGGCCTTTTATCGGCGCAAATACCTTGAGCTCTCGCGGCCGCTTCTCGAAGCGCAGGCGGTCCCAGAGAGCGCGACCGATTCCAACGATGCACGAGAGGCGTGCAGAAAGATCTCGGAATCCTACCGTCTTGACGAGATCGTCTAGTCCATCAAGCGCTGAACAGACTTTTGCAAGAGCGTCCACCTCGTTCGCAACAGTGACGACAAGAAAGACGGCCGCTCGCGACAGAGGAGCATCGATGCTCTGCGCATCAATCGGCACTCTGTCCCAATTCTTTCCTGTCATCCGAATGCTCCCATTCCGCGCATAAAATACCCGTGCCGCATCGGCATTCCGGCCGATGTTCGTGCACGATATTCGCCTCTATCACGTTGGCTCGTGGCGATACCGGGTCGCTCAACGAATGCGAATTTCGCAGCCGGCCGCGGCATACCACGAAGACTTCTCATCTTCGCCAGGTTAGGTGCCGATTCAAGAGTTGAATTAATTGAGCTTTTTAGAAATGGCGCGCCGAAAATGATGGAGAAGAGAATTTCTGCTGCGGCGTTCTCCGCGAAGATCAGAATAGTTTTTTGGAGGGTAGTGACGGAACGCTCTACTAAAGCATGTTTTCCTCTAGTCGTAACGCGTCACGGACATTCAGATCTGGGTTTCGACCTTTGCTGGTAAGTTAAAAAGCGCACCGAGCTCGAGGACGCTGCCGATAACAACATCGGCATAAGGTTCGAGATCGACCTGCCTATAAGGGCCGGAAAGAACGGCGATGCGCAGACCAAATCCGGCGCGGCGTCCCATTTCCAAATCGTGAATAGAGTCCCCGATGATTGCGCAGTCTTCCGGGTCGAGACCGGTGTGTTGTGCGAATGCAAGGCCCATTCCCGGATCCGGCTTTGCGCCGTGGCCGCTGTCGCTGCCGACACAAAACTCAAATAGGTCGAGTATCCCGCTGAAGCGGCCGAGAGAGGCTTGCATTCCATCAAACGTGTCGTTAGTCGCCAGCCCCAGGCGGTAACCTGCCCTGCGAAGGCGTTTAATCTCGTCGGTGGCTCCGTCGATCAGCATCGCATGCTTGGCTCCGCCCTCCCTGAAATTGCGCGATACGACTTCGAAAAGGTCGGACGATGTCCTGTTTTTTAAGAACCCGGCAAAGTGCTCGGCGATTGCGGCTGCGTCGGCGCCGATCAGGAGCGCTCCCGGCTCAACGATATCGGTATCAGGATCGTGCCCTGATGCCCGCAGTAGATCGGCCGCGACGTCCGGATCGCCGCCTGCAGCATCGAGAGCCATACGCCGATTGATCGGAATCCAGGTCTTGTAGAAGTCCAGGATGGTGCCGTCTTTATCGAACAGAAGCCCTTTGATTTGCTGCATCAGTTTCCCAACCGTTTACGACGCTGTCTTCGATATGGAGCGCGAGGGATCCTTTAAGCAAAAGTCGACGTCAATCCTCTCGGGGATCGCAATCTACGCTATCTCGCTTTCCGTCTCGAACCATTTCGTCATTAAATTCCACATAAATTGTGGAATTACAACAAAACAGTTGCAATGTTGTGGCGTGTGCGGCATCGTCGGTGCATCCTTGACGAACTGGTGCATGCACATGACGAACCTCCCCTCCCATGCGCGTATCGTGATTGTTGGTGGAGGGATCATTGGCTGTTCGACGGCTTACCATCTCGCCAAGATGGGCTGCACCGACGTCGTGCTGATCGAGAAAGCGCAGCTCACGTCAGGCACGACGTGGCATGCGGCCGGAGCCATCGGAAATCTGCGCGGCAACAGCAGCTTGACGCGCCTCGTCAAAGATTCCATCGACCTCTACGAAACGCTTGAAGCGGAAACCGGCCAGGCGACGGGTTGGGTGCAGACGGGCTCGTTGCGGTTGGCATCGTCCGATGGCCGGCAAGTGGAACTTGAGCGAATGCTCACACTTGTACGCAGTTATGGGATCGAAGCGGATCTCATCACCGCGAGAGAGGCGCAGGAAAAACTGCCGATCATGCAGGTCGACGATGTGCGTTGCGCGCTTTGGATGCCCGGTGACGGCATGGCCAATCCTAGCGACGTCACGATGTCGATGGCGAAGGGTGCCCGTCAGAATGGCGTGAAGATCTTCGAGCGGACACGTGTCCTGAAGATCGATGTCGTCAATAACGAAGTGCGTGGCGTTACAACGGATCAAGGGACCATCACATGCGAAACATTGGTTCTGTGTACCGGAATTTGGACGCGTGAACTCGCGGCGACGATCGGTGTGAGCGTTCCGCTTCAGCCAACCTATGTGCAATACGCCATTACCGAACCGATGCCCGGATTGCCACGGCACGCGCCGAGCTTGCGTGACCCGGATCTCGGTACATTTTTCAAGGAAGAAGTGGGAGGTCTCTCGTTCGGTGGCTATGAGCGCACGCCCGTTCCTTATCTTGAGAGCCCGGTGCTTCCGAACGAGGAGTTCAAGCTCTTTGAGGAAAACATCGAGAATTTCGAGTACCTGATGGAAGGCGCGCTCCATCGCATCCCGTCACTGGAAAATGTTGGGATCAAGACTTGGATTCACGGCCTCGATAGTTTTACCCACGACGGTACGTTCATTCTTGGTGAGGCGCCGGAAGTTCGCAACGTCTTTGTCGGTGCGGGCTTCAACGGCTTCGGCATAGCGTCGGGCGGCGGCGCTGGAAAAGCGCTTGCCTCTTGGATACTCGAAGGCGAACAGCCTTATGATCTTTGGGCTGCCGATATCCGTCGCTTTGGCGCATACATGCGCTCTGATCGGCAAGTGGCGGTCCGCGCGATGGAGGGCTTCGCCAACCACTATGCCAAGGGAGACCCGACAGAGATCTTCAAGGCCGGACGGCCGTTGCGCCTGAGCGCGGTGCACTCGGCATGCGAAGCAGCTGGCGCGGTCTTCGAACCGATTCAGGGGTGGGAAGTCCCTGCGTGGTATGCGCCGAAGGGCGAGGCGATGGAGGATGCCATCGCAAATGAGCAGGCAGCAGCACAGAGCAGCGTCGCACTTTTCGATCTCGGTTCGCTCGCGAAGTTTCGTATTCTTGGGCCGAATGCTACCGAGGTTTTGCAAGACCTGGCGACGTCGGACATAGACAAAAATCGCTGCGCCGCTCGCACCTTTTTTCTAAGCGTGCAGGGACGTATTCAGGCGGATGTTCTCACCATTCCATTGGCGCCGAATGATCATCTCATCATCGCGCCAGCAAATCGCGGCGTTTTGGTGGAAGCCCATATCCGGCGCCATTTGCTGGATCTGGAGGATGCCGTTTGCGTTGATGTCAGTGCTGGCATTTCCGCGTTCGGTCTGGCCGGACCGGAAGCCCGCGAGGTCATTCGCGTGTTATCGGATCGCGAATTCCAGGTGCCCCCACCCGGCTCGTCCAACGTTATCTCTACCATCGTGGCCGGCGCGCCCGTGACGTTAGTTCAAGCGCCGGACGGCCAGGCGCTGGAATGGTTGCTTCTCGTATCCTCCGAATACGCGGTTACGGTCTGGAACGCGATCGCCAAACCGCGCGGTGGTGCAACGCTCGCAGGCGCCCGCGCTTTGGCACGCATTAGGTTCGAAGCCGGAATAGTCGACTGGGGGCGAGATTTCGGCGCCGACTCCACGCCAATGGAAGTCAGTCTTAAGCATTTGGTCGATTTCGGAAAGCCGATGTTCTTCGGTCGTGATGCTCTGCTGTCGGCGCCGGAAAATCGCCCCGGCAAATGTCTGTTACATTTCGTGAGCGAAAATCCGGACGCGATGCTGAGCGGTGCGGAGGCAATCTTCCGCGATGACAAGTGCGTCGGTTGGACGACCGTAGGCGGCTGGTCGACCCGCCTCGGCAGGGCCATGGCGATAGGGTTCGTTCGCGAAATCGGCGAGACAGGTTCCTATGTTGATGGCACGTTTGAACTCCGCAAAGGGGCGACACGCATTCCCGTCAAGATCATGCCCGGCTACGGCCTTCAATCGGAACCGGTTCACATCGGGGAGTGATCTCAATGACCGTCAAAAGACGGATGTGGAACGACCGATCGGTCTTCATTCTCTTTTGCATGGTGCCCGTCGTTTTGTTTCTCACCATTACCTCGCTTGTGCCGAGTGTGATGGCGATCTCGGACAGTCTGACGGACTGGCGATTGACCAGTTTCGGGAGCCACGACATTTTCGTCGGGCTTTCCAATTATCGCCGTCTGCTCGGCGAGGACCCGCAATTCTGGAGCGCCGTCGTCCGGACGCTCGTCTTCGTCGTCATCGTGGTTCCTGTCGAGCTGGCTCTTGGAATGGCGATTGCGTTGTTCCTCGCACGTGAATTCAAAGGGCGGCGGCTCGTCCTGACATTGCTGATGATTCCCACGATGATTGCGCCGGTCGTAGTTGCCATGACTTGGCGCTTTATGCTGATGCCGAGTTTCGGCCTCCTAACATATGTGCTGAACAAGTTTGGATTCTTCACGGACGCTTCTGTCTTTTCCGGAGAAATATCGGCGTTCGCCGCGATTATGTTGATCGATATCTGGGAATGGACTCCGTTCATGATGCTGATCCTGCTCTCTGGCTTGAATGCGTTACCGCATGAACCTCAAGAGGCGGCCGAGCTCGACGGTGCGACGCGCACGCAGATCTTCTTTCACGTTCAGCTTCCGATGCTGAGACCGCTCATCATCATCGCAGTGCTGTTTCGCACGATCGACGCGTCAAAAGTGTTCGATACCATTTACGTATTGACGGGGGGTGGCCCGGGTGCGAACGCGACGGAATCCCTGACATTGTTTGCACAGAAGACGATATTCGGCACGTGGCAGCTCGGATACGGCGCCGCCGTTTGTCAGGTGCTTGCCTTTCTCTCGATTGTCGCGGCGGCGCTTTTTTATTCTGCCGTTTCGAAAAGCGAGGCTCGCTGATGCGCAAGCGGCGTGGAAATCTCCATGGCTTGGTGACGTGGGGTATTCCATTGACGATTCTGCTCGTCGCGGCGCTCGTGCCCTATGCATGGATGTTCCTGTCGAGCTTTAAGCCGAGGGCGGCGATATTCGTTTCGCCTCCCGCATTCCTATTTTCACCGACGCTTGGCAATTATGAAACTGTGCTGTTTCGCAAGCACTTCGACGGCTACCTTCTCAACTCTTTGATCATCGGCGTGACGAGCACGGTACTTGCCGTATTCATCGGGACGCTTTCGGCATACGCATTTTCGCGTTTCCGAATTCCGGCTAAGAGCCATCTGTTCTTCTGGATCCTCTCGACGCGCCTTGGTCCGCCCGTCGCTTATGCGTTGCCGCTCTATCTGTTGTTTTTCCAGCTCGGCCTTCTGCGTGCGGGCATCGCAATCATCATTGCCCACGCGAGCTTCAATCTTGTGCTGGTCGTGTGGATGATGCGCGCATTCTTCGATGAAGTTCCGCGCGAAGTCGAAGAAGCGGCGGAAATCGATGGTTGTGGTCCATTCGGCGTCTTCTTTCGCGTCAGTTTGCCGATGGCGTGGCCGGGGCTTATCACCGTGACGATTTTCGTCCTGCTGTTTTCATGGAATGAGCTGCTCTTTTCCCTGATCCTGACATCCGGCGGAGAGCGAACCATTACGGTCATGATCCCGACGCTGGTTTCACAGACGAGTACGCTGTGGGGAGAAGTGGCAGCGGCATCAACGTTGCAGTCGATTCCTGTTATTATCTTCACGTTCTTCGTTCAGAAGCACCTCGTTCGAGGGCTGACGTTCGGTGCGGTGAAAGGCTAGCATGGTTCAAGACTCGGAAAAGTCCCGGAAATTGCGCGGCGCCGACCGGCTTCAGCGCATCCTTCTGACGCTCAGGGCGAATTCGACGATTCGCCTAAATGAGCTTGCGGACGAGTTTGGCGTCAGCAGCGAAACGATCCGTCGCGATCTCGATAAGCTCAGCAGCCAGGGTCTCATCAACCGGACGCACGGCGGAGCTTCCGTCGTGCCGCTTGGAACCGATCCGACATTAAAGCAGCGCCTGGAAATGAATAAAGCCGAGCGCGCTGCGATTGCGCGCGAGGCGATGAACCTGGTTTCGCCTGGTGAAGTGTTGATGATCAGTTCAGGCGTTACGGCGTTCGGATTTGCGCAGCGCCTTGCGACAAGCGCCATCGATGTCACTGTGCTGACGCCAAGCGTGAATGTCGCGACAACGCTCAGCAGCAATCCAGCAACGCGCGTTCTGCTTATGCCGGGGGAATATTACCCCGGCGAAGCAACCGTCGTCGGGCAGGAAACGACGAATTTCGTTTCACGATTCCGCGCGAACACCGTTTTCATAGGTGCGAGCGGCCTGACGGAAGAAGGTGCTTTTGAATCGATCCCCGGGATTACCTGGAATCTTCGCGCGATGATGGAGCGATCGGAACGTGTTGTTCTGCTGACCGATCACACCAAGTTCGGTATGCGCCGCCTCGATCTTGTTTGCCCGCTCGATGACATCGATGTCATCGTCACCGATCGTCAGCCCGAGGGCGACTTACACAACGCAATTCGTCGGGCTGGTGTTGAATTGCGGATCGCGCTCGTCGCGGGCGACGACGAAGCCGGTCTTGCTGCAGCCGTTTCCAACTGAATCTGAAATATCTCTGCCGGGTGGAGTGTGGTCTATTCCGCGATGGGTGAACTGCGCCCAATGCCAGCAAAAAATCCAACTTCTTTTGTGGAATTTGCCACAAAAATTGTTGGACTAATTTGAATGTTGGCGTATTCTTTAGCAGGCACAGAAATGAGGCAGGGTAATCGGCATGATCGATCCCGGCTGGTCCCAGGACCAGATCAAGGCCTACATCCTCGAACTTCCGCTGTGGCGCGAGCCACGCGCGACGCCATTGCTTGGCGGTCTCACTAATCTTTCCTGGCTTATCGACGATAGCTCGACGCGCTCGGTTGCTCGCGTAGGCTTCGATATTGTGCCGCATGACATGTACGATCGGTTCATCCGTACTGCGATCTGTGCGGCGGCGGACATTGGCGTCAATCCCAAGCTGCGCCACATCGAGCCTTCGCTTGCCGTGATGGAGTATGTTCCAGGTGGTTCGCTGTCGCTCGATGATCTCAAGAACTGGGTGCAGGTCGAGCAAGTCCTCTCGTTGCTGCGAACGCTCCATCGCGGCACGTCGAGGCTCATTGGTCCAACGCGTTACGTTTCCTATTTTGAAACCGTCAGGGGCTACTGCCGGCAGCTTCGTGCGCTCGAAAGCCGGGTTACGCCGGACCTTTCAGAATACGAGAAACTTGCCGACGCCTTGGAAGATGAAGTCCTTCCGTTTGCGCCGGCTTTTACGCAGAACGATCCACTACCGCAAAACTTCATTCGCGACGGTCGCGGCGGTCTCAAGCTCGTCGATTGGGATCACGGCGGCGTGGGCCATCCCTTCAATGATGTAGCGGGCTTTCTGGTCAACAGCGAAATTCCGCGTGAGCTTTGGCCTCATGCGCTGCAAGCCTACGGTGTTCCAGCCGATCGGATCGCGGTTCGTCAGCTTTCGATTTTCGCCGTTATCGCAACGCTGCGCGAATATCTCTGGGCACCGTTGCAAGAACTCGTTTCCGTTGTTCCAGGAGAGAAAGTCGCGGCTGCAATGGGAAATCTCTTTCCCGGTGAAGCCGCCGATTACGTCGGCTATGGGGCCGTCAATCACCGTCGTTTCCTCAGGGTCCTGGCGGAGCATCGTCAGGAATTCGGAGGCCCGTGAGAGAGTCGCAGCAAGCGGCCGACATCTGTTTGGGAGGCACAATAACGAGGATCGGGCAGGGAAGCCCGGCGCACGTCATCAGTCAACAAGATCCAGGTGCCGTCATGCTTTCGTTCCGCAGATCCATATGTGCCGTCATACCACTCGCGCTATCGTTCTTCACGAACCTCGCATCCACTTCGGCGGAAGCGTGGGATCTTACGGAGGCGGCCAAGCCCTATTCGGGTGCTACCGTGAACATGGCCTGCGAGGCCTACGCGCCATGCATCGCCTATCAAAAACTTATTCCCGAGTTTCAGAAGGCGACGGGCATAAACGTCCACGTCGAAGCTGGAGACATCGGACAAATCCAGCAGCAGATTTTGACGGATGCGTTGACGGGCACGCAGATTTACGACCTCGTGCAGATCAATCCGTTCTCGACAGGTGTGTGGGGCGGGCAAAAGTTTGCGACACCCGTCCAGCCGTTTCTCGATGATGCCAAGCTCAGAGATCCGTCTTTCAAGATCGAAGATATCGTTCCGGCGCTCGTCACGCAGATGAAATACAAGGGCGAGCTCATCGCTATGCCCTACAGTTTCTTGCCGCCGTTCGGCATCTACCGCAAGGATATCGCTGCGGATCCTGGAGAGCAGGCCGCCTTCAAGGCGAAGTTCGGCTATGACACGCCCTTCAACGGCGACAAGATCGTCAATGTCGACGATTGGCAGAAATGGACTGATGCTGCCTCGTTCTTCGGGCGCAAAGCCGGCGAAAAGCTCGCGGGACAGACGCTCGACCATCCGGTTTATGGAACTGCGGCTGCGTTCAAGCGCCATCTAACCGTCATCTTCGACTACGAGCGCATGCTCCTGTCTATGGGCGGCGAGATGATTTCGGCCGATGGCAAAGAAGGGTTTTCTTCGCCAGTCGCAAAGAAGGCGCTCGACACCATGCTGTCGTGGCGGGCCTATTCGCCGCCATCCTATCGCGAATACACCTGGGACGAGGAATACGCCGACTTTTGCGCGGGCAATCTTTTCTCCGTTCCGTCTTGGGCGGACTCGACCGCTTTTTTCGAGATGCCGAAGGAATGCCCCAAGGTCGCGGGTAAGGTCGGATATTTTCTGCATCCCGGCAATCATAAGACTGTTTCTGAGGGGCATGCTTTCGTGATCCCCAAGCAGTCGCAAAACAAGGAAGCGGCGTTCCTGCTCGCGCAGTGGCTGGCGAGTAAAGACGTGCAAGAGCGTTGCGAAGCGTTTGGCTGCGCAACTTTCCGCAAAGACGTTCTTGCTCAGAGCAAGTGGGATGACAGCGGCCCAGTGCAGCTCTTCCGCGAGATGATCGCCAAAAACTATCTCTACCCGCGTCCGGCGCTTCCGGAGTGGATCGAGATGCAGCAGGTTATCATGGAGCATCTCAGTGCCGCCGGAGCGGATCAGGAAAAACCCGACGTTGCACTCAATGCAATTGCCGAGAAAGCCAAAGAGGTCATGAAGAAATGATGGGGGGCGCACGTACCGGTGGGGATGTCGTGCCCTCACCGGTGCGAACGGAACGGTTTCTTCGCAAAAGCTTCAGAGACTTTGTTGCAGGGCGCTATGCGGAGGGGTGCTTCGCGTTCCTCTATTCCCTGCTTTTGGTGCTGGGCAGTTGGGCGATGGTTGCGCTCAAGGCGCCGCCACTGATCATATCGGCCGTCGATGTTCTATGTTTGCCGATTTGCGCATGGGCCATTCAAGCTACACTTCGCGGTGTCGGAGGCTTGCGATGATGGGCCATCTGGTGACGCTTGCCTGCGCTCTGCCTTTACAGCTTGGCATTTCCGCATGGAATTATCGAACGAAACGTCTGGAGCCGGGCGAGGCCGCATTTTGGGGTGTTGTTGTCTTCATCACCCTTGAATTTATTCATCTCGGAGCATTCGCGTGAGTGGCGTGCAGCTTGAGAACCTCTCGAAGCGTTTCGGTGATCGCGTTATCGTCAAAGACGTATCGATCGATATTGCGGACGGCGAATTTCTCGTCCTTGTCGGACCGTCCGGTTGCGGTAAGACAACCACTTTACGAATGCTGGCAGGTCTTGAGGAAGCAACTGGCGGAACCATAAAGATCGGCGATCGCGATGTGACGGATCTTGCGCCCCGCCTGCGCAACATTGCGATGGTGTTTCAGTCCTACGCGCTTTATCCGCATAAAACGGTGCGCGAGAATATGGAATTCGCGCTCAAGCTTGCGAAGGTGCCGCGATCGGAGATCGCCGAACGGGTGAACGCCGCGGCTGACGTATTAGGTTTGTCCACTATGCTCAATGATAAGCCAAAGACGCTTTCCGGCGGCCAGCGCCAGCGCGTAGCGCTGGGCCGCGCCATCGTGCGCGAGCCGGAAGTGTTTCTGTTCGATGAGCCGCTGTCGAACCTTGATGCCAAACTGCGCAACGCGATGCGCAGCGAGTTGGTCCGTCTTCATCATCGCCTTGGCGCGACGATGATCTACGTGACGCACGATCAAATCGAGGCGATGACGATGGGAGATCGCATCGTTGTTATGAGCGACGGCGTCGTCCAGCAGATTGGCAAACCGCTCGAAATCTACGACGATCCGTCCAATCTTTTTGTGGCGGGCTTTATCGGAACGCCGTCGATCAACGTTATCGCTCGAAGTCCAAGTGGCTTCGAGATTGGCGATCGCGCAATTTCGCTGCCGGACGGGCATCCTGCGACGTCGCCGGAGGCGAAATTTATAGGAATTCGGCCCGAGCATTTGCGTATGGAACGGTCATCCGAAGGAGGCGTCGGTGTCGGCCGTGTCGCGGCAGTAGAACATCTCGGACCTGAGACGATCGTCGAAATCGATACCGGCGAGAGCGGTCTCTCCGTTAGAAGCTCGAGGAAGGAAGAGATCGGTTTTGACGACTGGGTTTCCCTCGACCCGATTCCAGAAAAAATTCTCGCATTCCGCGAAGATGGCAACAGATTACGTGGATAGCGGATTGTTACGCAAATACCCCGCGGCTCTCGTTTTTACCGCCTGCCCTAAAGCCGCCAGCGCAAGTGAGCTACTCGGAAGTGGATGTTCGTAGAGGCTCAACAAGAGATTCATTCGGTGCAGCGAACGGTTTCGAGGCGTGGGGTCTGCAAGGTCAACTGCTTTCTATTTTCTAACGGTTTGTCATCACGCGCCGGGGCTCAGTCATCAACGGACGTAGGCTCGACCGGTAATTAAGGTCCGCTTCGGGCCAGTAGCAGCCATTCCCTCGTTACGTATGAGTTCAGAGCCAGAAGGAGTGATCTTGCCATTCTTGCAGGTCTGTCCTGTTTCTGACCTGATACGCCTCGCATGCTAGGCGCGATGCCTCAACGCCTCGACGAACCTTGCAAAGGCCGGCGATGCTAGGCGGCGGTTGGGGTAGTAGAGATGATAGCCCTCGATGGGCGGACACCAATCAGTGAGCGTCGCACGCAATTGTCCAGTCGCAATGTATGGACGTGCTAGTTCTTCGGGAACGTAGGCGAGCCCGAGCCCGTCTACGGCCGAGTGTAGCACGGGAATGATGCTGTCACATGTCAGCTGACCTCCAACTCTGACTTCAAGCTCTCGACCATCTTTTTCGAATTCCCAAGCGTAGAGGCCACCGGCCGCGGCCATGCGCAGATTAATGCATCGGTGGTTGGTCAACTCCCGCGGATGTTCGGGGGGCGAACGTCGAGAAAAATAATCTGGCGAACCAACAACGGCGAAGCGCCAGTCCGGCCCGATCCGTACTGCGATCATATCCTTGCTTATGGATTCGCCGAGTCGGACACCAGCGTCGAAGTGCTCTCCGACAATGTCGATGAAGCCGTTGTTGATTGAAACCTCGACATTCACATCCGGAAAATCAATCAGGAACTTTGCCAGCTTTGGCCGCAAGATTGACTGAACGGCATGGTCGCCCGAACTGATGCGAACAGTGCCGGATGGCTTGTCGTGCAGGTCGCTGAGCGCGTCGACTTCTGCCCGGATCTGTTCGAGATGCGGGGAGATCGACTGAAAGAGCCGCTCCCCAGCCTCTGTCGTCGAAACGCTGCGCGTCGTCCTTGCCAGAAGGCGAAGGCCAAGGCGTTCTTCCAATCCGCGGATCGTGTGACTAAGCGCGGAAGGGGATACCCCAGATTTGGCTGCCGCCTTTGTGAAGCTGCGCTCGGTGGCTACGGCGATGAACGCTCGCAGCTCCCCCAGCTCATCCCGACCCATTCCTGAATCTCGCTCAATAGTTCATGCGAATTATTGTGACTAATTGGATAACTCGTTCCTCCTTAGATTGCCAGCACAAGCATCACAGCAGGAAGGGGAACGTCATGGACATCGTTCGCGCAGGCAGCCACCCGGCCATGAAAGGACCGACCGATTGGTTCACGGGGTCGGTCAAGGTCGAGATGCTCTTCAACGCCATCGACAAAGAACGTGTTCAGGGTGCGAACGTGACATTCGAGCCCGGAGCGCGCACCGCCTGGCACACGCATCCGCTCGGCCAAACATTGATCGTCATTTCGGGTCTCGGCCGGGTTCAACGCTGGGGCGGGCCGATCGAGGAAATTCGACCCGGTGACGTCGTCTGGTTCGCTCCCGGTGAGAAGCACTGGCACGGGGCCGCACCAGATCAAGCAATGACCCATACCGCGATCCAGGAAGTCCTGAACGGAACCACAGTCGAGTGGATGGAGCAGGTATCGGACGCTCAATACGGCGCTTGATCGCGCCATAAACACCAAAGGAATTCGAATATGATCAAAGACAAAGTCGTCATCGTCACGGGTGCCTCTTCTGGCATCGGCGAAGCCACTGCGAAGTTGCTCGCGACCAAAGGCGCCAAGGTCGTTCTCGGCGCGCGTCGAGACGACAAACTTAAGCAAATCGCAGAGCAGATCAGGGCGAGCGGCGGCGAGGCCGCCTATCAGGCACTCGACGTAACGAAAACCAGTGACAATGAGGCCATTGTTGCACTTGCCAAGAAGTCCTTCGGGAATGTAGACGCGATTTTCTTGAATGCAGGTCTCATGCCCAGCAGCCCCGTGTCGGCGCTAAAGACCGATGAATGGCGCAAGATGGTTGAAGTCAACATCAACGGCGTGCTGAACGGCGTCGCGGCCGTAATGCCAACATTCATTGAACAGAAGTCCGGACACATAATTGCGAACTCTTCCGTCGCGGGATTGAAGGCCTATCCGAACGCAGCTGTTTATGGTGGCACAAAGTGGTTTGTCCGTGAGTTCATGGAAGTGCTGCGGATGGAATCGGCCATGGAACAGACAAACATTCGAACTGCCACCATCTATCCGGCAGCAATCAACACGGAATTGCTAGATACGATCAGCGATCCGAAGGCTGCCGAAGCAATGCGGGGCCTCTACGCGGCTTTCGGTATCTCGCCGGAACGCATTGCCGAGGTTGTCGCCTTCGCACTTGATATGCCGGCTGATACGACCGTTAGCGAATTCACGGTAGGGCCTGCTAAGCAGCCTTGGTGACAGGCAACGCTATGTGATCTGTCACTGCGAGGGCTCCAAAGACACGCTTTGGAGCCCCTGACCAACTCAAATCACATCACCAGAAAATTGCCGAACTATTCGACTGTGACCGCCACGAAGGGAGACTCTAATGCCTCATGTAATCGTCAAGCTTTGGCCTGGGAAGACCGAGGAAAAGAAGAAGGAGCTTGCAGTGGCCATCGCAGAGCAAGTTACGAAGGCCCTCGAATACGGCGACGCTTCGGTGTCGGTATCGTTCGAAGAGGTAGATGCTGATCGGTGGCGTGAAGAGGTTTATATCCCAGATATCGTCAATAAGCCCGACCGGCTATACAAGAAGCCCGGATACAAGATGTGACTCAGCCAAACGGCCTGTAGTACAGGCTGGTGCCTCCTGCGGGGTCATACGCGGTTGCAAGGCGGGACTGCGTATCTGCCACAATGCCGGCTCTAGCCAACCATTCAACGGCACTGATCAATATCTTGCGTTTTCCGCTAAGAGGTTTACGCCACCGACTGACGTCCGCTCGGGGTCAGAAGCGGTCGTTCCTACGACGTCGAAATCGTGTCGGCTTACGTGCGGAATGCGGACGCTGGCATATTAGCTGTGACTTCGTGGTTCGCAGTCTTCGCATCCCGGCGAAGAGTTCTCATCGTCGTCCGATGCGGTATCGCTTCAGCCGGATTAATTGATCCTTTTGCAATGGCGCGCCTCACTGGAGAAAGTTCGAACCTGCTACTAGACGCTCTTGAAAAGCTAGAAGCCGAACTGGCCGAGGATGCCCAGCTACTGAGCCTTTCCCAAAGCCGTAGCCGCAATGCCCAATGGGAGGATGCTGGGCGAATGTGAAAAGGGCAAACCGCTTATCACCTCGTCGCACATCAGCTGTTGAATGTGCAGCCGACGTTAGGAAATGTGTGTTCCATGATCGCTGATGAGCCTTAGTAGCGAGCCATGAAAGGGCGCGCTGGTAGTCGCTGAGCGAGATGGGGGCGCTCGCTATCGCGCATCGAGCTTTCTCCGAATGGCCTCCAGTTCTTCCATACGCGCCTTCACTTCCGGCCACCGCAGCGCACTGAGGCGCGCAATCATCGCTTCGATCAGAACGGAAATCGGCGCGAATGAATCCCAATTGGAATTGACGGCAATCCGCAGGGCAAACACGTGTTCCGCAACGGCCGACACGGGCGATAGCCATTCATCCGTGAAAAGGATGATCTTTGCTCCGCGCGCCGCAGCCTCTTGCCCCATGCGAACGACGTCGTCCTGGTAGCGGCGAATGTCGAACAGAAGATATGCATCCGACGACGTAACACCTAGAAGATGTTCAGCCCATGTCGCAGTCTGACTGTCGATGAGCGTTACATTGGATCGCAATTCACGCAGGTGAAGAAAGGCCTGCAATGCGAGACTGGATGTGAGACGGCCGCCTAGGATCGTCACCGGCCGCGTGTCGTCGGCGAGCAGCCTAATGGCACCGTCGAATTCCGACGGGCGGATGAGATGCATCGAGGCCGCCATGGCGCTTGAGACCGACTCCCAATACTTCGCGAACGCTGGAACCTCAACGGCGCCTTTGGCATCCGCTGCAAGAACGTCTTTGGTCAATGGCGACCGCAAACGTGCTTCGAGTTCATCGCGCAGCTGCTGCTGAAAATCGGCGTAAGCGCCGAAGCCGAGCTTGGCGATCAAGCGCAGGATGGTCGGATTGCTGACATCCGCCTGCTTGGCGAACTGCGCCACGGTCTGCAGCCCCGGCACCGGATAGTTGCCGAGCAGGATGAGGGCAGCCTTGCGCTCGGTCGGCGTCAACTGATCGAGCCGTCGGCGGATCATCTCGGCGACGGTGGTGTGCGGTAAACCGGTCATGGGCGTGGCTCCCGACGGGCAATCCTTCCCGAGCTACTCGGTTTCTTATTTTGTGCCAAATAGTACAGCAATGTTTTTCCCGATAGCTGAAATTTCATGCAGCCCCCGGCACTGGAGGGCCACCAAAGCTCCGACTAAAACGCTAAACCAGCGATACCCGATTTGAAAAATTTGGTACAGGCTTCTGTTATTTATGGAACAGAAAGTCATATATATTGCAAATTCTGTTTAATTTGGTACATCGCTTGCAAAGCGCTTGCTGGAAGGGGTCCGCGAGGGAACCCCAAAACTAAGCAGGGGAATGCACATGTATCCGTCTGTAGAAAGTGGCAAAGCCACCGCGGAAGCGGCCGGCGGCTCATCGTTCGACGTAACAAAGCAAAAAGACCTCCAACTCCTGAAACCAAAGGCGGTAGGGCTCGTCGGCGTTCTGTTTCTAACGCTGACGGGCGCGGCGCCAATGACCGCGAGCCTCCTGAACATTCCAATCGTCGTCGGCAACGGCAACGGTTACGGCGCGCCCGCGGCGTTTCTCGTCGCCACCTTGATCCTTTTGCTTTTCTCCGTCGGCTATGCGGCGATGGCATCAAAAGTATCCGCTGTCGGCGGCTTCTATTCCTTCATAAGCCACGGGCTAGGCCGCGAACTCGGCATGGCCTTCGGCTTTTGTGCTGTTGCCGCCTATGCGATCTTCGAACCGGCGCTTGCGGGCGGTCTTTCCTACTTCTTGAACCTCAAGCTAAACGAGCTATTCGGTATCAACGTGCCGTGGGCACCGCTTGCCGTCGGCATGGTCGTACTGATCTCCGTGCTCACCTATTTCGAGGTTCAACTATCGGCGGCGCTGCTCGGCGTCGCTTTGGTGGCGGAAGTTCTCATTCTGCTGTTCTTTGATCTGGGTATCTTCGCCCATGCGGGCCACGGTGTCGCCGTCTCCGCATCGGCACTCAACCCCCTTGCCGCATTCCAGGGCTTCGCGCCCGACGGCAAGCTGCTTGGCGGCGCCGCCGGTATCGGACTGTTCTTCGCCTTCTGGTCGTGGGTCGGTTTTGAAATGGCCCCGAACTATGCCGAGGAATCGGTCAATCCGAAAAAGATCGTGCCCATCTCGCTCTACGTGTCCGTCATCTGCCTCGGCGTCTTCTATACTGTCACAAGCTGGGCGGTCGTCTCGTCCTATCCCGACTTTCACTCGCTGATCGAAGCCGCGCAGAACAACTCCGCGACCTTCTTCTTCGATCCGGCAACGAAGCTGCTCGGACCGTGGGTGACGTCGTTGATGAGTTATCTCGTACTGACAAGCTCATTCGCCTGCGGCATGGCATTTCACAACACGGCGGCGCGCTATCTTTATGCCTTGGGCCGCGAAGGCGTCTTCCCGAAGGCACTGGCGCGCACGCATGTCGTCCACAAGACGCCCTATGTCGCCTCGATCGTTCAGTCCGCGATCGCCATCCTGGTGATTGCAGCGTTCGCGATCTTCATTGGCTCGGACAACCCGCAGACCGATGCCTACGCCGGGCTGTTCAGTCTGATGGCGCTGATGGGTACGATCCTTGTCCTCTCGGCCCAGGCTGTCGTGTCGCTTGCGGTCATCGTCTACTTCAAGAACAATCACGCATCCGAAGCCGGACGCTGGTCGACGTTCGTTGCCCCACTGCTGGCGTTCCTGTCGCAGGCGTTCGCGCTCTATCTTTGCGCGACGAACATGGAGTTCCTTGGTGGCGGGTTTGCGTTTGCGGACTGGATTATTCCACTCGACATCGCGATCTTCGCGGTCGGCCTTGCCGGGGCATTCCTCATCAAGACGACGAACCCGGCCAAATTCGAGAAGATCGGCAGGCTCATCTATCAGGGCGTGCCTGAGGGAATGCTCGCATCGGCCGAACATGCAGCAGCGGCCAAGTAAACAACCATGGGCTTCCACAACTGGTGGCGCCGGCGCTCTGCGCCGGCCACGTCTAATCACGATCTCAAGTCTCGAGCAAAGGGCAACACGATGTCGGCCAAGCAACCCCATTTCATTGAAGATCACGGCCTGTGGAGCGAAGAGCAGAAGCTCATGGCCGCCGATCTGATCGCAAGGATCGAGCGCGAAAACATCAAATACATCCGCATCGGCTGGGGCGATCAACACGGCATCGTGCGCGGCAAGACAGTGACCGCCGCGGAGTTCCGTTCCAGTCTCAAGAGCGGCAAGGATTTCCAGCTCGTCACCGCAATTTTCGACACAACCAACCATCCGATCGTCTCACCGTTCGGCGATTCCAATAAGCTCAATGTGCCCGAGATGATCGGCCTTCCTGATGGGGTCCTGGTTCCCGATCCCTCGACATTCCATGTTCTGCCTTGGGCGCCCGATACCGGCTGGATCCTAAGCGACGCTTATCTTGCCAACGGCACGCCGTGCCCGTTGTCGACCCGCCAGGTTCTGCGCGGCCAGCTCGAGCGCCTTGAAGAAAAAGGTCTCGAAATGCTCGTGGGCCTGGAGTTCGAATTTTATGTCTTCAAGCTCGAGGATCCGAGCCTGAGGCCCGAGGAGAGCGGCTATCCCCCCGAGCCTCCGAAGGTCTCGATGATCTCGCACGGCTATCAGTATCTGACGGAAAACCGCGGCGATGAAATCGACCCTGTCCTGCGCCTTTTGCAGTCCAACCTGGAAGACCTGGGCCTGCCGCTTGCAACCGTTGAGGACGAATGGGGGCCGGGCCAGTGCGAAATCACGTTCGCTCCGATGACCGCGATGAAAGCCGCAGACAGCGCGCTTCTCTTCCGTTCGGCGGTAAAACAAATATGCCGCCGGCATGGCTATCACGCGACGTTCATGGCCAATCCGCAGGTACCGAATGTGTTTCCGAGCGGCTGGCACATGCACCAATCGATCCGACGCATCGCCGACAAGACGAACCTCTTCATGGCCGAAGGCGGTGACAATCCGCTCTCCGCGTTCGGAATGAATTACGTCGGTGGTCTGCTGCAGAATGCGGCTGGCACGTCGATGATGACGACGCCGACAATCAACGGTTACAAACGGCAAAGGCCGGATGGATTCGCGCCGTTCAAGGCCGGCTGGGCGCTCGAAAACCGCGGCGCCATGATCCGCGTCATCGGCCGCCCGAACGATCCGGCGTCCCGCGTCGAAAACCGCATCGGCGAGCCGACGGCAAACCCGTATCTTTACATCGCATCGCAATTGATCGCCGGTCTCAACGGCGTCGAAACGCAAAAGGATCCGGGCAAACCCGCAGCCGCTGCCTATCTCGCCGACGCGCCGCTTCTGCCGCGCAGCCTGATGGACGCGATCGAGGGATTCCGCAACAGTGCGGTCATTAAGGACGCTCTCGGAGAGAAATTTTGGAACTACCTCATCATGCTTAAAGAGTATGAGGTCAGCCGCTTCCTCGCCGCCGTCACGGATTGGGAGCAGAAGGAATACTTCGAGATGTATTGAGGCGCCGGGCGTCCTCTCTAAGAACAACCCTCCAGGAGACACCCTTGAAGATCGCCGCTGCTCAGATCCGGCCCGTTTGGCTCAATAAACGTGCGACGGTCGCGAAGGTCATCGACACGATCAAACAGGCGGCCGCTGAGGAGATCGATCTTCTGGCGTTCCCCGAGGCGTTCGTGAGCGGATATCCGTTCTGGCTTTGCCGGACGGATGCCGCGGCGTTCGGCGATCCGAAGCAGAGTGAGGCTTATGCCTGCTTTCTCGACGCGTCGATGGAAGCGGATTCCGCGGAAGTGAAAGAGATCGTGGAAGCGGCGCGCGACTATCGCGTGTCCGTCTACCTCGGTTTCAATGAACGCGGCAGCAACGTCGGCCGCGGTACGCTTTACTGCGCGCTGCTAAAGATCGACGCCAGCAAAGGTGTGCTGGGCGTCCATCGTAAGCTCATGCCGACGCACGATGAGCGCCTATGCTGGGCCGCCGGAGATGCGCATGGACTTCGCACACATCAAATCTCGGGGGTTCAGGTTGGCGGGCTGTGTTGCTGGGAAAACTGGATGCCGATGGCGCGCTTCGCCCTCTACTGCGGCGGCGAAGAGCTTCACATCAGTCTGTGGCCGGGAAATGCCGCTGTCGCCGAAGGCATTGTTTCGGCGACAGCGCGCGAAGGCCGCGTCTGGTCGTTGAGCGTTCACGGGCTTTTATCCATGAACGACATTCCCGACGATTTTCCATTCAAGCAGGAACTCATCGCAGAAGGCTTCGATACCATCTTCAACGGAGGATCATCCTTGGTTGCGCCGGATGGGAGTGTCATCATTCCGCCTTCGCCCGGTGTCGAGGGACTGATCTCGCATACGATCGACGTGAAGACGGTCTACGAAAATCGTCAGATGTTCGATGTCACTGGCCACTACTATCGCCCGGACATCTTCGACCTCCGCATTCGCGGCGATCGCTTCGACGCGGCAAAGCTCTGGCCCTGAATGAGACGCACACGCCAAATATCGGAGGCGCCCCTACGGACGGAATATGAAAGTCACAGTCATTCAAAATAGTACGTACGGCAGCGCTGGCCTCGTCGAGAAATTCATCCGCGCCAAAGGCTGGAGCTGCCGACGGACACTATCGCCGAAAGACATCGTCGCGACCGATCTCTCGAACGTCGTCGATGACGTCGTCGTGTTTTTGGGCTCCCGGCGCGGCGTATACGAGACGCACGTTCAATGGATCGCGCGGGAACGTGCGCTGATGAAGCGTCTTGTCGATAATGCTGTGCCTGTATTCGGCATCTGCTTCGGGGCTCAGCTTCTGGCAACGGCTCTGGGGGGAACCGTCTCGCCTATGGGACATACCTATCGCGGCTGGATGGCAAACGCTATTGCCAGCGCGCCGGTTTGGCATGGGCCATGGCTTCGCTGGCATGGCGATTTCATTACCCTCCCCGGCAACATGAAAGTCTTGGCGCGGGACAACAATACCGTGCAGGCCTTCGAACGCGGAAACGCCGTCGGCGTACAATTCCATCCCGAAGTCTCGAATGCGGTGCTTCGGGATTGGTGCGCCTATCGAGCCGCGATGCCCGCCGAAGACCAGCGATCTCTCGATATCGCCTTACGCTACGCGGACGACCACGCCGCGGAAATCGAAAAGCGGGCGTTCGCGCTGTTCGACAATATTTTCGATAAGATTTCTGGAAAAGCCTTCGCGTGAAATGCCGTCGTGTATGGCCGCTTCTGGCCCCAATTGGCCTTCGGCAATTCGCGCAAACGCTTTTGGTCCGAAGGGCAGACGTCGCTGCCGACGTCCGTCCAAGCCGTGATTTGAGTGGTGGTAGACTGCGGCCCGCAGGGCCTATGGCGCACCCGAGAGGATTCGAACCTCTGGCCTCTGCCTTCGGAGGGCAGCGCTCTATCCAGCTGAGCTACGGGTGCTTCGGGCGAGACTGATAGCCCATTCGAAGGTCAGCCGCAAACGCCAAGCTGTGCAGCCCAGGCCGCAGAACCGGCGATCCTCGGGAAATTGAGGTGAGGCGGGACGCCTCACCCGGCTGCCCGTCAAAGGCGGCGCGAGCTACAACCCTGGAGCCAGGGCGCCAAAGCCGCCATTATCGTAAGTTCTCAATACCGCTCAATACCGGCAGGGCTTGGCGACGACGACACACTTCGCGAGCAGGATCGCGCCTTTTTTGCAATCCCATTGCTTGTTCTGGGCGTTGTAAAAATCGGCATAGCGGCGGCCATAGAGACGGGCGACCGTGTACTTCCAATTTTCCCGCGCCTCGACCTGCGCTTTCTCGGTTCCTGCGCCTAGGATGCCCGTTGCGGATGCCGTACCTTCGACCGGCGGTCGGCAGCGCGGCAGGGCGCTGGCGTCAGTGGCCGCAAGGCCGGAGGCCATGGCTCCAGCAGTGACGGCGAGGGCAGCGAGTTTGACGGTCGTGCGCATGACAAATACTCTCCCAAGAGCGACGATTTGCAACTTTGCCGGCCGGTATTTAGATAAGGACCGGCGGACTTCAGCCATGGGGGCGACCCGCTGTCAACGGACGTCTGACCCAAGCAACAGAATGTTCCGATAGCGTGGGAAAATGGCCGCGATTTCGCGGCGAAGCGCATATTCCTAGGCAATTCGATAAACGACGCGCAACCGCAACTGGTCGCTTCCGCCATGGCCAACAGAGAAACAATGCAGCAAACGAAAATTGAATCTCCTTCAGCTTCAGAACTGGCCGAGACCGTACCGGTCGCCAAAGGAAGCCACATCTATCTGATCGATGGATCGGGCTACATTTTCCGCGCCTTTCATGCTTTGCCGCCGCTGACGCGACCGTCGGACGGCTTGCCGGTCGGCGCCGTCCACGGTTTCTGCGCCATGCTTTGGAAGCTGCTGCGCGAGACGAAAATCTCCGAAGCGCCGACGCACTTCGCGGTCATCTTCGATGCCGGGCGCGAGACGTTTCGCAACGCCATCTATCCCAAGTACAAGGCGCAGCGGCCGCCCCCGCCGGAAGAACTGTTGCCGCAATTCCCGTTGATCCGCGATGCCGTCAAAGCCTTCAATGTCGCTTGCATCGAGCGCGACGGCTACGAGGCCGACGATCTGATCGCGACTTACGCCAGGCTCGCCGTCGATGCCGGTGGCGACGTTACGATCGTCTCGTCCGACAAGGATCTTATGCAACTCGTGCGTCCTGGCGTCACGATGTTCGATGGCATGAAGTCGAAACGCATCGGCCGTGACGAGGTGATCGAGAAGTTTGGCGTTCCGCCTGAGAAGGTCATCGACGTCCAGGCGCTCGCGGGGGATTCCGTCGACAACGTTCCCGGCGTGCCCGGTATCGGCATCAAGACCGCGGCCGAACTCATCACCAGTTACGGCGATCTCGATACGCTGTTGGCGCGGGCCGGAGAAATCAAGCAGCCGAAGCGGCGCGAAAAGCTCATCGAGTTCGCCGAGCAAGCCCGCATCTCACGCCAACTCGTCTTGCTGAAGGACGACGTTCCGCTCGATACCGTCATCGAGGCGCTGGGCGTGCGAGAGCCGCATTCGGATGCCCTTCTGAGCTTCCTGCGCACGATGGAATTCAACACGCTGACCAAGCGTATCGCCGAAGCGCTGGGCACCGAAGCGCCGCCGCCTCTTGCCGTATCAGTCGGTGCGAGCGTGAAAGCTAAGCCGCAAACGCTTTCCGACAAGATCGAAGATTTAGAAGAAGAAGCTGCATCGGAAGACGCCACGCCCGCCGCTGCAGTGGCGGCCGGTAGCGCGCTTGCCCGCGGCGCGCAGGTCGACCGGTCGCGTTATCAGACCGTCACGACGCGCGCCGACTTGGAGACATGGATCGCCAAGGCGCAGAGCGCAGGCCTCGTCGCCTTCGATACCGAAACCTCGCGGCTGAGCGCGACAGAAGCCGACCTCGTCGGCTTTTCGTTGTCGGTGACGCCGGGCGAGGCCTGCTACGTTCCCGTGGGACATCAGTCCGGCGGCGGCGATCTCTTTGGCGACGGCAATCGTCCGCCTCAGCTGGCCGTTGCCGAGGCGGTCGCGCTGATGAAGCCGCTGCTCGAAGACCCATCGGTTTTGAAAATCGGACAGAACATCAAATACGACGTGCTGGTCCTGAAGCGTTATGGCGTCGAGGTCGCGCCGTTCGACGATACGTTGCTGCTCTCTTATGCGCTCGACGGCGGGCGCGGCCAGCACGGCATGGACGTTCTGTCGGAACGCCACCTGGGCCACACATGCCTGTCATTTTCCGAAGTCATCGAGCACGCGCCGGGCGCCAAGAAGGCCGACAAGTCGTTCGCGGGCGTTCCAATCGACAAGGCAACCGAATATGCGGCCGAAGACGCCGACATCACGCTGCGTCTCTGGATGGCGCTCAAGCCGCGCCTCGCCGCCGAGCACATGGCGACGGTATACGAGACGCTTGAACGACCGCTCGTTCCCGTGATCGTCGCGATGGAGCACGCAGGCATCAAGGTCGATCGCGATATTCTCGCGCGACTTTCAAGTACATTCGCGCAGCGCACTGTGCAGCTCGAAGAAGAGATCTACGGCCTCGCTGGTCACAAGTTCAATCTCGGCTCGCCGAAACAACTCGGAGAGCTGCTGTTCGATCGCCTGAAGCTTCCCGGCGGCAAGAAAACAAAAACCGGCCAATGGGAGACGCGCGCCAACCTGCTCGATGATCTTGCTGCCAACGAAGACCTTCACGGCGACGCCCGTCGCCTCGTCAACACGATGCTCGAATGGCGGCAGTTGATGAAGCTCAAGTCGACGTACACCGACGCGCTGCCGACTTATATCAATCCAGAAACGGGCCGCATTCATACCAGCTACGCGCTCGCCTCCACGACGACCGGACGCTTGGCATCGTCCGAGCCGAACCTGCAGAACATTCCGATCCGCAACAAGGAAGGCCGCGAAATTCGCACGGCTTTCATTGCTGAAAAAGGCATGAAGCTCGTCTCGGCGGACTATTCGCAGATCGAATTGCGCGTGCTCGCCCACGTTGCCGACATTCCGCAGTTGAAGAAGGCTTTCGCCGACGGCCTCGACATTCACGCCATGACCGCGTCAGAAATGTTCGGCGTGCCCGTGAAGGATATGCCGGCCGAAGTTCGTCGCCGCGCCAAGGCGATCAACTTCGGCATCATTTACGGTATTTCGGCGTTCGGCCTAGCAAACCAGCTCAGCATCAGTCGCGAGGAAGCAGGCGATTACATCAAGACCTACTTCCAACGCTTCCCCGGCATTCGCGACTATATGGATGCCACGAAAAAGCAGGCGCACGCGCACGGCCACGTCGAAACGATTTTCGGACGCCGCATCCATTATCCCGAGATCAACACCAAGAACCCATCGATGCGTGGCTTTCTTGAGCGTGCCGCGATTAACGCGCCGATCCAAGGCTCCGCCGCCGACATTATCCGCCGTGCGATGATCCGCATGCCGGATGCTCTTGTGGCCGCAAATCTGTCATCGGCGCGGATGCTGCTGCAGGTCCACGACGAACTCGTCTTCGAAGTTCCGCAGGATCAGGCAGACGCGCTCATCATAACCGCGCGTCACGTAATGGAGACCGCGGCCGAGCCTGCGATCAAGCTCTCCGTCCCGATCCACGTCGATGCCAAGGCCGCAGACAACTGGGATGAGGCGCACTAATCCCCGTCGCGAGAGGTGAACGTATCCTCTTCTGGCGGATCGCGCGGCTGATCGGGCTTTTGGAACAGACGCGATCCGACGAAGTCGAGGACCAGCACCGCAATCGCGAGAGCTGACGCGGCGACCGCCAATTGCAATTCGCCGAGGCCGCACATCAAGCCAATCGCGGCCGTGAGCCAGATCGCGGCCGCGGTGGTCAGACCTTTGACGTGTCGAATCTTGTCGCCGCGCTGAAGAATGACGCCGGCACCGAGAAAGCCGATGCCCGTCACGACGCCCTGCGCGATACGGCTGAAAGCCGCTGCATCACCGGTGCGTTCGCCGGCCAGCGCCGCCACGCAAGCGCCGAGGCTGACGATAGCCATGGTCCGAAATCCGGTTGGCATACGCCGCAGATCGCGTTCAAGCCCGATGACGCCGCCACATAGGACGGCAGCCACCATGCGCCAGACAATGTCGTAGTAATCGAGTGGAGTCGTCATGAGAATCCTAACCTAGCAAGGATGAGGTTAGCACAACATGACGAGCGCAGAGTCTATTCGCCGGCGGAAGAAGTTGAATGCTGGCCGTTGACTTCGTCCAGCACGCCGTTCGCCTTTACCCGCCAGTCGGGCGCGACGTCCGGCGTATCCTTCAGCGCGCGATAAGGTCTCGGCATCTTCGTGCTCTTGCCGCCGGTCAGCCGTTTGTAGTTGATCGTGCGGATGAACTCGCGAATGCGCGGCTGGATTTCCGTGCGCCAGCGGGTGCCGTTGAAGACGCCGTAATGGCCGACGCCGGACTGCACGTAATGAATTTTCTCGTCCGTCGGCACGCCGACGCAGAGATCGTGCGCCGCTTCGGTTTGTCCGAGACCGCAGATGTCGTCGCGCTCGCCCTCGACCGTCATGATCGCCGTCTTGCGGATCGCGGCGCAATCGACAAGCTCACCGCGGTGCATCAATTTCTTGTCGGGCAAGAGGTGTTCCTGGAACACGATCTGGACCGTCTGCAGATAGAACTCGGCGGTGAGATCCATCACCGACAGATATTCCTCGTAGAACGTCTGATGCTGCTTGACGCTGTCGCAATCGCCTTTGACGAGGTTGTTGAACAGATCGACGTGCGCATTCATGTGCCGGTCAAGATTCATCGTCATGAAGCCGGTGAGCTGCATGAAGCCCGGATAGACAGGCCGCATGAAACCCGCGTGAGGGAAAGGCACCGTCGAAATGACGTTGTTCTCGAACCATGCAAGCGATTTCTGCGCGGCCAGATCGTTGACCTTCGTCGGATTGCGCCGGGTGTCGATCGGCCCGCCCATAAGCACCAGAGACGACGGCTGACACTGCTCGCCGCGCGCCGCCATCACGGCCGCTGCGACGAGCGCCGGAACGGCCGGCTGGCACACCGCAATCACATGCGTGTTGGTGCCGATGAAGCTCATGAACTCGATCAGGTAATCGACGAAATCATCGAAATCGAATTGACCGGAGGCGAGGGGAACGTTCCGCGCATCCGACCAATCGGTGATGTAGACATCGTGCTCGGGCAGCATGGCTTCGACCGTGCCGCGCAGCAGCGTCGAGTAGTGGCCCGACATTGGTGCCACGATGAGCACTTTCGGATCGTAGCGTTTGCCCGTGACGGTTTCATCGCGCGCGAAATGGATGAGATTGCAGAAAGGCTTGGAGAGCGCGATCTCTTCGCGGATCGGCACCTTAAGACCCGCGAGCTGTACGCTGCCGATGCCGAATTCGGGCTTGCCATAGCGCCGCGTGATGTTCTCGAACACCTCGCAGGCGGCAATCATGTTCTTGCCGGCCGTCGTGTACCCCATTGGATTAAGGGGCCATCCCAGCGTCTGCCGCAAAGCCTGAACGCCGAATCGCACCGGGGACATGAACGCATGGGCCATTTCATAGGCATAATAGTTCATATCGTTCCCAACCCTTTGTTTTTTATGGTCTTTGGGGGCTTCGACCACGTCGCAGTGCAGCGCGTTGTTGCTGCATTGCATAAGTATAGAACGATTATACATCGTCACAATCTAGAAATAGTTCATGAGCCTAACGACTAAGCATCCCCATGCATAAAGGGTACACTCGGGTGCTTTCCGATTGCGGCGCACCATCGTAAAGACGCGCAGCCTTGATTGATTGTTCCGTTTAGGCAAAGAGGGTTCCCTCGTCCGTGCCGCGGGGAACAATGCCGACAGAACATTCTGGGTCGCCGCGGTGGTTGCGCCGTTTCGTTAATGTCGCGCCTGACGAGGTTGCGGCGCTTCTCGCGTCCTTCGCGATGTTTTTCGCCTTGCTGTCTGCCTATTACGTCATCCGCCCGGTGCGCGATGAAATCGGCGTCGCCTTAGGCAAGGATTCTCTCCACAAGCTTTTTACCATCGTCTTCTTCGTGATGTTGGCGCTGGTGCCGCTCTTTGGCTTTGTCGCTGCCCGCTTTCCGCGCCGCTACGTGCTGCCCGCGATCTACGCATTCTTCGTCGCCAATCTGGTTGCCTTCTGGCTGGCGCTAAAGGCGGCGCCGGAAAATCACGCGGCGCTGGGAACGTTTTTTGTATGGGGCAGTGTCTTCAATCTCTTCGTCGTGTCGCTGTTCTGGAGCTTGATGTCGGAGCTCTGGTCGCACGACGCAGCGAAACGGCTTTACGGCTTCATTTCAGCCGGCGGTACCGCAGGTGCGCTGGCCGGTCCCCTGATCACGCAAGGGCTTGTGCGCATTTTCGCGCCCGTCGATCTGATGCTCGTTTCGGCGGTCTTGCTGTTGGCCGCGATGATCGCCAGCCTGCTGTTGCGCCGTATCAAGCCGCCGGAAGCGACGGGTGGTGAAACCGAGCCCGCTGGCGGCGGCATTCTCGACGGCGCCATCAAGGTGTTTACGACGCCGATGTTCGCGCGCATCGCACTTTTCATTTTCATCGCGAACGTCATCGGTACGTTCTTTTATCTTGAGCAGGCACGCCTCGTCGCAACGTCGATCTCGAGCAACGCAGACCGTGTCCTGTTTTTCTCCGGCCGCGATCTTGTCGTCAGTATCGTGACGTTCCTGATCGAAGTGTTCGGCACGGCGCGCATTCTGAAACGCTTTGGCGTGACGGCGGCATTGCTTGCATTGCCGGTGACGGGCGCGATCGGTGTGCTGATGTTGTCGTTCGATGCTGCGCTCGGCATCGTCGCCGCCGTCATGGTCGCCGAGCGCATCGTGGCGTTCGCGCTCGCCAATCCCGCGATCAAGCTGATCTACACGCTCGCGAGCCCGGACGAGAAATACAAGGTGCAGAATTTCATCGACACCGTTGTGTTTCGCGGCGGCGACGCAGCATCGGGCTGGCTCTATGCGTTGCTCGGCGGAGGCCTTGGCTTTGCCGGAGGCGCAATGGGCGCCGTCGCCGTTCCGCTTGCCGCCGCTTGGTTGTGGATCGCGCAGCGCCTCGGCGCAGATCACAAAAGACGGGCCTCCGAGATCGTCACTCGCGCCTGAGCAGCGCTTCGGGGCCGTCAGAAGTTAGACGCTGCGTCGCCGTGATGACGGTGCAGCCGTTGGTCTTGATTAGCGTCCGCCGCGGCGCGGAGGTCCGCCACTCGTGCGCGAGGCGCCAGAAGCATCACCCATCGGCGGGCGTCCGTCTTTGTGACGGAAATTGATGCGGCCCTTGGTCAAGTCGTAAGGCGTCATCTCGACCGTCACGCGGTCACCAGCGAGAATGCGGATGCGGTTCTTCTTCATGCGACCGGATGTGTAGGCAATCACTTCATGCCCATTGTCGAGCTTCACGCGGCAGCGGGCGTCCGGCAGAACTTCGTCCACCACGCCTTCGAACTCGAGCATCTCTTCTTTCGCCATTCGATCTCCGAACGTTGTTTGTTTTCAGAATAAGAAAAGCGGGGAGCAGACGAGCTGCTCCCCGCATGAGTGGAGTGGTTTCGAAAACCTTAGAGCGGACGCAGGTTCACGGCAGCGATTTTGCCGTTACGTCCACGCTCGGTTTCGAAGTAGATCTTCTGGCCTTCGCGGAGCGACTGAAGGCCTGCACGCTCAACAGCGGAAATGTGGACGAACACATCGTTTCCACCTTCTTCCGGCTGAATGAAGCCATAGCCCTTCTGACCATTGAACCACTTCACAGTCCCGTTCGACATCAATTGCCTCCAAAGCAAACATAAATTCCCCGGTTAAACACCGGAGGCTAATCAAATCGCGCGATGGAGACGTCTTAGGGCAGGCGGTAGCGCTGGTAAGAGTAAGCCAAGGCGTGTTCGACGGCGACTTATATGCCTTGGTCCTGTGAGAAAGGCAAGATCGTCGCAGCCTTCGGGCACCCCCTTCCGAGATCAAAATAGCTTTGAAATGCGGGGCGTTTCCGATCGTCTTCGCAAACCATATGCGGCGCCCGGAGGAAAGGCAGGCGGGAAACCATATTCCCACCTTCAACCTTTAGCTGCGCCCGCTGGCGGCATTCAGCGCCACGAACCGAGGTCCGACGTCGACGTGGATATGGTCCATGTCCCGGTAGGTCATGACGCCCCCGTTCCGGTGGTTGGCGATAAGCCAACGCACGACCTCAGCCTTGCGGCCCGGCACGCGGAAGTCGATCGCTTGTCCCGAGGCGTGACGGGACGGCCGTCCCGTACCGGCAATACGCGCACCCGGCCGGCAGGTCGAGACGATCTGGACGTTGCCAAACTGTCCGCGGATACGCGCGAGGAGGTTGCGAGCCTCCGATGTCAGACACGCAGTCGATGTACCCGAGAGACGCGCAATCTTGCGGCTCGTCATGGCCCGATCTCGATAATGGTCGCCGTCGTCCTTGTCTGGTCGGGCGTCGGCGACACCTGACGTTGTGGCGGCAAGTACAAGAGAAAGCACGGCAATCGTTCCCTTACGCATGGGAAGTCCTCGTTTGGTTGAGTGATGGGAAAAAGCCCAATCGGGTCCGCTCCGCGTCGGTGCGACGCGGCTTTGGCGAGCTCAGGCTCGAATGGCCAAGCGATTGGGATAAGCAGGGAACCGCAAGCGCCAGCCCCCCGGACGCGCCGCCCCCGTTTTCAAATCTCGTCCGAGATTGCGGTGCCCATCCTGTGGATAAGCGGCACCTTTTGTGCGGCGCGCCCTGAAAGCCGTAGCGAATAGGCGAAAATGAGGCCGTTCGCGTCGCCGAGGCTTGAACCGTTGCCGCATGCGGACAATGGCGGCTCGAAATCCGCATTTTGAGCATCGGACAATGGATTTGGCCGACCAAGCAGAGTAGCAAGACAGTGTGGGGAGCGTCACACGTAAAAAGGGGACATCTGGAAGGGGGACACGGCCATGAATGTCTTGAAGAGCTTGGGTTTGGGCTTCATCGCAGGCGTGATCGCCGCCGCGACCGTGCAAGAGGCGATCAGCTGGTTTTTCGTTCACTACTGGACCGGGTGGGACGCCGAACCTTGGAGCCTTCGGCCGATGCCGAGCCTCCTCATTCCTTCGGTTGTGCTGCCTTGGATGATTGGCAACGGCATCACGGCCGGGCTCTGGGGCGCACTCTTCGGTTTTCTGCTGGGCTGGAAGCCGATCGGCATGATGACGATCCGCGGCGCCATCCTCGGCCTTTTCGGTCCGGCACTCATCGGCGCATTCATCGTCGTGCCGTACCTCGCCGGAAAACCTTCGCCGCTGCTTGAGGGTGACGTCAGTCAGATCGTGCCCATCCTGTGCATGTCGGCAGGATTCGGCGCGGTCACGGCATGGTTCTACGGTCTCTTCAGCTGGGGCAGACTGCCCTAGGCAATTTCGGCGCGGCGACTGTTCATCCGTCGCGCCAATGCTTACCTCCGGTGCGGCGTAACTCCCGTTTGTGACATGCGCCGCGCATTTTAAGCGAGGTTGGGCATGCGAGGATTATCGATTGCACTAGCCGCTGCCGTTGCAGCCTTTGCCATCTCATCACCGGCAGAGGCGACGCATAAGCCGCGCTCCAAAGCCAAACACACCTGGCAGAGGCCCGCGCTCCGGGCTGACCGTGATTGCGTGCCAATCAATGGCCGCTTTGGTTATTATGGCAATCCGTGGTGCGATACCGGCTCGTCACGGCCTCCCGACATCGAGTTCCGTGAGCGCCAGCGCCAGCGCCTGCAAAAGCAACGCTGATGAAGTGCGTTAGCGATCGGCCGCTGGCTGCGCGCGCGCTTTGAGCCGCTCCAGCAACCAAACGCGCACAGCGCTCGAAAGCCCAGCCTCACCACGAGTTTTGTCTATGGAATTGATGAGGCCTGCGAGCGTCATGCCGTCTTCAGCCGCGGCTTCCTTGAGTGCGACCCAGAACGCGCTCTCCAGCGAAATCGACGTGCGGTGGCCCTGGATCGAGAACGAACGCTTCTCAGGCCTCATTACGAGGCGGTGCTGGGATCGAAGTCGTCAGCATCTTCCGCCGGACTGTTATCGTCGCGCCGCGCGCCGTCGAGTTCGCCTTGCGTCTTGCGCTGCTGCGCATCGGCGAGACTGCGTTCAGCCTTCGATTGCCCGTACTTAAGCCGGTTCTCGTGCGCCTCCCGTTCGCGGTCGGCGCGCTCGCGGGCTTTACGGACCTTGTTGAGATTGATGATCTCGGCGGTCATAAAATGCTCTCCGCATGGGATGCAAATCGCATCCTGGCTTCGCGCTATTTTAGGAGCACCTGCGCAAAGTCGTCAAACACTCGCGCACATTTTATTGCGCGAGTGCCGTTCGGTCGCAACGCGTTTCGGTTTCAGCATTCGTTCAGAGACGTCGTCGGTGTGCCTCAGCGGACGCACACAGATAGAACGATTTTAAATCGTCACTCCGGTCCGATCATTTTTTCCGGACGCACGATGGCATCGAACTCTTCGTCTGTTACATAGCCGCCGCCGACGGCTTCCTCGCGCAGCGTCGTGCCCTTTTTGTGCGCGGTTTTTGCGATTTTGGCGGCGTTATCGTAACCGATCTTCGGTGCGAGCGCCGTCACAAGCATTAACGAGCGCTCGAGCCCCGCCTTGATGTTGTCTTCACGCGGTTCGATGCCGACGACGCAGTTGTCGGTGAACGACACCGCTGCATCACTCATCAGGCGGACGGATTGCAGGAAGTTATAGGCCATCACCGGATTGTAGACGTTGAGTTCAAAATGACCTTGGCTGCCGGCGAACGAGATTGCGGCGTTGTTGCCGAAAATCTGAATGCAGACCTGGGTCAGCGCTTCGCATTGTGTCGGGTTAACCTTGCCCGGCATGATCGACGAGCCCGGCTCGTTTTCAGGCAGCGACAACTCGCCGAGGCCTGAGCGCGGACCCGATCCGAGCAGGCGGATATCGTTCGCGATCTTGAACAGGGACGCCGCAACCGTGTTGATCGCGCCATGCGTGAAGACCATGGCGTCGTGCGCGGCGAGCGCTTCGAATTTGTTCGGCGCCGATTTGAACGGCACGCCGGTAATGGTCGCAATCCGCTCCGCAACCATTTCCGCGAAGCCCTTCGGTGCATTGAGGCCGGTGCCGACGGCGGTGCCGCCCTGCGCGAGTTCCATCAGCTTCGGCAAGGTTTGCTCGATGCGCTCGATGCCGTTCTCTACCTGCTGGGTATAACCGGAGAATTCCTGGCCGAGCGTCAGCGGTGTCGCGTCCTGCGTATGTGTGCGCCCGATCTTGATGATCTTCGCCCACGCCTTGGCCTTGTCGTCGAGCGCACCTTGAAGCTTCTTGAGCGCCGGGATCAGCCGGTTAACGACTTCCTCCGAGCACGCGATATGCATCGCCGTCGGATAGGTGTCGTTCGACGACTGGCTCATATTGACGTGATCGTTCGGATGCACCGGCTTCTTCGAGCCCATCTCGCCGCCGAGCATTTCGATGGCGCGGTTCGAGATCACCTCGTTGGCGTTCATGTTCGACTGCGTGCCCGAGCCCGTCTGCCAGACGACGAGAGGGAAGTGCTGGTCGAGCTTGCCGTCGATGACTTCCTGCGCCGCCTTGACTATGGCGTCGCCGATTTTTTGGTCGAGCCGGCCGAGCGCCATGTTCGTCTCGGCTGCAGCGCGCTTGACGATGCCGAGGGCGCGTACGATCGGGGCCGGCTGCTTTTCCCAGCCGATCTTGAAATTGCCGAGACTGCGCTGGGCCTGCGCACCCCAATATCGGTCCGCGGCAACGTCGATGGGTCCGAAGGTGTCGGTTTCAGTGCGCGTCTTGGTCATGAGATCGGTCCATTCTTCGTTCGGATGCCGGAAAATGCGTGCTTCGTCGCGCATGGAAGCCGCTTTGTCGAGTTGTTTCGAATGCGACTACGGGGTTTACTTCTCCATTCGTCGCTTTTCTCGTAAGTCGAGTGGCCAGGGAGAATAGCGGAATGCTGGAAGGATCCTGTCACTGCGGCGCTGTGCGCTGGACGTTCGATGGCGTCCCGCAGGATGCCACCGCCTGCAATTGTACGGTCTGCCGCCGCTACGGTGTACTTTGGACCTACGACTTCGAAAATGAGCGCATCCGTGTCTCGGGCCAGACGAAAGCTTACACCCGCGGCAAGACCCTCGAATTTCACTTCTGTCCCGAGTGCGGATGCGTGGCCTATTGGCGCGCATGTTTCGCCCAGGAAGACGGCCGCCGCCGGATCGCCGTAAACCTTCGCCTCACCCAGCCTGACGCCATCGCCGCGATCCCGATCGATCACTTCGATGGTCTTGTGAGTTTCGATGACCTTCCGCGCGACGGACGCTGCGTCCGCGATATGTGGTTCTAGCGGCGGTGACGCGGCTAGAAGGTATCATCAGATTGGCGCTATTCCGTTTTCGCGAGCACGCTGTCGAGATTGTCGAAGAACTTCGGCCAGCCGAACTTCGCGCCTTGATATGCCTGCTGCTGATCCGGCCGGAAGCCAGACTGCTCCATGCGCAGACGCGTCCCTGTAGCCGTCGGCGTGAGCGTCCACGTCACGACGCTCTCAAGACCATAGGCTGCCCAAGTGTACGACAACGAAGCATTCGGCTCGACGACCAGAACCTTGCAATCGACGGCGCCCCAGTCGGCGCGAAGATTGAAGCGATGATCGACCACCGGCACGAAGTCGTTCTGCATTAGCCACTCTTCGATCAGATGCGGCTGCGTCAGGGCCCGCCAGATCTTCTCCGCCGGATAGGGGATATCGCGCTCGATGACGACGGACAGCGTTTCGCTCGCAGTCTGCTTCATGGGGCGTCCTCTCATTTTCTTCGTTGCGATGCGTGTCATTGGAGGGCATTGGCCTTGCGGCGTGATTTCGCCATGTAGGGCAGAGCGAACATGTAGAGCCCGCTAAACAGCAGCAAAAAGAGTGGAAGCAATGGCGAATAGACGATCCACGAGGGCGGTTCGCCCCAAATCCGCACAATGAAATTGGCGGCGACCGCCACAGTAAAAGCAATCGACAGCCAGCGGTGGATTTGCCGAACCCAAATGTCGAGAGTCATTGGTCCATCCTCTTCAGCAGGTCTTCGAGTTGATCAAAACGGCTCTGCCAGAAGCCGGTCATCTGGCTCGTCCAGTCGATGAGTGGAGCAAGCGCGCCGACCTTTGCGCTGTAGTGCGTCTGCCGGCCTTCATGCCGGTCGCGCACGAGTCCGGCATCTTTCAAGATGCCGAGATGTTTCGAAACGGCCGGCTGCGAAATCCCAGCCTGCGCCGTCAGCGCACTGACTGTTTGCTCTCCATTACGGCACAGACGCTCGAAAATGGCGCGCCGTGTGGGATCGGCGAGTGTGCGAAAAAGAATGTCGTGAGTGCCCTGCATCGCAATCAATAACCCATTGGCTATGAATTGATCCATATCCGACCAGTTATGTATCAGTCAAGCGCCAAAGGAGGAGGAGTGGTGAATGACATGAGAAGATGAGAGGGAGATTGCGCAAGCCAGTGCGTACGCGGAACATATATCGTGTTACAGGATCGTATGACCGATGACCTGATTTTGCCGCCAGGAACGGCAATTCCTCCTGGTGTCATTTTGCAAACCTGTCTCGGGGCAATTCAAAAAGCATGTCAGACGAAATCGTCGGGTTGGCCCAAGCCAAAGGTTTGCGCGCGCTGCGTCTTCCGCTTCTCGCTCAGCATTCAAAGAGAATATTCAAAGCGCTAGCCCATCGCAGCGATGCGATAGTCCTCATCATCGCCTTGGCGCTCATCGTCTCCGTGCCGCAATCTCTCCTTCACGGATATCACTACGTCGAAGGACTAACTGTCACCGTGGCTCAAAGCGCCTTGGATGACGGGAATTGGTTTAGTCAGCATATGTACAATCTGCGCTGGATAGAGCGACCTATGCTGCTGTCCTGGGTTATTGCCGCGCTGAGTATGCCGTTTGGCCAAGTGTCCCCATTTATCGCGCGTCTGCCCGTGGTGCTTTCGCTTGTCGCGGGCACTGTTCTGATCTGGCGCGCAGTACGGCCGAATGCCAGTCCTGAAGCTGCATGCTTTGGGGCCCTGCTGTTTTTGGCCTGCCCGCTCGTCATGAGATACTACGTGACGTCCGTGGCGGACCTTCCGCTAGCGGTATTATTGTTTGGCGCTTTTCTGGTGTGGTGGAATGCATATATCGCCGAACGGCTAACGGTCGGTCGCTGGATTATCATTGGATCTATCTTAGCGATCGCCGCCCTTATGAAGGGTCCGCAACCGACGGCCTATTTCTTTCTCGGTATCTTCGTCTTTTTCTCGTTGACATCCGAGTGGCGTCAATTTCCTGGCCTCATCCTCGCCGGCTGTATCGCAACGGTTCCAACTGCGTTGTGGTATGCCCATGTTTTCGTCGCCGGAGATCAAGGCGAATGGCTGCGCTACACGCGGCTTTCGTCCAACGGCGTTGTGTGGCCTCACCCGTTTGCGAACGGCGCCGATTTCTTTTTCGAATGTTTGCCGGCTGCACTGCTGGCGGCGGCTCTTCCGTTTGCCGACTTCAGCGCTATGGAAACGAAACCTCGCCGGCACTTCATCCTGGCTGTCAGCTGCTACGCTCTGACGTGCACTTTGGTTGTTCTGTTCTGGCCGGCCGAAGTTAACCCGCGTTACATCTTGCCTGCGGTGCTACCCTTGTGCGTTCTTGGGGGCGTTGCATTTGATGCCTTGTCGAAACGAATGGCGCCGTTCGTTGCGACGGTCGGTGTGCTCGTCGCTGCTCTGTTAGGATACGCGATTTTCCACTCGATGAGTGACGTGTTCCTGACGCCGGGATATATTCGTTCAAAAGTCGACGGCGCGAAAATCGCAACGCTCGTAAAGGAAGCGCCAGCCCCAGTCTATCGAACGGGCTGGGATGTGGCCTTGAACGAACTTCCGTATGTGCGCGTCCCGGTGATGACGATAACGCCCAATCAAATAGCGAATATTACGAGGCCAGCTTGGCTTGTCGCGCCGGAGACTGATGCGCGTGCCATGCTCGCTCGAAGCCACGGACTGATGACATCGGTCCTCGCGTTTAACCACTTCGCGTTGCTTCGATTGAACTAGCAAGAAGCCGGCATCGACCGACGAAATGGGAGCATCAATCCGATGCTCTTATCGGCTGCGGTTCGCTCGTTTCGAACGATAACGAGAGCGGCCGTCAAAGACGGCTCACTTCTTCCTGAACTGATCCAAGCTCAGAATTTTTGCGCCGCCGCTTTCGGGCTGTTTCTCCGCCGCATCTTCGTCGCCGTCGCTCGGCAGGTTTTCTCCGGCGCGCGTTGCAGGCTCCGGATTGGGCGGCAGCACGTCCACCGGTTCGACCGCCGTCAGCGTCGAGATGTTTTGCGCATCCTTTTCGGCGGTGCGGGGCTTGCGCGGCGCGCGCGGCTTCTTCGGACGCGGCGCTTCGGTGCTCGCGTCATCGTAGGTTGCGTCGATGGCGCGAGGCGAAGAGGCAGCCTCCTGCTCGTTCGTTTCTTCATCGAACTGCAGGCCGTAGCGTACGCTCGGATCGATGAAGACCTTGATCGCCGCGAACGGCACGACGAGACGTTCCGGAATGCCGTCGAACGTCAGCTTCACTTCGAATCGCTCGTCGGAAACGATCAGGTCCCAGAAGCGATGCTGGAGGACGATCGTCATCTCGGTCGGATATTTTTCCTTGAGCCGCTTCGACAGGATCACGCCCGGAGCCTGCGTCAGGAAGGAAATATAAAAGTGGTGCTCACCGGGGAGTCCCGTCTTGACGACCCGTTGCAGAACGGCGCGCACGACCCCGCGCATCGCCTCCTGCTGCAGTTTCCCGTAATCTATGGACGGCCCCGATGCCATGCCTCAGCCTTCGATCCTACTTGAATTCCATCTGACCTCTGAAATCAGATTTCCCGTCCCGTCAAGCCCGCGCCGTCAAGTTTACCTCGGCGCGCAGGCGGAAAGGTGGAGGGCTTCTGTTGCCCGGTGCCCTCCGGACCGCGCCTTACCCTGCTAGGGGCAAGGGCTTCAAGTTCAGGCTAGTCGCGCTGCATTACGCAGCGAGAGCGGCCTCAGCATAGTTGTCATTGGCAACTATTCTGTATGACCCGATAACGGTGGTATCATGCCGGGCAAAAGCTAAGTCCTTTACACCTTCGTCGATCCTATTTCGCCCCCATAACAGCTGGGCCTTACGGCCGGTGCTCGCAGGGAAACCCAACGAGATCACCGGGCCTTGCGGCCGGCTCCCCGGGAAGGGGGAGTCGCAAGGCCCAGCATAAAATGGTGGAGGCGCCGGGTACCGCCCCCGGGTCCGATCGGCTTATTACGACCGCGTTTATCGCCATAGCTGGCAGAGCCAGCACCACTGAATATAGGGAGCAACGCTTACGAAAAAAAGCGTTTCGGTGACCTAGTTTCGCTCGCCCTGAAAACCTGTTACCCGCTGTGACGGCTGGGTGACGATCAACCGGCTCAGGCGGACCCCCGGATGCCGTATTTACGCGGGTGTTTCGATGCGACCGCCGCCGGAAAGAAGCAGATAATCCCCCGTGGAAAACATAATTCAGACCTGGAAAGGCGTCGTGGTCACGGCAGCTCTGGCCGTCGTGATCATTATTCTGGCCACCCAAGCCGGGTATGGAGCAGCCTGGCTGTTCGACGTCTGGGCCCAAATTCATGAGCCTCGCGCATTTGCCGCAGGCGAGCTTGAGGCGCTGCTGACCGGCCGCGTCGCGTCTTCGCTGTTCGCCTTCCAGGTGGTGACGGTCGCCTCGGTCCTGATGGTCAATGCCTACGGACGCCGGACGACGGGCGCCGGCACGTTGAGTTTTGCCATGCCGCGCGGCGGGATCTGGACGCTCCTCCTCGCTGTCATCGCTCTTGTCTCGCTCGCGACCTGCTTCGCCTCGCTCGTCTTCGTCTTCAATCCGGATGCGCTGCGCCACGATCTGCAGCCTTTTTCCGAGATGATGAAGTCGCGGACGTGGTGGCTCATCCTGCTGGCCGCCGGCGTTGGCGCACCGTTGGCGGAAGAATTGCTGTTTCGCGGGCTGATCTTCGGTGCACTGCGGCAATCGCCGCTAGGCTTTGTGGGGGCGACGGCCATTACAGCGGTCGCGTGGGCCTCCCTCCATGCCAACTATTCGCTTTATGGTCTCGGCGCGATCACGCTCATCGGCCTTTACTTGGCGTGGCTGCGCGAGCGCACCGGCAGCCTGCTGACCCCGATGGTCTGCCATGGGTGCTACAACTCATTGATCATTCTGCTTATGGTCTTGGCGCCCAACAGTGCGCTGACCACGGGCTGAAGGTCGTTCCAGAATCGCATAAGTCTGACCCCATGCAACAATACCTCGATCTTCTGCGCTGCGTGCGCGACCACGGTACCGAAAAGACCGACCGCACCGGCACCGGCACGCTGTCCGTCTTCGGTCATCAGATGCGCTTTGATCTCGCCGACGGCTTTCCGCTCGTCACGACCAAGAAGCTGCACACCAAGTCGATCATCGTCGAGCTGCTGTGGTTCCTCGCCGGCGCGACGAACACGCAGTATCTGAAGGAACATGGCGTCAGCATCTGGGACGAGTGGGCAGACTCGGAGGGCAATCTTGGTCCGGTCTACGGCAAGCAGTGGCGAAGCTGGGAAGCCGCCGACGGCTCGACCATCGACCAGATTACGAACGCGGTGTCTGATCTGAAGCGCAATCCGGATTCGCGCCGCATCATCGTGACGGCCTGGAACCCGGGCGACCTCTCGAAGATGGCGCTCGCGCCGTGCCACTGCCTCTTTCAATTCTACGTCGCCGACGGCAAGCTCTCGTGCCAGCTTTATCAGCGTTCGGCCGATACTTTCCTAGGCGTGCCGTTCAACATCGCGAGCTACGCGCTGCTGACGATGATGATGGCGCAGGTAACCGGGCTGAAGCCGGGCGAGTTCGTGCACACGTTCGGCGATGCGCACCTTTATCTCAATCATCTCGAACAGGCCGACCTGCAGCTTTCGCGCGATCCACGGCCGCTGCCGACGATGACGATCAACCCGGACGTCGCCTCGATCTTCGATTTCAAATACGAAGACTTCACGCTGTCGGGCTACGACCCGCACCCCCACATCAAAGCGCCCGTGGCGGTGTAAGCCAGGTCCACCGTCATGCCGACGAAGAGCCTGCCCCGGCGAAGGCCGGGGTCGGCACCCAGACAAGCATCGGCATCTTCGTTGCTTTCGATTTGACTGGATCTCGGCCTTCGCCGGGATGACGTTGCTGGGTCTCCGTCTGCGACGGCCGGCTCGATGAAGGAGAGTCGTCGCGGACAAACGGAAAGCTCTGCGCAGCAGAGTCGCCGGCACCAACAATCCCGCGCTTTGCGGCCGGCTGCCCGCAGGGGAGTCGCAAAGAGCAAACAAATAATGCTATGCCCCGCCGATGAATGACACACGCATATCCCTGATCGTCGCCGTTTCGGAAAACGGCGTCATCGGCCGTGACGGCGCGCTGCCGTGGCGGCTCTCGTCCGATCTGAAAACATTTCGCCGCCTGACGATGGACAAGCCCATCGTCATGGGCCGAAAAACGTTCGACTCCATCGGCAAGCCGCTGGACGGCCGCGATAATATCGTCATCACGCGAGATCCGGCCTTCGAGGTAGCAGGCGTCTCGACCTGCGAGTCCGTAGCTGACGCGCTGACGCTGGCCCGAGTGCTCGCCAAAACCCGCGGCGCCGATGAGATCATGGTTATCGGCGGCGTTCAGGTATTCGAGGCCGCTCTCCCCGTTGCAGATCGAATTTATCTGACCCGTGTTCACGCCGATGTCGAAGGCGACCGCCATTTCGGCGCGCTCGATGCAGCCGAATGGCGCGAGTTAAGCAGCGAGCCGCTGCCCCAAGGCCCGCGTGACGACCACGCCGCAACACTCGTTGTTTACGATCGCCAAAAGCAGGACGCTTGAAAAGCCCGGCCGCCCTTGAAGGCGCGTGCCGAGGCCCCAAATTGCGATTAGCCAAACCAACGGGAAATTTGCGAACGTCGGGGCCCTGCCCTATAAGCTGCGCAAATCCCGGTTTTATCTACGTTGCTCAGGCCTTTGCAGTGCGTGTGTTTACATCCGGCGTCACCACGGTGCCGCCACATCTCGAAAAGGCCATTGGGGGGCACGATTTTAATCTTCAGCTCAAATTCGAAAGAGGCCCTGATTTATGCCCTGGAGTAGTCAAGGCGGTAGCGGCAGCGGTGGGGGAAACGGCGGCCGCAAAGGTGGAGGCGGCCCGTGGGGCCAAGGGCCATGGGGACCGCAGGGCGGCGGTGGCGGCGGGAAAGAACCGCCGGATCTCGATGAAATTCTGCGTCGCGGCCAGGATCGCATGCGTCAGGTGATGCGCGGTGGCGGCGGCAACGGCAGTGGCGGCGCCGGCCTCGGCGGCGGCGTGCCCAAACCGTTCCTGTTCTTTATTGCGATGCTCGTTCTGGCGGGCGTCGTCTTCTACGGCTTTTTCTTCCGCGTGAACCCGGACGAGCAGGGCATCGTGCTCCGCTTCGGCAAGTATGAGCGCTGGGTCGGCCCCGGCCTCAACTGGCGCTTGCCCTATCCGATCGAGGAAGTCCGTCTGCCGAAGGTCACGCAGCAGCGCACCATCGAAATCGGCGCGGGCCGCAGCATCATCGGTGGCCGTGACAGCGGCTTGATGTTGACTGGCGACGGTAGCGTCGTCGATGTCCGCTTCGTCGTCTTCTGGCGCATCAGCCCTGACAAGAATGAAGCCAACGGCCAGACCGGCGTCGAGCAATTCCTGTTCAACATTGCCCAGCCCGAGACGACGGTGCGCGAGGTTGCCGAAAGCGCCATGCGCGAAGTCGTCGGCCAGTCCAATCTGCAACCGCTGCTGACCGGCGGCCGCCAAGCGACGCAGGAAGCCGTCCAGAAGCTCATGCAGAAGACGCTCGATTCCTACGGCGCCGGCATCAAGATCGACCAGGTTCAGCTGAAAGAGGTCGATCCGCCGGAAGAAGTCATCCGCTCGTTCCGCGAGGTCGCGGCTGCGGCGCAGGAAAAGGAAACGCTCATCAAGCAGGCGCAGACGTATGCCGATCAGGTCGTGCCGCGCGCACACGGCGATGCCGATCGCATCATCGCCGCCGCCGAGGGCTATCGCGATCAGACGGTCGCGGAAGCAACCGGTCAGGCCGCTCGCTTCCTCAAGGTCTACGACGAATACAAGAAGGCGCCCGACGTGACGCGCGAACGGCTCTATCTCGAAATGCAGGAGCGCGTGCTCTCCGGCGCCGACAAGATCATTCTGGACCAGAAGAGCAACGGCCAGGGCGTCGTTCCGTTCTTGCCGCTGGAGCAACTCCAGCGTCGCCCGAGTGATGATCAGACCAGCACCGATACGGATGGAGCGAAATAACATGCGTGCGTTCTTCGCTTTCATTCTCGCCGTTATCGGCGTCGCCGCGGTGGTGCTCTATTCCTCCGCCTTCATCGTCCACCAGAACGAGCAGGCGCTTGTCCTGCGCTTCGGTAAGGCACAGCCTGCAATCACCCAGCCGGGCCTGCATTGGAAGATGCCGTTCATCGATACGGTCGAGAAATTCGACAAACGTATCCTCGATCTCGACACGACCGAGCAGGAAGTGACGGCTTCCGATCAGCAGCGTCTCATCGTCGATGCTTACGCTCGTTATCGTATCGTCGACTTGCTGAAGTTCTATCAGAACGTCCACGACGAAGATCGCGTCCGCGAAGTCGTCGGCCCGCTGATCGAATCTGAAATCCGCCGCGTGCTTGGCTCCGCGACCTTACAAGAGGTCGTGAAAGACAAGCGTGAATCGCTGATGAAGCAGATCGCCGAGCAGGTGAATACGGAAGGCCGCGACTATGGCCTCGAAGTCGTCGACGTCCGTATCAAGCGCGCCGATCTTCCGCAGGAAAACCTCGTCAAGGTTTACGACCGCATGCGGGCCGACCGTGTTCGCGAGGCGACTGAGCTTCGCGCCCAGGGCGAGGCCGAAAGCAACCGCGTTCGCGCCAACGCCGACAAGGACGTGACGATCATCAAGGCGACCGCCACGCAGAAGTCAGATGAAATCCGCGGTGACGGTGAGGCCAAGCGCAGCCGCATCTTCGCTGAAGCCTTTGGCCAGGACCCGGACTTCTTCCGCTTCTACCGGTCGATGCAGGCGTATACGACGGCTTTAAAGCCGGGCGATACCCGCATGCTGCTGTCTCCCAACAGCGAATTCTTCCGGTACTTTGAGGACCCTAACGGCAAGCCTCCCGCTGCGGCTGCTCCCGCGCCGCAGCGATGAACGACCTCCTGGCGGGACTGGGCGTCGCCCTTGTCCTTGAGGGTCTCTTATGGGCCGCCGCGCCGCAGTTTGCGCGGCGGACCGTTGAAGAGATTGCAAATTTCTCCACCGGCCGCATCCAGATCTGCGCCGTCGCCGCAGTGGCCGTTGGCGTATTTGTAGTCTGGCTCGCTCGGGGATAGGCAACTTATCCCCGCATGCTGGCGATATGCTACCTTGCCATGTTCACGCTTTGATGTTGGGCGAGCTAGCATAGGTTCGCGGCGGTCCTCGGGTGCCGGTCAGACTTGGAGTTCCTTGCAATGACGAAGAAAGTTTCGGCGCTTCTTCTCGGCTTGAGTTTGAGCCTTGGATTGTTGAACGTGCCAGGCGCCTGGGCTGAGACGTTCCAATACGGGCCCGCGTCTGTTGCTCCGCTGGCCAAGAAACTCTCCGATGCCGTCGTCAACATTTCGACGTCGCAGACCGTGAAGGGGCCGGCGGGCGTGCCGCTGCCAAAAGTGCCGAAAGGTGCGCCGTTCGAAGACTTCTTCGATGATTTCTTCAACAAACGCGGCGGAGTTCCGCACGGCGACCGCAAGATTTCCTCTCTCGGGTCCGGCTTCGTCATCGACGGCAAGGAAGGCCTGATCGTCACCAACAACCACGTCATCGAGGGCGCGGAAGAGATCGACGTGAATTTCCACGACGGCTCGAAACTGGTCGTCGACAAGGTCATCGGCCGCGATACCAAATCCGACTTGGCGCTTCTGAAGGTGTCACCGAAGAAGCCGCTGGCAGATGTGAAGTTCGGTTCCTCCGACGCCATCGAGGTCGGCGACTGGGTCATGGCGATCGGCAATCCTTTCGGGCTCGGCGGCTCGGTGTCGATGGGCATCATCTCGGCCAAGAGCCGCGACATCAATTCCGGTCCGTATGACGACTACCTGCAGACGGATGCCGCCATCAACAAGGGCAACTCCGGCGGTCCGCTGTTCAACATGAACGGCGAGGTGATCGGTGTGAACACTGCGATCATTTCTCCGACCGGCGGCTCGATCGGCATCGGCTTTGCGGTGCCGTCCGACACCGTCTCGAACGTTGTCGACCAGTTGAAGCAGTACGGTGAGGTTCGCCGCGGCTGGCTCGGCGTTAAAATCCAATCAGTGACCGATGAGATCGCCGAAACGCTCGGGCTCGATGAAAACGAAGGCGCGCTCGTCGCGGCCGTCACGCCCGACAGCCCCGCTTCGAAAGCCGGATTGCAGCCGGGTGACGTCATCCTGAAGTTCGACGGCAAGGAAGTGACGAGCATGCGCGGCCTGCCCAAGATCGTGTCGCAGGCGCCCATCGGTAAGGCCGTCGACGTCGAGCTGCTGCGCAAGGGCAAGCAGGAGAGCACGAAGGTGACGGTCGGTCGTCTCGAAGACGATGACGATAACGCCAGCGACCTCAAAAGCGACGAGGGCACGGAAGACGAAGATCCGAAGGGCTCGGCCATTATCGGAATGCGCCTGTCGCCGCTGACCGATGAACTGCGTAAGAAATATGGTTTTGACGCCAAGATCGCCGGCGTCGTCATCGAGGCCGTCGATCCGCAAAGCCCGGCAGCCACCAAGGGGCTGAAGGCAGGTGACGTCATCGTCGAAGCGGCCCAGGACACCGTGTCCGATCCGCAGGATGTCGCCAAAAGCATCGAGAAGGTGAAGAAGTCCGGTCGCAAGGCCGTGCTATTGCGCGTCGAGGATTCGAAAGGGGATCTTCGTTTCGTCGCCGTACCGGTGTCGTAACAGGCGTGCTATCGCCATCTGAAAATTCACGCCAGGAGAGAATTGGTGTCTGAGGGTCACGGCTTACTCGATACGATCTTTGACCAGCTTTCGCCCGTGCATCCCGATGGACACAAGTTCATCGCGATCGCCGCCGCGGTGACGCTGCTGTTCTTCTTTCTTTATCCGCCGCTCGGCTGGCTTTGCGCCGGCATCACGGCATGGGTCATCTACTTTTTCCGCGACCCGCTGCGCGTGACGCCGCTTCGGCCCGGCCTCGTCGTCTCGGCCGCCGACGGCAAGATTTCCGGCATCGAGAAGATCATTCCGCCGGCAGAGCTTGGTCTCGGCTCCGAGGAACGCGTCCGCATTTCGACGTTCCTGTCGGTGTTCGATGTCCATATCAACCGCTCGCCGGTCGCCGGTCGCATCATTCGCTCGCTCTATGTTCCGGGTAAATTCCTGAATGCCGCCCTCGACAAGGCGAGCGAGGATAACGAGCGGCGCATCCTCGTCATCGAAACGCCGACCGACGGCGATGTCGGCGTTGTCCAGATCGCAGGTCTCGTCGCGCGGCGCATTGTGACGTTTTCTGACGTCGGCGACGCCGTCGGCGTGGGCCAGCGATTCGGCCTGATTCGCTTCGGTTCGCGCGTCGATATCTACCTGCCGCCCGGAAAAACGGCTCTTGTCAGTATAGGCCAACGTGCAGTTGCGGGCGAAACCGTTTTGGCGGATCTTCACTCGCCGGAGCCGGAACGTGAGGCGCGTCGCGCCTAGAGGCTGGACGATCGCGACGTTGTCGAAAAGCGATCTCAATTTGGCATGGGGGCAAGGAGGCTGCCATGGAGAACGATGAGCCGTTTATCGAAACCGAAACGCGCCGCCGCAGACGCCGGTCGCTGTTTCGCCATCGGCGCGTTCCGGTGCGGATGCTCGTCCCGAACTTCTTCACGCTGCTTGGGCTGTGCGCTGGTCTGACGTCGATCCGCATGGGCATCGAAGGCCGCTGGGATCTCGCCATCGCCGCGATTGTCTTCGCCGCCTGCCTTGACGGCATCGACGGCCGCATCGCGCGCCTGTTGAAGGCATCTTCGCGCTTCGGCGCCGAACTCGACAGCTTGGCCGACTTCGTTAACTTCGGCGTCGCGCCAGCGTTCCTCATTTTCAACTGGGGCCTCGGCGACCTCAAAAGCGCGGGCTGGATCTGCGTGATGATTTTCGCTCTGGCCTCCGCTCTGCGTCTCGCGCGCTTCAATGCAGCTCTCGATGACGATCGGCCGAAGTGGCAGTCGAACTATTTCATGGGTATGCCGACGCCCGCCGCCGCCATCGCGGTGCTACTGCCGGTTTATCTCTTTCAGCTCGGGCTCGATGAAACCAAGTCGCAATGGGCGCTGAAAATCGTGCTCACCTACACCGTCTTCATTGCCTTCATGATGGTGTCGAACATTCCGACCTATTCCGGCAAGCTGCTCGGAGAGCGTGTCCGCCGCGAATGGGTGTTGCCGATCTTCATCGTCGCTATCGGCGTCGTCGCATTTCTCTTCACCTATCCCTACGAGACGTTGACGGTGCTGACGTGCCTTTACCTCGGCTTCATCCCGCTGAGCTGGCGTGCATTCCGCGACAAGTGCGAAGGTGAGGGGGCCGCGTCGGCTGCCGCTGCTTCTCCGGATGCATCTCCGCCGGGAGACACATCGGGAAAGCCTGAGACGACGACAGGCCGCATCTTCGCGTTCCGTCCGAACGATCCGGGAAAATAAGAAGTTCTTGGGGCGCGGATATATCCGCGCTCCTTACTTCGTCTCTTCGGGCTGGCGATTGTAGATGTCGTCGGTGCGCTGAATATCGTCCTCGCCGAGGTACGATCCGATCTGCACCTCGATGATCTCGACGGGAACCTTGCCGGGGTTCTGCAGCCGGTGCCACTGCGTCGCGAAAATGTAGACGCTCTCGTTCTCGCGAACGAGCTGTTCCTTATCGCCGATCGAAACCTGCGCCGTGCCCTGCACCACGATCCAATGCTCGGAGCGATGATGATGCATTTGCATCGACAGCTTGCCGCCGGGCTTGACGTGCAACAGCTTGACCTGGAAGCGCGGTCCGATGTTCAGCGTCTCGAAGTAGCCCCACGGCCGATAGTTTCGCAGGTGCTGTTCCTGCTCCTTGCGGTTCGACAGCTTCAGGCGCTGCACGACTTTCGAGACGTCCTGCGTGCGGGTCTTGTCGGCAACGAGCAGCGCATCCGGTGTGTTGACGATGATGAGATCGTTGAGCCCGATCGTCGACACGATCGACTTCTCTGAGTGGACATAGCAGCCGGATGTATCTTCCAGCACGGCTTCGCCCTTGATGAAGTTGCCCTTGTCATCGCGCGGCGCGATATCCCACAGCGACGACCATGAGCCGACGTCGTTCCAGCCGACATCCATCGGCAGGATCGCGGCCTTGTTCGTCTTCTCCATCACCGCGTAGTCGATCGAGATGTTCGGCGACGCCGCAAAGCTCGGCTTATCCAGCCGGAGGAAACCGAGGTCTTCGCTGGCGCCCGCAAGTGCTGCGCGCGCTGCGTCCAGAATGACCGGCTCGTAGCGTTCGATCTCGGCGAGGAACGTCTTGGCATTGAGCGCGAAGATGCCGCTGTTCCAGAAGTAGGAGCCGTCCGCCAGATAATCTTCGGCGGTGGCGCGGTCGGGCTTTTCGGCAAAGCTCGCAACCTCGAAAGCGTCGCCGTCAAATCCTGACAGCGCCGCGCCGCGCTTGATGTAGCCGTAGCCGGTGTGCGGCTCCGTCGGCGTGATGCCGAAGAGAACGAGCTTGCCCGTCTCGGCCACGGCGGCAGCCCGCCGGATGTTCTCTGCAAAGAGCGCCTCGTCGCCGATGACGTGATCGGACGGCATGACGGCGAGGATCGCATTTGGATCGTCACGCAGCGCGATCAGCGCCGCAACTGCAATCGCCGGCGCCGTATTGCGCGCGATCGGTTCAAGAATGATGGCCTTAGGCTCGATGCCGGCGCGGTCGACTTCCTCGCGCACGAGAAAGCGATGATCGTTATTGCACAGCAGGATCGGTGCTTCGAAACCGGCCTTCTGCGGCAGGCGCGCTAACGCCGAGCCGAGAAACGACGTGTTCTGACCATTGAAGAAACGAATGAATTGCTTCGGATACATCGAGCGCGACAGCGGCCAAAGCCGCGTCCCCGAACCACCCGACAAGATCACTGGATAAATGGTGCTCATGGAACAGACTAACCCCGGTTAAGAGAAATAAATTTAAATCTCAATGGCTTGTTGAACAAGACGCCACGATAGCGCGGAAACATGACAGTTTCCAAGCGGTTCATTTTGGATATAGGCCGGGAACAGCGTTTTCGGGCGAACGCGATATCAGGAGCGTGCCAGTCGTTCGCGCAGCGATCTGAGCGTATCGAACGTGCTCGCTGCAGATGGCGCCACCGGCTTGGCTGGTGGTGCGGAAGAAGTAGCTTTGTGCATCGGTGCGACGTCTTCAGATGATGGCGCTGCCGACGTCTCGCGGCGGACGATCGAGCTGTTTGGACGCGTCGTTGAGGCCGAACCGGGATAGGGCGGCGGCATCGTCGCCGGCCGATATCCGGCGGGTTCCGGAGCGAGGTCGTGGGCGGACGTTTCCATGGGCTGCGCGCCTTGAAGACCGAGAGCATCGGCCATCATCGCCAGCTGAGACGACGTGCCGTCGGCCGTCACCGGAATGGCCGATGCGCGCCAACGTTCGACGATTTGATCGAGGAAGCCTTCGTCGTTCAGCGATGTCTGCCAGCGCTTCGAGAAAACTGCGGTCGAGGATCGCGGGAGTCCGTGCTTCGGCAATTCGTCGAACTTGATGCGGACAGGCAGCGCCATACCGTCGCCGAAGGCGATGGCTTCGCGTTGCCCGAGCGAGGGCAGGAATTCAAGCAGGCCCGAGCCGGTGTCCGCGACAGCCGATTGCACGATCGCCTGGTCGCGGTCGTTCGACATGCGCAGCGCGAACACGGTATTGCACTGGGACAGGATTGTCGGATCGATTTCCGCAGGGCGCTGCGTGACGATGCAAAGCGACGCGCCGTACTTGCGGCCTTCCTTCGCGATTTTCGCAATCGAGCGTTTGCACGGCTCGAACCCGAGCGCCGAGTTCGCCGGAACGTAACGGTGCGCTTCCTCGCAGACGAGCGTCACCGGCACCTGGCCTTCGCTCCACAGCGCGAAGTCGAAGGTCATGCGGCACAACACCGACACGACAACGTTGACGACTTCCGACGGAATGCCGGTCAGTTCGAGAATGGTGATGGGTTTGTCGTTCACCGGCACGCGGAACAGACGGCTCAGCACCTGTGCCATGGAATCATAGACCGTCCGCGAACCGAACATGAAGGCGTAGCGGCCATCCTGCGACAGCGTCTCGATGCGGTTTTTCAGAACGCGGTAAGGCGCGAGATCCTTGCGGTTTTCGAGCTTGCCCATCCGTTCGTCGATGAGCGACAGCAAGTCCGAGATGCGATAGGGAACGGGCGTATCGACCGTATAGCGGCTCGCGTCTCCCAGTCCGCGTCGGCCGCGCGGAGGCTCTCCGGCGCGTCCCATCGCGTAGCGCGTTTTTGCGATCGGAATGAGATCCTGCAGCACTTCGATTTCGGTCTTGCGATCGCCGTCGCCGACCAGAACCTCCACCATCTCCTCGAACGTCAGCAGCCAGTAGGGCAGCTGCATGTTGCGCGGAGAAATGACCTCGGCCCACTCGCGGAATGCGGTCGCGTATTCGTTATGCGGATCGAGCAGAACGATATGAGCCGCCGGGTTCTTTTCGACGATCGAGCGCAGGATGAGCGCCGTCGTGCACGATTTGCCCGTGCCCGTCGTGCCGAGAATGGCGAAATGCTTGCCGAGCAATTCGTCGACGCGCACCATGGCCGGAATGCTGTTGTCCTGGCGGATGGTCCCGACGCGCACCATGGCCGAAAGATCGCCGCAGAACGTTGCCTCAAGCTCGGGTTTCTGCGCCAGGCGCACCCGGTCGCCAAGCGCGGGATATGCGGTGACGCCCCGGTTGAACGTCGTCGAACTCTCGGATTTTGCGTTTGCCAGCTCGCCGACGAGTCCCAGTTCCGCAATCCACACCTCGCCTTCACCCTCGCGCTGCGAGGGCACCGGAACGCTCAGCGCAGAAACAATTGCGAGAACGGTCGTGCGCGAGGTGTCGATGGCGAGAAGCGTGCCCATTTCAGGGCGGTGCTCCGGTGACCGGCAGCGCAGGTCGCCGCCCCCGTCAAGCAGCACGATGGCTTTCGAGCCGGTGACTGAGACGATACGGCCGATCGAGAGGTCGGTGCTGCCGTTCGCGGGAGTCGGGGTGCTGATGCTTGGCATTCAGGATCCGGAGGTCAGGGGGACGAAGCAGCGCTGAAAGTCGATTGCGACGAAACTACGGGGCTGACGCTGTCGCTCGCCGGGAATGCCATGACGACATCGGTTCCCGAGCCCTTCTTCGACCTGATCTCGATGACGCCGCCGTGCAGCTCGACGAGAGCCTTGGCGATCGGCAGACCGAGGCCGACGCCTTCGCGCCAGCGCGAGCGGCCACTATCGACCTGCCCGAATGGCGTCATCGCGATATCGATTTCTTCGGCCGTCATGCCCAGCCCGCTGTCGCGGATGGCGATGATCGTGCCGCCGCTCACGCTGCGATGGGCGATCACCTCGACGATGCCGGTCGCCTGCGTGAACTTCAGCGCGTTTGAAATGATATTCATGAAGATCTGCCGCAGCTTTGTCGCGTCGCCGCGAATGGCCGGCAGATCGGCGGAGATATCCGAGCGAAGGTCGACATGCGCCTCGCTCGCCATCATTTGATAGGCGTTGACGCAGCCCGAGAGAATGCTCCCGACGTCGATCTCTTGCGCCTCGAGCGTGTACTTGCCGCTCTGCATCTTAGAGATGTCGAGTATGTCGTTGATGACCGAGAGCAGGTGCTCGGCCGCGTCATGAATGAGGTTCGCGTAATCGACGATGTCTTTGTCGGCGAGCTTGCGCTCATCGTGCTGCGACAGCAGCTTCGAAAAGCCGATGACCGTATTGAGCGGCGTCCTGAGCTCGTGGCTCATGTTCGCGATGAATTCGGATTTGATCTTGCTGGCAAGTTCGGCCTGGATGCGGGCCGACTGTTCTGCGGCACGGGCACGATGGCGCAGAACCGCGTCGCTCAAGAGCGAGGCGTACTCGTCCATCAACGAGTTGGATTTGACCTGTCCAACCGACCCAAACATCATCGACTGAGCTCAACGCGATTACAATTGCTCGGCTCAACTTATCGGCGACTGCCTAACTCAAGGTTAATCACAGTCCTCAGCGCGCAGGCGCGCGAACGAAATCATAAAGATTGCGTAAAATTGTAGACGTCGCACAGGCGGGGGTTAGAGAACGCCGGCCGGCGTTACCGCATGATGAATTTGAACGGCTGCGTGAAGGCAAGCGGCTTGACGCTGACATCCGGCGGGATCGGCGGGAACGGCGCAGCGCGATCGAGCGCGTCGGTCGCCGCGTCGTCAAGCTGCTTGAAGCCGGAGCTTGTCGCGATCTCCTTCGACAGGATGTGGCCATCGACGCCGATCGTGTAGCGGAGCACCACCGTTCCCGATGCGGGAACGCGCGGGTTGCGCTTCGCCTTTTGAACGCGGTCGTTGATTTGGCTCATGTAGCGTCCGAACGCCTTGGCGTTGCCGCCGGACGCTTGCCCGGCGCTGCGGACTTCAAGAACGGCGATCTGGGCCGGTTGCGTGATCGTCTGAACCACTTCCGGCGGCGGAGGCGGAGTATCGGGCGGCGGTGGCGGTTCTTCCGTCTTGACGACTTGCTGCTCGACCGTGCCCTCGGGCGACGAGATGACGTCGCGCAGCTCGTCCGGCTTCTTTTCTTCCGGTGGCGGCGGCGGAGCAGCCTGCATCGCGGCGATTTCGGGGATTTCGCGCGTCTCCGAGGAATCGCCCTTCGTAATGCCCTCGTTCGACTCGGCGCCCTGGACCAGCATCACGTCCATGCCCTTGCCCATGTCCATGGCAGGCGCACTGGTATCCATGAGATGGGGAAGCATAGCGTAGCCGACCGCCCCGTGAATGATCAGGGCAAAGAGTATGGCGGCAATTCGCAAATACATCCCGGGCGGCTCTCGTCGTCAGTTGTTGGCCGTGGCCCCCGATGGGGGGGCACCCGATGCGGCGGACGACGACGATGGCGCCGGTTGAGACAGCAGCGACACTCGGGCGTAGCCCGAATCACCGACGCGTCCCAAAAGCTCCATCACGTCGCCGTAGGGAATCTTCCGGTCGGCGCGAACGTAGACGACCGCGTCGCCTTCCTGAGCCTTGATTTGCTCAAGCCGCGGCACGAGCGTATCGCGCATCACTTCTTCGTCGCGAATGTAGAGCTTGCCGTCCGGCGCCAGCGAAACGACCATCGGCTTTTTTTGTGCACCGATCTTGGAAGCGGTCGTTTTCGGCAGTTCGAGCGGCACGCCCTGAACCATCAGCGGTGCGGCGACCATAAAGATGATCAGCAGCACGAGCATGACGTCGACGAACGGCGTGACGTTGATTTCGGCGAGAGGCTTATAGCCTCCGTCGTCATCACCCCCCGAACCATTGCCAACAGCCATTCCCATCAGTTCGCGCCCTCCAGGCCGCGCCGGGACATGGTCCGCGCGATACCGACGATCGCCGGCATGACCCGATCGGACGCACGTCCTAGCGCGACTGTGATCTGGTTATAAAAAATGACCGCCGGAATGGCCGCAGCAAGGCCGACCGCGGTGGCAAATAGCGCCTCGGCGATACCCGGCGCCACGACTGCAAGGCTCGTGTCTTTCTGCTGTGCGATCGCCGTGAACGAATTCATGATGCCCCAAACGGTTCCGAAGAGACCGATGAAGGGTGCAGCCGAGCCGATCGTCGCCAGAAATGGCAGCCCTTGCTCGATGCTCTTGAGCTTGCGTTTGACGGCAGCGCGCATGGCGACTTCGAGACGGTCGCGCACTTCGCCGGTCGAAGCATCGTTGCCGGCTTCGCTCCATTCGGTGCGTGCCGCTTCGCCAACCGCACCGATCAGGCTTGACGCCCGCGCTTCCGGCAATTTAGCGGTCACGCCGCTCTTTTCGAGCTTGGTGATCTCGCGGTTGACCATCCACACGCGAATGAGCTTCTCGAACGCCATGGCCCAGCAGATGACCGAGGCGGCCAGCAGGCCCAGGATAATGCATTTCACGACGATATCGGCGTGATGAAACAGCCCCATGATCGATAGATCTTTGGCGGCGATTTCCGCTGACATCACATATAAGGGGTTCATCGCGTCACTTCGAAAGTTGAACTTTTGTCAGGGAAGTCGTCTTGAGCTGATCGAGACAGCCGGAAACCGGTCCTGACTCGGCCTTGCATTCCATGACGTCGTTGATCAGAAACGATCCGATCTTGTCGCACTGAATCCCGTCGATCTCGAACAGCTTGACGGATTTCTTCTTCGCCCTGAGCGGCGCCAGATCGATCGAAAAGCGCTTGCCGATCACACCGTCGGTCTGAAACAGAACGAGGTCGATCTTGTACGACTTGTACGTTGTCTCAGCAGGGTTATCGACCACGATATAGGCACGGCAGCCCTTCGAGGAAGCTTCGAGCTTATTCAATTCTACGTGGACACCGGCGCTCGGCGCTGCGGGAGCTTCTTCCGCATGCGCCGTCGAAGCGGGATCGGCATTGGGATCGGCATTTGCTAGTGTCGCCCACAGACATGCGGGAAGAACAAGCAGGCAGGAAAGCGAGAAACGCTTCAGGGTTCTGATCACGCTAAGGTTTCCATTGCGTTTAAATTGAAATTCCCCAAACGCGTGTAGCCACTTTGGCCCGTTGTTGCCAGTGTGAAATTCGTAAGGCTGGCCAGTTCCATCGCCGCGATGAGTTTTCGATTTAGAACAATTTTCAGATGCGGTAACGGCCTAAGCGAAGCGCGATTTTTGTCGTCGCGGCGCACCAAGAATTTTTCCCGAATTAACGCAGGAAAAGCTCCCGCAGGCGATTTGAGCTGTCATGTGCGCGCCGTCCCGTTGCGTTGGAACTTTGCGATTTGAAAGCGAGCATGATCGCCAGCGCTTCGCGCACGACGTCGGGCGATTTCAAGCGGCGTGGTCGATGGCAGGCAGCCGAGCCGCGCGGCGGATCTCGTTGAACATGGCAGAGAAGGTCATGAAGCCGGCGTCGCGGTCATCCGAAATATCGGCGAGCACCGCCCCCGCGATCTTGCGCTGGTTCGCTTCGAGCAGCGCCACGGCCTTCTTGGCGAGCGCGCGGGGCGTCCGGTGCCAAGCCGTGAGAAACACGATCTGATCGGCGAGATCGGCCAGAATTTGCGCGTCGTCCGCTTCGAGCAACGGCGGCGCCGAGATGATGATCGTCGGGAAGCGTGCCTTGAGGTGCTGGAATGCCGCCGTGAACGCCACCGAACGAAGTGCGGACGGCATCGCCAGCGGGATCGGTGCCGAGCCGCACGACGGCAGGAAATGCAGTCCCGTCAGGTTGTCGCGCAGAATGACGTTCTCGACCGGCGCATGCGACGCGATTTGATCGAGCAGCCCCGGCGGCGCATGCGGGGTCAGCTCGCGACTGAGAACCTTGGCGTGAAAATCGCAATCGACCAGCAGCGTCTTTTGTCCGTCGACCGCCAGATGATGCGCGATGTTCGATGCGAATGGCTCCGCGCCTTCACCCGTCAGCGCCGAAACCGTGAGGATAACGCGTGGACCGTCACCATTGGCGCGCGCCTTGAGCGCGTCGCACGCCGCACGAACGGCTTCCGCATAACGGCATCCGGGCTCAGCAATGATCAATCGCGCCCGCCGCATCGCATTCGTGGCTTCATCGTCGTGCGTCACCGCGGGAAGCGAAGTCATATGCGGACAAGCCAGCATCTGTTCGACCTTGCGGGTACGCAGTCGCGTATCGCGTTCGAGCAGAACGGCAAGCATCAGCATGAGCAGAAGCGTTGACATCGCCACCGTCTCAGCGATGCGGACGCGTTTCGGCCCCGCTGGCACATCAGGTATTTTTGCGGCCTCAACGATCCGCGAGCCCGTCAGCGTCCGCGTCAGTCCATAGCGATCGAGAAGGGAGGCAAAAACCTTCTCCGAAGCGGTCGGTTCGGCCGATCGTTTCTCTGCGCTGCTGTTCGCGGTTGCTTCAGAAAGCAGCTCGGCGATGTAGCGCGCCGCGACGGCATTGGCGATTTTCGCCGCCTTCGCCGCATCTTGCGATGAGATACCGATATTGATCAAAGACGAGTTGTGAACCCGTCGAACCGATAGCCGCGTTTCCAGTGCTTCGCGCGCTATGGCACGTGGATCGGAGTTATCGAGCGGCGACATCAGCCGCGAAAGCCAGGACCGCGATTGGAATTCCGGATCGGCCGTCAGATCCATCGCCGTCACCACGTTATCGAGCAACGCAGGCGAGGTCATTCTCTCGACCTGTTTCTCGACCTCGCGGCGCTCAAGTTCGAATGCCGCCGGTGGAGGGGTTTTCGGCTCATCAGCCGATGGCATCGCCTGTCCAGGATCAACCTGGATCAAAACGAATGCCGCATAACGGTCCGGGACGAACGCCACGACGGCCCAGGCGATCAATCCCATCACCACCGGGAAAAGCGCCACGGCCTTTGCCCGCTTGATGACCGCCACCTTGGCATCCGCAAGGGCGGACCGAAAGCGATGATGGTCGGCGCGTGCGCTGTGTTCGGCCATGGCCTCAGTTCATTTCCCCGCAGCGCCGGCGCACCCCATCGCCGAAACGCTCTCGTGATCGGCGAAGCCGACTCACTTCGTCATTGTCACGATCAAAGATGAACAGGATGTTGTTGGTTAAAGGGTGCACCGTGTATCTGCATTCCAAAAGCCGCCGAGAGTGCGTTTCATCCACCGCCATCCCGCCGCAGGCGGCGATGAAAACGAGCAGATGTGGTCCCCCGAACGCCGTGGCCGCGGAGGCGGGCAATTCCCGACAGCGATCAGAAAGTCGGGCGTTCGAACTTTTCGAGATGTGCGAAAGCGTCGAGATCGCCGGTCTGCTCAGCGCACCGCTAGCGAAAGCGTCGCACTGCCCTGGCGAACGTCGTAGGCACACCGCGCCGCGCCGCCCGTCGAACTCAGGATCAACTGCGGATCGCGAAAACGCTGGTCCCACCGTGGGTTCTGCGTATCCCAGATCGCGACGTCGATGTCCGGATTGCCGATGACGGCTTCGGCCTTCGATGCCGTACCCCACGCAGAAACGCCGTCCTCGCGCGCATCCGTGCCCCGCTTCAGCGCCATCCGGCGGCAAATCTCGATGGCATGGTCGCGATAGGCATCCACCACGGCATCGCTCATGGCGACGCGATAGGTATGGTCCTGGAACCAGACCTTGCCGACTGCCAGCAGGATCAAACCGAACAAGACCGTACGCATGACAACGCCCTGGACGCGAAAACCTAAATTTCCCTCGCCGCCGATCATGCCCCCATTATGGTGAAAAAAGCGTTGTCCAGCGGCAGGTTGCGGTGCAGCGGAGCGACTTGCCGGACTTGTCAGTTGCGCTTTGGTCGGGCACAAGCGTGCCGGCGAAAAACATCCGAATGTCCGGGAGGACCCCTCACGTCATGTCCAAGAAGAAGATCCTGATTACGTGGCCTCTGCCCGAAGCTGCCATGGCCCGCGCTCGCGAGACCTACGATGTCATCGCCCACGGAGATAATCCGAAGATCACTGTCGACGAGATGCTCGAGACGGCGAAATCGGTCGACGCCATCCTTCTCACCCTCAATGAGAAGTGCCCCGCTGCGGTGATCGAAAAGATCCCCGAGAACATCAAGTGCATCTCGACGTTCTCGATCGGCTTCGACCACATCGATCTCGAAGCCTGCAAGAAGCGCGGCATCAAAGTCGGCAACGCCCCGCACGGCGTGACGGTCGCCACCGCCGAAATCGCGATGCTGCTGCTTCTGGGCTCGGCGCGCCGCGCTTCCGAAGGCGAAAAGATGATCCGCACGCGGTCGTGGCCGGGCTGGCAGCCGCTGCAACTCGTCGGCCAGCGCCTCGACAACAAGAAGCTCGGCATCTACGGCTTCGGCAAAATCGGCCAGGCCCTCGCGCAGCGCGCCCGCGGCTTCGACATGGAAATCCATTACTACGACATCTACCGCGCGAAGCCCGAGGTGGAAGCGAAGTACAACGCCACCTACCACGACAGCCTCGACAGCCTCTTGAAGATCTCGCAGTTCTTCTCGATCAACGCGCCGTCGACGCCGGAAACGCGCGGCTTCTTCAACAAGGCGACCATCGAGAAGCTGCCCCAGGGCGCCATCGTCGTGAACACAGCGCGCGGCGATCTCGTCAACGACGAAGACACGATTGCGGCACTGAAGTCAGGTCGCTTGGCATACGCCGGCCTCGACGTTTTCGCCGGTGAGCCGAAGATCAACGAAGGCTATTACGACCTGCCGAACACGTTCCTGTTCCCGCATCTGGGCTCGGCGGCGATCGAAGCACGCAACCAGATGGGCTTCGAAGCGCTCGATAACATCGATGCGTTCTTCGCCGGCAAGGACATGCCGTTCAAGCTCGCTTGAGCCTGCACGCTCGCAAATGTTTTTACGAAATGGCCGGGCTACCCCGGCCATTTTTGTTCTGCATCATGCTGGCGATTCCGTTGCCTCCATCTCCGTCATGCCGACGGAGGTCGGCACCCAGACAACGATCAACATACGCGGTGTATCGGGTTGGCTGGATCCCGGCCTGCACCGAGATGACGACAGAGGACGAAACCGGCGCGGCAATTTTCGCGAGCAGTTCGCCTACGTTCTCCGCCCGCGCTCTTTCATCATCCACGACGCAACGCCGAGCAGGCGTCCGCTGTCCCCGCGCGCGCCGACGAGTTGCACGCCAAGAGGCATCGCATCGACGGTCAGCAGCGGTAGCGAGATGCACGGCAGCTTGAGATAGGTCCACAGGCCGTTGAACATTGGGCTGCCCGTGCTCTGCAGTCCTGCCGGCGCGATGCCGGGGGCTGCAGGTGTCAGGATGGCGTCGTTGTGGACGAAGATCGGTCGCAGCGCCTCGCACAGAGTTTCCTGCTTGCTGCGCGCGTCGTCGTAGCTTGTCGCAGAGAACGACCGTCCCTCGGCGATCACTTCCTTGAGCTTCCCTGACACGCGGTCAGGATGCGCATCGGCGATCGGCCCGTAGTTGCGCGCGATATCCGAGAACTGCACGATCTGCTGCAAGCGGATGATGTGATCGAAGCCCGCAGGCAATTCCGTTTCGGTGACCTCGATATCTCGGAAAGTCGACGCGAACAATTCGATCGCCGCACGCATCTTGTCGTCGCCCTGCGCCCAAACCGGCGACTTGATGAACGCCAGCCGTCGCGGCGCCCGCGATTTCGCGTTTTGCATCGCCGACATCAACTGCGGATCATGGCCGATCATATCGCGGTCAACCGTATCGAAACCGCTGATGCAGTCGATCAGCAGCGCCAAGTCGTCGATCGAGCGCGCATAGCCGCCGATCGTGTCGAGCGGCGGCGACTGTTCGAGAACGCCGGTGCGCGACACGTATCCGAACGTTGGTTTGTAGCCGATGACGCCGCAATAGGATGCGGGCCTGATGATCGACCCAGCCGTCTGCGTGCCGAGCGCAATCGGCACCTGAAAGTCGGCAACGGCAGCGGCCGATCCGGACGACGAGCCGCCCGGCGTTCGTTCGAAATCGAGCGGATTGCGCGTTTTGCCCGGACCGAAGAACGCGAATTCCGTCGTCACCGTCTTGCCGAGAATAATCGCCCCCGCAGCCTTCAGTTCGGAGACGACGAAAGCATCCTCAGTCGGCTGACGGCCTGCGAAAATCTCAGAGCCAAGCTCTGTCGGGAAGTCCTTGGTGTCGATGATGTCCTTGACGCCGACCGGGATGCCTTCCAGCGCCCCCAACGGCTCGCCGCGCGCCCGCCGTTGGTCGCTCGTACGGGCCGCCGCCAGCGCAGCGGCGCTATTGAGATGCGCCCACGCACCGATTTCCGGCTCGCGGTCGGCAATCCGCTTCAGACAAGCGCCGACAAGCTCTTCCGATGTCAGATCGCCTGCGGTGAGCGCTTTTTGCGCCTCGACCGCCGTCAGACGGACAAGACTGCCTGGTTCACTTGCATACATTTCAGTATTTCGCCCCATGTCCGGGTGACATGCGCCCACCAGCGCTTCGATGCAAGTGGCGCGCTTCCGACGTGCTTGTTATTACGGGAAAGAACCATTTTTTCCTGTTCAAACAGTCACCAGGACAAAATGCGCAGTACAGGCGCGAAAATCGGTCTTCGGGCCAATTGTATCCGGAACGGTTCGGTACTAGGACACCCGCGGAGACGAACAATAATAATACCCTTTGAGGACTACGCGAATGTCGACAAGCCACCGCCGCCCCGGCCGCCACTTTTTGCAGATTCCGGGCCCGACGCCCGTGCCGGAGCGGATTCTGGCCGCGATGGCGCGCCAGGTTCTCGATCACCGAGGCCTTGAGTTCGGTGAGCTTGGCCGTCGCGTGCTCGGTGGCATCAAGGGGCTGTTCAAGACCCAGGGCCATGTCATCATTTATCCCTCGTCCGGTTCGGGCGCCTGGGAAGCGGGTCTCAGCAACACGCTGTCGCCTGGCGACAAGGTGCTGATGTGCGAGACGGGGCAGTTCGCCGTGCTATGGGAAGCCATGGCGCGCCGGCTCGGTCTTGAAACGGAAGTCATCTCGACCGACTGGCGCATTGGCGCCGATGCCAACGCCATTGAGAAGAGGCTGCGCGAAGACACGAACAAGAAGATCAAAGCCGTCTGCGTGGTCCACAACGAAACCTCGACCGGATGTCTGACGCGCCTCGATGAAGTACGCAAGGCGATCGACGCCGCGGGCCACCCCGCGCTGCTGATGGCCGACGCGATCTCCTCGCTCGCCGCCGCCGACATCCGCCACGACGAGTGGGGCATCGACGTCACGGTGTCCGGTTCGCAGAAGGGTATGATGCTGCCGCCGGGCCTGTCGTTCACCGCGATCAGCGCCAAGGCCATTGAGGCGTCGAAAACCGCCCAGCTCAAGAAGTCCTATTTCGCATGGGACGACATGCTGTCGATGAATTCGACGGGCTACTTCCCGTACACGCCGGCGACGAGCCTGCTCTACGGCCTCGCCGAAGCGATCGACATGATCAACGAGGAAGGCCTGGAAAACGTCTTCGCGCGTCATCGCCGTTTGGCAGAGGCAACCCGTCGCGCCGTCCGCGCCTGGGGCTTTGAAATTCAGTGCCGCGACGCGAAGTATTATTCGCCCGCCGTCACGACGGTGCAAATGCCCGAAGGCCATAACGCCGATGCGTATCGCAAGATTGTGCTCGACAACTTCAACATGTCGCTCGGCACCGGTCTCAACAAGATCGCTGGCAAGGCGTTCCGCATCGCGCATCTCGGTGACACCAACGAGCTGACGGTGCTCGGCGCGCTGACCGGCGTCGAGATGGGCTTCGAGTTGGCCGGCGTGCCCCACAAGAAGGGTGGCGTTGCAGCGGCGATGAGCTACATCGCCGAGACGGCCAATCCTGCGGAAGCCGCTAAGGCGGCGGCAGAGTAAGCGCCCGGCGCTCGCAGCCATGAACAAATGTCATCCTCGGCTTCATGCCGAGGATGAAGCGATTTTATTGCCGTTATCCCGGCGCAGGCCGGGATCTAGTCAAGTCAGAGCACCACCTTTGCTGACACGTGTCTGGGTGCCGACCTCCGTCGGCATGACAGAGCGGATCGGGCCGCCCAAATACTTACGCGAGACGTGATTGCTCCGCAGTCGTTGCGGCCGTCGCGCCCCCGATCAACCGCAGAACACTTTCCAGAGTGTCGGCTTCGGCCGCGGGCTTGTCCCAGCGGATGCGGTGAATGCGTGGGAACCGCATCGCGACGCCTGACTTGTGCCGCGTCGACGGCTGCACGGCATCGAACGCCACTTCGAACACAAGCTCCGGCTCGACGGCGCGCACCGGCCCGAACGCCTCCGTTGTGTGCCCCCTGATCCATTTGTCGAGTTCGAGCAGTTCTTCGTCGGTAAATCCCGAATAGGCTTTGCCGACCGGAACGAGCTGCTTCTCGCCGTTGTCGTCGGTCTTCCAGACGCCGAACGTGTAATCGGAATAGTACGACGAACGTTTGCCCGAGCCGCGCTGCGCGTACATCAGCACGCAGTCGAGCGTTAGCGCCGCGCGCTTCCACTTGAACCATTCGCCTTTGACGCGGCCTGCCTGATAAACGCTCGCGCGCCGCTTCAGCATCAGGCCCTCGATGCCTTCCGCTCGCGCCGACGCCCACAACTCGCCCAGCTCTTCAAACGTCTTGAATGCAACGAGCGCCGAAATATCCGTCAGCCGCGGATGATGCTTCGCGTGCCACGCTTCGAGCCGTGCGCGCCGGTCTTCAAACGACAGCCCGCGCAAGTCTTCCGCTCCATCGAATAACAGATCGTAGAGCCGCACATGCGGCGGATACATCTGCATCATCTTCGCCGTCACGGTCTTGCGGTTGAGACGCTGCTGCAAGTCGTTGAACGGCGCGATCTCGCCCTCGCGCATGACGAGCAACTCGCCATCGACGACGCAATCGTGCCCATGAAAGGCGCTGCGAATTTCGGGAAACGCGCCAGAGATGTCATCGCCCTGGCGCGAGAACATTTTCACCTCGCCGCCACGCGCCGCGATCTGCACGCGAATGCCGTCCCACTTCCATTCCGCCGAAAAATCTTCCGGCGAAAGCCGCGGCCAATCTTCTTCCTCGATCGGATGCGCAAGCATGACCGGCCGGAAGACGGGCTTTGAGCCAGGATCGGGCCGCTCGGCTTTGCCGTCGAGCCATTGGAAGAGATCGAGATAGGGTGGCGTCAGCGCGTGCCAGATCTCTTCGATCTCTGAGACATCGCGACCGTAGCATTCCGCCAGCGCCGTCCGCGCCAGTCGTGCAGACACGCCGACGCGCGGAGCCCCGCCGATGAGTTTCAGGAGCGCCCAACGTCCAGTTGCATCGAGTTGATCGAGCAGATGGCCAAGCCGCTCGGTGCGCTGTGCCGTCGTCCCATCTGCCATCGCCTCGATGACCGCGCCAAGCGCAAGCTCCGGCGGCTCGCCTGAGTTATGTCCCGCTTCACCCCACCCCCGACCCCTCCCCGTCAAGGGGAGGGGAGAAGTGGGAACGCCCATCGTGGAGGGCAGGTGAGAGTTCCCGTTGTCACTCTCTCCTTCCTCCACGGGGAGAGGCCGAGGCGCGGAAACATTCGGCCACGGCTGCCCCTCACCCCAGCCCTCTTCCCGCACGCGGGGCGAGGGAGAAGTGAACGATTCCCCTCCCCCTTGCGGGGAGGGGCTAGGGGTGGGGGTCAAACGAGCGGTGGGGGTCAAACGAGCGGTGGGGGTCAAACGAGCGGTGGGGGTCAAACGAGCGGTGGGGGACTGACGAGCGGTGGGGGTGAGATCCAGAACAAGCTGCTTCGGCTTTTCCGGCACGTCATCTTGGGTTTCGGCAGCCTCCGCAACGTCCGGCGTCGCAACGACAACCCGATCGTCCGGCCAGAGCAGCGACACCGTCTCCGCCGTGTCGCCGACGTAGTCGCGCGATAGCCGATAAAGCACTGGATCGACGAAACGCGAGACGAGATCGCTCAACATGCGCCGCAGCGGAATGCGGATCGGCACGCCGTCCGTCAGCGCCGCGAGCGCCCAGCCGCGATCGGGATCAGGCGCCGTTCGAAAGTAATGGCCAAGCAGCGCGACTTTGCGATTGCGGCTCTGCGTATAGACAAGACTATCGAGCAGACGGGCGAATACGCGCATCGCTATTCCGCCTCCTCGCCGTATCCGACGAGCGCCAACGCGCGCGCTTTGCGTCCGATGGAGCCGAGATAATGCACCAGCGCGTCTTCGCGCCCGTGCGTCACCCAAATATCTTCCGCCTCCGTTTCGATGATCGTCTGGATCAACTCCGGCCAATCGACATGATCAGACACGACAAGCGGCAGCTCGACACCATGCTGACGCCCGCGTCCGCGCACGCGCATCCATCCGCTCGCGAACGCCATCACCGGATCGCCGAACCGGCGCGACCAGCGATCGCCAAGAGCGGACGGCGGGCACATCACGATGCCGCCGCGGATCGCTTTCGCGTCTGTCTCCGATACAAGTTGAAGGTCGCCGAGATCGATGCCGAGCTTCTGATAAAGCTCCGTCAGCGACGCGACCGCGCCGTGCAGATAGATCGGCTTGTCGTAGCCCTGATCGCGAACGACGCGGATCATGCGTTGGGTTTTGCCAAGGTTATAGGCGCCGACAAGATGCGTGCGGTCGGGCTCGGCTGCGAGCGATGCCAGCAGCTTCTGCGCTTCGTGCGCGGCCTTCTCATGCCGGAATACGGGCAGCGCGAACGTCGCTTCGGTCACGAACACATCGCAAGGGACGAGTTCGAACGGTGTACACGTAGGATCGCTGGAGCGTTTATAGTCACCCGAGATCACCGCCCGCCGCCCAGCCCATTCGATCACGACCTGCGCTGAGCCGAGAATGTGACCAGCCGGGGCAAGGCGCACGCGGACGCCGTTGATCGAGATTGTCTCGCCAAGCGCCAAAGCCTGGAACGAGCCGGCGCAATCCTCGCCGTAGCGCACCTTCATGATGGCAATGGTTTCAGCCGTCGCCAGAACGGCGCGATGCCCGGAGCGCGCGTGATCGCTATGGCCGTGCGTAATGATGGCGCGATCGACCGCCCGGCCGGGGTCGATATAAAAATCGCCAGGTTCGCAATAAATTCCGGATCCGACCGGATAAAGCCAAGTATCGACGGCAGGTGAGGGCGAGGTCATGAACTACTAAACGCGCGGAACTGCAAAGCAGCCTAGCGTGAAACGTCGTTCACGCAATAATATCGGGAAGGAGCTTATCCTCGATCTGGGTTATCCGATCTTTCAGGACGAGCTTCTTCTTTTTCAGCCGCTTGATAAGAAGTTGGTCAGCCGAAGGGTTACCTTCAAGGGCAGCGATTTCGGCGTCGAGCTCGCGATGCTCGGCGCGCAACGTGACCAACTGTTCCCTGAGCTCGCGTTCGTCGCGTCGCTCCATGCCTATTCCCTGTCGCTACCCGGATCGACTGTCCGTCGCTTTTGGGCGATTGCCTCACGTCTGGCAAGCCTTCCAAAGCGCGAACCTGGGCGACCTTTCTAATCGTCTGAATTTATTTTACGAATCACTAATAGCCGCAGCTATGACGGCAACCGTAACAAAAATCAAACATCCAAGCTCAGACCTAAGACGCGTTGGACAACGTGAGAAACGTGTGGCACGATTTCAACGTCGGCAATCTCCATAGGAGGCAACTGATGACGATCACGGCTCATCTCGCGGAACTCGCAGAGAAGCACCGGGCACTCGAACAAAAAATCAATCAGGTAGCAGTCAGCCCAGGTTCGGACGACATCGAAGTCCGCAGGTTGAAGCAAGAAAAGCTGAAACTCAAAGACGAAATCGAGCGGCTGCGTAGAGAGACGCGCCACTAGCTCAGGAACCAAAAATCGAATTCATGGTCTAAGCCCTGCCACCGGCGACAGCCGGGCGGGGCTTTTATATTTTTGCAGATATTTCCCGCTCAGCGCTGATCCAGCCTCTTTCATTCCTGTGCGAGCCTGGACCCATACAAGCTTGTTCGCAGCGCAATAGCAGCGCCGTCCTTGCAAGAGGGCGCAACGCGACGCTTGACGCTCGCATGCGCTCTCTGTATTTAGCCAAATGGTTATTTAACGAATTGGCTAAATAAATGCCCGACGACCGATTGAGCGAAACGTTTGCAGCCCTGGCCGATCCGACGCGGCGTGCGATTCTCGCGCGTCTTGCGCTCGGCGAGACATCCGTCACGGCTCTCGCCGAGCCATTCGACATAAGCCTCCCGGCCATCTCAAAACATTTGAAGGTGCTCGAGCGTGCGGGCCTCATCGTGCGTGGCCGCGAAGCGCAATGGCGTCCATGCCGTCTCGATCCGGCGCCATTGAAGGAGGTGGACGACTGGGTCGAGCATTACCGCAAATTCTGGGAGCAGAGCTTCGATCGGTTGGACGAGTATCTGCGCGTGTTGCAGGCGAAGGAGAAAAAGCGTGGCCCAAGGAAAACCAAGTAAGGCCGATGTCGCGGCCGAATCCGCGGCGCGGCTCGAAATCGTTCGGATATTCGCGGCGCCCCGCGCCCTTGTCTATGAGGCCTGGACGACGCCGGAGCATCTCGGACAGTGGTCCGCGCCCGAAGGCTTCACGATCCCCGAAGCCAGAGCGGATTTCCGCAAAGGCGGAGACTATTTCGCGCGTATGCGTTCGCCCGCCGGCGACGACCATTGCGTTCGAGGCAAGTACCTGGACATGGTCGAAGGCAAGCGCATCGTCATGACTCACGCGTGGCTCGATGGCGCTTGTCAGGCTGGTCCTGAGACGACCATCACCGTGACCTTTGATGACGTCGGCGACGGCAAGACCAAAATGACGTTCCTGCAGGAAGGCTTCACGTCAGCGCTCGCGCGCGACGGCCACGCTGAAGGCTGGACGAGCGCCTTCAATCTGCTCGCGATCCTTTTGGAAAAGCTGCGCGGCGGCCGAGAGTTCGTCATTTCACGTCTCGTGAATGCGCCGCGTGAGCTTGTTTTCGCGGCCTTCAAGGACCCCGCTCACATCGGGCATTGGTGGGGACCGAACGGTTTTAGAACGACGACCTACGAAATGGACTTCCGTCCCGGCGGACAGTGGCTCTTCACCATGCATGGACCGGACGGTACCGACTATCCCAATCGCGTCCGCTACACCGAGATCCGCGAGCCGGAGGTCATCGCCTACGATCACGACGCTGGCGAAGGTAGCGATGCCGCGTCTGCGTTCAAACAGACGATCACGTTCGAAGCAGAAGGCGGAAAGACCCGCGTCACGCTGCATCTCGTCATGGCAACGGCCGAGCATCGCGCCGCCATGGCGAAGTTCGGAGCTGTCGAAGGTGGCCACCAGACTCTTGCGCGGCTTGCCGCGTATATCGGGAAGGCCTAGCGAAGAGACGCTTCAACAAACAGAAATCATCCCCGGCATCAGCCGAGGATGATTTCCAATCTGGTCGATCACGGCGCCGCGCGGCGCGAGAACGAGACGGCGTAAGCCGCCGAACGCATCGGGAAGATCTTATCGTTCTCCGGCCCGTCGATGCCGTCGGTCACGTTGGTCGGATCGAAGATGCCAGCATCGCACGTCTTGTTGTCTTCAAAGCCGGTGATCGAGACTGTGCCGAGCGTCAGCGTTTTGCGCTTGTCTTCCGGCCACATGGCCGTCGGATCGTCGGTCGGATCGCCGGGCTCACCGAGAATTGCGATCAGCTTGAACTGCGCAGGGCCTTTGGCCAGCCGATCTTTCAACTCCGGACGATAGAAGTCGGGATCTTTCTTTTTCGCTTCCTCATCCGACAGGCCGACATCGCCCGCGACCGGAATGAGCTTGTACTTGAAGACCTGCTTCTTGCCTTCCGCGTTCGTTGCAGTGAAGGCATGAACGCCCCAGTAATCGACGGTCGCGAAGCTCGCCGGTACCGGTCGTGCGTTGAGCCATGCGACTTGCCGAGTCGAATTCGGGTTCTCCTTGAAGAATTCGCCGATCTTCGCCTTGTCCTTCGTCGCGACCGTTTGCAGCAGCTTCAGGAATTGATCCGGATCGCGCGCCACGAAAACGGGTGCCGAGATCGTCACGAGGTCGGTCGTTGTGTCCTGTCCGAGATCGAAATGGATCGCAAAGCCGCGTGCATTATCTTTCTGAGCGTCGGAAGCATCCGGGCTGCCGCCTGCCATCGAAAAACGGGCGATGACCCCGACCGGCGTCTTCGAATTGAAGTGCTGAGCTTTCGTTAGCGTGGCAGCTGCAGGGTCCGCAACGAAGTTGCCTTTGACGCAGAAGCCATGCGGATGCGCCGCACGCAGACCTTTGTGAGCGCCGAAGACGGCGTTGAGTGCGTTGACGAGGCTTTCGGCATCGGCTTCTTCCGCGTATGCGCGGGAGATTGGGGCAATCGCAAGCGCAGTGACAAGCGTGGCGGCAGCTACACGCCGTTTGAAATTCATGGAAGCTCTCCATTGCAGGTTTGCAGAAAGAGAGCGGAAATCCCGCCGAACGACACCGCTCTCCTAACGCCGTCATTGATAGAGAACAATTATTGCGGGGAAAGCACTGTGTACGCGGCCCTTAGCCACGTAAAGCCCGATCGAACTGATCGAAAATAATGATGTAGGGCCGGACATCGGTTTTGTCCGGCCCAGTGAAACGGCATCGGCTCATTTATGCGGCGTCCCGGCGCCATTCAGGGAACGGATCGGGCAGCGATCGCCACGCCGAGACGTCGAGCGGCTTATTCTCAGCAACCGGGAGCAGGCAGGCATCGAGATCGGCTTTGATGCGGTCCTGGTCCATGTCGCGCATGCCGATGAAGACGATCTCCTGGCGGCGGTCGCCCCAGACCTTGTGCCAACCCTTGTCGATCCGCGCGACGAGGCCGGCATCGGCGGGCCAGTTCTTTTTCGGCACCGCCGCCCACCAATAGCCGATTGCTTCATGCCGCACGACGGCGCCCGCTTGGCTGACCTCGCCAACCCATTGCGGCCGCGAAGCCAGCCAAAAGAAACCTTTCGCCCTGACGACACCGGGCCATGACCTGTTGAAGAATGCATGGATCTTCTCCGGCACGAAGGGCCGCCGCGCGCGATAGACGAAGCTCGTAACGCCATACTCGTCCGTTTCCGGCTTGTGCTCCTTGAAGCCGTTGAGCTCCTTCAGCCAGGTCGGATGGCGATGAGCATGCTCGAAATCGAAAAGCCCGGTATCGAGAATGTCCCAGGTATCGACGCGCGCATGGCTCGTTTCGATGATCCGCGCATCGGCATTAAGGGAACGGAGGATCGTCCGCGCCGCTGAGATGTCCTCCGGTGTCGCGATATCGACCTTGTTCAGAACGATCACATCGGCGAATTCGATCTGCTCGACGAGAAGCTGCACGAGCGGTCGCTCGTCGTCTTCGCCCGCAACTTCGCCGCGATCTTTCAGAAAGTCGCGAGACGAATAATCTTTCAGCAGATGTGCGGCATCGACCACAGTCACCATCGTGTCGAGGCGCGCGACGTCCGAAAGGCTGCGGCCTTCTTCGTCCCGAAACTCGAATGTCGTCGCGACGGGAAGCGGCTCGGCGATACCGGTCGACTCGATCATCAGGTAATCGAACCGGCGTTCGGCAGCGAGGCGGCGGACCTCCTTCAAAAGATCGTCGCGCAGCGTGCAGCAAATGCAGCCGTTCGACATCTCGACCAGTGTCTCGTCGGTTCGCGAGAGATTGCTGCCGCCCATCGCGACGAGATCGGCATCGATGTTGACCTCGCTCATGTCATTGACGATGACCGCGACCTTCAGGCCCAGCCGATTATTCAAGACGTGATTAAGCAGCGTCGTCTTGCCTGCGCCGAGGAACCCGGAAAGCACCGTCACGGGCAAGCGCCCGTCCTTCGTGACGGCGGTCTTTTTCAAATGCGTGATGATGTCGGAATCCATAGCCAATCTCCCGGGGTTGAGGATCGACCATATATTCGGATGTTATAACATCCGTCAAGTGATGCGTGATGGCTCTATAGTCCTCGCCATCTCGGCGAATGCCAGCTCCAGTCAAGCGGGAACAGCCCACAAAAAAAGCCGCCGGGAATTCCGGCGGCTTTCAATCCTCTGCGCGTAAAGGCTACGCAACGACGATAATATCAACGACCTCTAGCGTGTCGGGATCAACGATCGCGACGTGCGAGTCGTCGATCATGAAATACTCGTAGCCGCTATAGTCGGGCGCGATCGTCACGATGGTAGGCGGCAACGGATAGAAATGCACCGACCGCGGCACGACTACGCCGACCCGCACATCGACCCCGATATCGCGGGCTGGCGCCACTCGATGTCCGGAAAATGCCGCGCGCACTTTCGTCTTCTGCTCGGGACTGATGTTCGTCAGCGAACCTTTTGACCGTGCCTTGCCTTCCGTGCCCTCGCTGGCACCCGTCGCGCCCCGATCCGGCCGCGAGTTGTCCCTGGCCTCATTGGAACGTGTACGGTCGTTTCGATCGTTCGTATCGGCACGGTTTTCGCGTTTGCCGCTACTATTATTGTCCTCGGCTTGACGATTGTACTGGTGAGTATTCCGCTTGTCGTTCGGCATGTTCTCGCTGCGTGCGTCGTTCTTCCTGTCGCCGGAAGACGCGGACCTGTCCGTCGCGTCGCGATGGCTCTCTTTGGCCTCGCTACGGTCGCTTCTCATTTGGCGGTCGCCGAGGCTTTTCGGCTCGCCCGCCTCGCTGCCCTTCATTGCCGGGCCGCGATCTCCCATGCCGCGATCACCTCCGCCGCCTTTCAGATCGCCACCGGAGCGCTCTATCGCGCCGCCGCCCGGACCGTTTCCGCCACCTGGCTTGCTCATGTTCGGGTCCGCCATCGCAAACGTCGACGTCGCGACGAGTGCGAGGGCAGTGAGTGAAAACTTCAGCATTGAAACACCTCCATACGTTGTCCATTGAAGCGCGACTGCCCCTCGCGTTCGGGTGATCAACGTGTTGAATGGTGTGCCGTTCCAATTCGCCGAAATGGAATGCGTGCTGAGGAGTACTTTGCGTTCGTTCGCATTGACTTGCGGCAAACGGCTCAAAAATCGCAGCGCTTATTGCAACGCAATCGCGGCGCCGCAAAAGGATTGAGCACGTTGAATCGCCGTAAAATATCGCGCGAATTGCCGAACTCTTCTTGTGTCGCAGGGGTTATCATCATACGATTCAACTATTCAAGTGAACCCACGGTGATTGCGATGACTGATACCGCAACAGTGGAACGAGAAACGGCCACTGAAACACGCGACCTCACGAAAGCCGAGGTCGATAAATTCCTCTTCGGAAAGCACATTACGGGTTGCCCGGTCTGCGGGCGCTTTCGCTCCAATTGCGACGTCGACATTCACATGCTGACGTGCGAGCGGAAATCGTCATCCAGCAACGCACCCGTCAACGTGCTGATGATCGTTTGCCAGAATTGCGGAGCGATCCAATTCCACGATCGGTCCGTTATCGCTAAATGGCTCGATTGCCAGCATAAAGTCTGGGTGAAATAGAACGGCTCGGCACTTCCTTCAAGCGCCGCGCTTGGGCGGGCGAGCCCGCTCGGTCGGAGAGAAACCTGACGCTGCCGGGTGCGCCGCTACCCGGCGTCGAGCGGCTGAAATGTGCCGCGAATGCCGTTCCTCAACTTATAACCGTCATGGCCGGGGCAGTTGGGGCATAGCGACGCCCCTTTCGTATCGCCGCACCGCTATTCCATCGACAGGATAAAATTCTTCACGACCGGATAAATCTCGCGTTCCCACCGTTTGCCGTTGAACGTGCCGTAATGGCCTACGTTGGCTTGCAGGTGATGGCGCTTCAAATGCGGCCTGAGCGAATGGCAGAGATCGTGCGCAGCTGACGTCTGCCCCAGCGAGCAAATATCATCGCGTCCGCCCTCAACCGTCAGCAACGCCGTTCTCAGGATCTTGCCGGGATCGACTTTGCGGCCGTGATAGGTGAAGTCACCGGTCGCGAGCTGCGCTTGCTGAAAAATCCGGTCGATCGTTTCGATGTAGAATTCTTCCGTCAGATCGAGCACCGCGAAATACTCGTCGTAGAAGGTCTTGATTTTCTGTGCTTCCGCGATTTCGTTGTTAGCCAGATGCTCATAAAGCTTCTGGTGCTGCGCCCGGTGACGATCGACATTCATGGCGACGAAGCTGAAGAGCTGCACGAATCCCGGATAGACGCGGCGGCCGCGCCCCGGATACCGCGACGGCACCCGCGCCGTGACATTCGACTTGAACCACGACAGCGGCTTGTCGTTCGCGAGCTTGTTGACGGCCGTGGGGCTTTCGCGCACGTCAATCGGACCGGCCATCAGCGTCATCGAACGGGGCGTCGCCGGGTTCTTATCCTCCGACATGACGGCAACGGCGACGAGCGCCTGCACGCACGGTTGGCAGACGGCGAGCAGATGCGAGTCGGGTCCGAGTTCTTCAAGAAAACGAATGACGTAATCGACGTGCTCATCGACGCCGAAACGCCCGGCGTCCAGCGGCACGTCGCGGGCGTTCGTCCAGTCGGTGATGTAGACGTCGTGATCCTGCAGCAGGGTCTCGCACGTCTTGGCAAGCAGCGTCGCGAAGTGTCCCGACAGCGGCGCGATCACGAGCACCTTCGGCTGCGGCGTGTCGATATCCTTCTTGAAGTGCAGGAGATTCCCGAATGGCAGGCTGAGCGCCACTTCTTCCATCACCGGCACGTCGCGGTTGCCGACTCGCACCGTCGAAATCCCGAAGTCGGGTCGCGTATGAGTGAGTTGGAACCGGGAGATCATCTCGAAGCCCGCCGCCAAATGCGACTTCAGGGCGTCGACGGTTGGAAAAAGCTCTTTTTCTATCGCGGCTTTCGAGTTCTTGGCGACTTCGCGGAAGGGAGCGAGCAAGTCGTCTTGAAACTGATAGGCTTGGTAAAGCATTCGCGAGAAAGTCCCCCGGCAGTAACCGTAAAAAACCATGCGACTGAAAAACGTAGTGCATTCTTCGTTGCACTGCGAGAGGATTGTTTAGGCAGGGTTAGGATGCGACGGAGCTGATCGTCTATGGCGAACGCGACACTGACGATATCGTCGAAGAACTATTCCTCTTGGTCGCTGCGCGGCTGGTTGCTGTGCCGGATGGCGGGCCTCGATTTCGACGAGGAGATCGTGACGCATGACGATCAGGAGATTCGCCAGGAGCTTCTGCTGCTCTCGCCCTCGGTCCGGGTGCCGCGGCTTATCCACGGCGCCGTGACGGTCTGGGACACGCTCGCAATTGCCGAATACATGGCGGAGATCGCGCCCGACGCCGGGCTGCTGCCCGCCGACCAGGCGACGCGCGCGCATTGCCGTTCGATCTCGGGCGAAATGCATTCCGGTTTCTACAACCTGCGCTCGGCTCTGCCGATGAACCTGAAGGCCCGTCACCAGTCCTTCAAGATCTTTTCCGGCGCCCGCCCGGACGTTGAGCGGATCAAGACGATCTGGCTGGAATGTCTCGGTAAATACGGCGGCCCCTATCTCTTCGGCGAGACGCCGACCGTTGCCGACGCGATGTACGCTCCCGTCTGCACCCGCTTCCGCACCTACGCCGTGCCGCTCGAACCGGAACTGTCAGGCTACTGCGAAACCATCTTCCACTGGCCGCTGATGCAGGAATGGACGCAAGGCGCGCTCGTTGAACCCGACGAGATCGTTGAACTCGAAGTTGAGTTTTAACCGCCGCTAGGATGTCGTCTCGGCTTCAGGGCTAAGGTCCTTTTCTCGCTTCGTATTGCGGCCCGATGGCGTTTGATCGGCGTGTCATCCCGGGCGAGCCCTTTCGCGAGCCCCCGGGACCCAGAGAGGGTCCCCATGCCAAATTTTGATGCATTTAAGCGCTTCGGACGACGCCGATGGCGAAAACAAGGCGTTAAAGACCGCTCTGTGGCATTTCTGAACGCCCATTGAATGCTGCGACGGAAGGCGAGAAATAAATCGTTTGAGAGCCGGTCGACGAATGACGATAGTGCGGCCGCGCCCTGGTCGTGCGCACCGGAATTCGCAAGTCTTCTGAGGGTTCATGAGCGCCATTGCAAAGAAGCCGGCTTGGGCCGTCGCGGGGAACCGCGCGCGTGCTTAGCCATTCAGCCAAGCCGGGCGAAGGCTATCGGCCGGATCTCGATGGACTGAGGGGCATCGCCGTCGCAGCGGTCGTGGCGTATCACCTCGACCTGCCGTTCGTGACCGGCGGCTTCGTCGGCGTCGATATTTTCTTCGTTCTCTCCGGCTTTCTGATTACCCGATTGATTGCCGCCGAACTGCGCGCCGGGACATTCAGCATCGCGCGTTTTTACGAGCGCCGCATCCGGCGCATCGTGCCCGCCCTTGTTTTCGTTTGCGCCTGCACGACGGTCGCGGCGATGGCGTTTCTTCTGCCCGACGAGCTGCAGCGTTACGCGTCGAGCCTGATGGCGGCAGCGCTGTCCTACAGTAACGTCTGGTTCTTCCAGCATTCCGGCTACTTCGACCCCGGAAGTGGCACCCAGCCGCTGCTCCATACCTGGAGCCTCGGCATCGAAGAGCAGTTCTACGTCGTCTTTCCGCTCGTGCTGATGGCGGTTTTTCGCTGGTGGCCGCGGGCGCTCGGGGCGACTGTTTGGCTGGCGTTCGCGGCATCGCTTGTCGCCAGCATCGTCTTCCTGCCCGCGCATCCGATGGCGACGTTCTACCTCCTGCATTCGCGCGCTTGGGAACTTCTCGCTGGCTCCATCGTCGCGCTCGGGCTTTTGCCGCGCCCGACTTCACGCCTTCAAAGCGAAGCGGCGGCAGCGCTCGGCCTGACGGCAATCGCCGTCGCAATTTTCGTTTATACGTCGAAGACGCCATTCCCCGGCGCCGCAGCCCTTCTGCCATGCGTCGGTACGGCGATGGCAATCTGGGCCGGCGAGGGGAGAAGCGGCGGCCCCGAAAGTGCTTTCGGCACGCGCGTGCTGACATTCCGGCCGCTGATGCTGCTCGGCCTTATCTCGTACAGTCTCTATCTTTGGCACTGGCCACTGATCGTCTTCACCAAGGTCCTGACAGCCGAGCGCCTCTCCGGCATCGAGCAATTGGCGCTCGCAACGGCCGCCGTCGGCCTTGCCACTGCGACGTGGTATTTCGTCGAGCAGCCATTCCGTCGCCGCGGCTCTGCGGGCTATTCGCCGAGTGCGATCTTCAAAGGCGGCACGCTGGGCCTCGGCGCGCTGACCGCCTCGGCGACGGTCCTCGTCGGGCTCAACGGCATGCCGCAGCGTTTCCCCGACGCCGTCCTCCAGATCGCCGCTGCGCAAGCTGATGCCAGCCCGCTGCGCGAGAAATGCCATTTCCACGGCGAGGGCAAACGCTCCTTCGATGATACCTGCATCATCGGCGATGACGTCGCGCCAAGCGTCATCGTCTACGGCGACAGCCACGGCGCCGAATTCAGCGCCGCGCTGGGCGAGTTTGCAAAAGCCCGGCACGCCAGCGTCCGCCAGATCACGGCCTCAGGCTGTCCGCCCGCTGCCGGTTTCACGTTCCCGGCAGACGATCGCTGCGAGCACTACAACTCCGGCATCATCGACCGGCTGACGTCGATCTCGCCCGCGACCGTCGTGCTGGCGACCTATTCGCTCGCCTGGGATCGCGAGTATCCCGATCAGTTCTGGCCAAGCTTCGAGCGCACCATCGCGACGCTGCAAGCCGCCGGGCATCGCGTCGTCGTCCTTGGCCCTGTGCCTGACCTGCCTGAAGCATCCGGCATCCCGGCGGCGGTTGCGCGCTGGACGGCGAAGGGTCGCGACCCGAACGACTTTTCGTTCAAGTATGGCGCCAAGCAAGTCCATGCCGTCGAGGCGCGTCTGAACGCCATCGCGACGGAGCATGGAGCCGTCTTCGTTCCCGTGTCATCGGAGCTGTGCTCCGACAAACGCTGCAAGCCCTACGCTGACGGCGCCGTGCTTTACTTCGACAACAACCATCTGTCGATGAGTGGCGCACAGTTGATCGCCAGCCGCTTGCTCGTGCCGGTGATCTGGCCCGAGCCCGATATTTCGCACCTCGGCACCGGTCCCGTGCCGTACTGACGGCTTTGCTCGGCGTGGATCTTACATCTTTTCTTTGATGCCCGCGCGAATGAGCCACCAGTTCGCCGGAAAGCTGGTGACGAACCCGGCGACCATCGCGATCTGCATGGCGAACCAGAACACCGGACTGTCCGGCCTCGCCTGTTGGTCGAACGACGCGCTGAAATAGCGTTGCGCCAGAAACATCAGTCCATACATCCCAATCTGCCAGCAGATGAGCGACAGCGCGTCCGCCTTGATGGCCTCTCGCACCCCCTCAGCGGGTGCCAATTTGCGCATCGGCACGATGGCGAAATATTGGAAGACGATGCCGAGCCCGAAGGCGAGTACGAAATCGAGAATCCAAACGGCATACGTCTTGTCGGCAAAGATCGTTTTCCAGCCGAACAGAATAGCGATGGCCGGAAAGAGGAATGCCAGCGTCTCGGCAATCACGTCGCCGAGCGTGCAGCCTGCGCCGCAATGGAGCGTTCCTTTCGCCACCATGATCGGAAACGGCGTCTCCGGCGTTCGGTGCGTTTCGCCGCGATGCGACGGCTCGGCGTTGCGCCCGTACTTGAAATAAAGGGCCGCAACCAACACCGTACCGAACAGCCCCGTCACCGGCCAAACGATATTCATGATCCCCATGTGCTGGGGAAAACGCGCCACATCGACCAGGATCAGCGCCGCACATCCGACGCCCAGATAGAGCGCCGACCACGACAGAATAATCAACCAATCGGGAAACGGTGCAGCGGCGGGCAACAGAACTTTCCTTCACAACGGATACCTGTGAAAGCATCACGCGCAACGGAAGTTCCGTGCGGATATACGCTCACGCGTCTTTAGCCATCTCGCGTAATTTGAATTTCTGGATCTTGCCGGTCGAGGTCTTCGGCACTTCGGCGAACACGATGTGGCGCGGAACCTTGTAGCGCGCGAGGCCAGCGCGACACCACTCGATGATCTCGTCGGCGGTCGCCGTCGTTCCCGGCCGCAGCTCGATGAAGGCGCACGGCGTCTCGCCCCACTTCTCGTCGGGCTTTGCAACCACGGCGCAGAACGCCACCGCCGGATGCTTGTAAAGTACCTCCTCGACTTCGATCGACGAGATGTTCTCGCCGCCCGAGATGATGATGTCCTTCGAGCGATCCTTCAGCTGAATGTAGCCGTCCGGGTGCATCACGCCGAGATCCCCGGAATGGAACCACCCTCCGGCGAACGCTTCATCCGTCGCCTTCTCGTTCTTGAGATAGCCCTTCATCACGATATTGCCGCGGAACATGACTTCGCCCAGTGTCTCGCCATCGGGCGTCACTTCCTGCATCGTCTCCGGGTCGCGAACGCTCAAGCCTTCGAGCGCTACATAGCGCACGCCCTGGCGGATGCGTTTGGCGCTGCGTTCGGCTGGTGGCAGGTCACTCCATGATGCATCCCATTCGTTGATCGTCGCCGGCCCATATGTCTCCGTCAGCCCGTAGAGATGGGTTAGTTGGAAACCGGCGTCCGTCATCGCGGAAATCACCGAAGCAGGCGGCGGGGCGGCAGCGTGATTGAACGCGACGCCATGCTCGATCTTCTGCTTTTCGTCGTCCGGTGCGTTGAGCAGCGTCGCCATCACGATCGGCGCGCCGGAAAGATGCGAAACCTTGTGCGCCACGATGTAATCGTACATCGCCTTGGCCCGCACCCAGCGAAGACACACGTGCGTGCCCTGCACCATCGTGATCGTCCACGGGAAGCACCAGCCGTTGCAGTGGAACATCGGCAGTGTCCACAGATACACCGGGAAGCGTGTCATACCGGTCGAGATCGCGTTCGCGTAGCACATCAGCGCCGCGCCGCGATGATGATAGACGACGCCTTTCGGATTGCCCGTCGTGCCGGACGTATAGTTGAGCGAGATCGCTTCCCACTCGTCTTTCGGCCAGCGCCATTTGAAATCCGGATCACCCCCTTGCAGGAACGCTTCATAGTCGATTGACGAAAGCGCCTCGCCCGTCTGTGGGAATTCGAGATCGTTATAATCGATGATGATCGGCTTCACCTTGGCCATCGCCAAGGCAGGCTTCATGATGTTTGCGAACTCGCGGTCCGTGATGAGAACTTTCGCGCCGCCATGATCGAGCTGGAACGCGAGGATAGCCGGGTCGAGACGCGTGTTGAGTGTCAGCAGAACTGCGCCGACCATTGGCACTGCGTAGTGCGCTTCGAGCATCGGCGGCGTGTTGGCGAGCATGACCGCGACGGTGTCGCCCGGTCCGATGTACTTCTGCGCCAGCGCGCACGCGAGCTTTTTGCAGCGGGTGTAGAATTCCGCGTACGAGATGCGTGCGTTGCCATGAATGATGGCTGTGTGGTTCGGCGCGGCGATCGCCGACCGCGGCAGGAACGAAAGGGGCGTTAACGGCTGATAGTTTGCCGGATTCTTATCGAGGTGGTGCTCAAAAGGGTTCGACACGATTGCTGCCCTGCTTCTTCCTGCACGCGAACGCTCAGAACTTTCAAAGCTGAAAGCTGGTCCGAGCATGGAACGACGCTAGCGAATGCGCCTTGAGCCGACAATGCCGGATTTCAGCTTGATCCACCAATGCGAGCAGCCGCCAGGGACGAGGGCAACCGTGCCATTGATCTAGATCATGTTTCAAATATTCATCTTGATGTTTAAAGCATCAATACTTAGGCATAGGGCTTTAGAATCGGCACAGGGGTTTTGCGCTTGATCACGGCCTCGCAGATGCGTGCAGGTCGCGCTCTTCTCGGCATCGACCAGCAGACGCTTGCTGACCGGGCTGGCGTCTCGCTGCCGACGATCCAGCGCATGGAAGCGAGCAGCGGCAATGTTCGCGGCGTCGTCGATACGTTGACGAAAGTCGTCGCGGCGTTCGAAGCCGCAGGCGTCGAACTCATCGGTGAGAATATGCCGAGCACCGGACAGGGCCGGGGCGTTCGTCTGAGGGAGCGGCAGCCCGTGAAGGCCGCGCCCCCGGCACCGGGCCACGGCCGAGGCAAAAAGGGGAGCGTCTGAGTGCACCGGCACTTCTGAACGCCCGCAGATCTGAGCTTTCGCGACGACGACCGCCGACGGTGCAGCCGACGATCTCGCCGCTCCTTGTCAAAATGGGAGACGGAGACATGGACACTTCGGTAACCAGTAGATCCGCACGCGGACGACCGAGCTGGGCTGACCTGTTCACGCCCAAGCTCGTGACGGTCTTGCGTGAGGGATACCGCTGGAATGACCTGCGCGCCGATACCGTCGCGGGTCTGACCGTCGCCATCGTGGCTCTGCCTTTGTCGATGGCCATTGCCATAGGTTCCGGGCTCTCGCCCGAAAAAGGTTTGTTCACGGCCGTCGTCGGCGGCTTTTTGATTTCGGCGCTCGGCGGCAGCCGCTACCAGATCGGCGGCCCTGCCGGGGCCTTCATCGTGTTGATCGCGACGATCGTGGAGCAGCGCGGCTATGACGGCCTGGTCTTGGCGACCGCGATGGCGGGCCTGATCATGATGGCGGCCGGCTTTCTGCGCCTCGGCACCTACATCAAGTATATCCCGTTTCCGGTGACGGTCGGTTTTACGGCGGGCATCGCCGTCATCATCTTCGCCAGTCAGATCAAGGATCTCCTGGGCCTCAATCTCGCCCACGAGCCTGCCGCGCTATTGCCGAAGCTCGCCGCGCTCGGTTCCCATATCGGAACGCTCAATCCGGCGACCCTTGCAGTCTCCGTGCTGTCGATTGCGTTGATCGTCGGCTTGCGCCGATGGAGGCCGACCTGGCCGGGAATGCTGATCGCCGTGGGCGTGACCTCTGTCCTCGCCTGGGTGTTGGGTCTCGACATCGCGACCATCGGCTCGCGGTTTGGCGAAGTGCCGCGCACGTTGCCCGCGCCGCATTTGCCGGCGTTCGATATTGCCAAATTGCAGGCTGCACTACCCGACGCCATTTCAATTGCACTTCTCGGCGCCATCGAAAGTTTGCTGTCCGCTGTCGTCGCCGACGGTATGACCGGCCGCCGTCACCGCTCGAATTGCGAACTCGTCGCGCAGGGCGCGGCCAACATCGCGGCCGTCACGTTCGGCGGCATGTGCGTGACGGGAACGATCGCGCGCACCGCCACAAACGTCCGCGCCGGAGCGCACGGCCCCGTTTCAGGCATGCTGCACGCGGTCTTCGTCCTGCTGTTCATGCTCGTGGCCGCGCCGCTCGCGGCCTATATCCCGCTTGCGAGCCTTGGCGGAGTTCTGGCGATCGTCTCCTGGAACATGGCCGAGAAGGCGGAGTTTGCGGCGCTGTTGCGCTCCTCGTGGGGCGACGCCGCCGTTCTGCTCGCAACCTTCCTGCTGACGATCTTCGTCGACCTGACGACGGCCATCGCGGTCGGCGTGACTCTCGGCGCCTTCCTCTTTCTTCATCGCATGGCGGAAGCCGTCGAGATCGAAACCGGCGCGCCTCTCATCAGGGACGATGTCGCCGATGTCTCCGATACCGAGCAGCCCGCGGATCTCGGCAACGACGTGATGGTCTACCGCATTTCCGGCGCGTTCTTCTTCGGAGCGACCGCGGCCGTCGGTACGGTGCTGGACCGCGTCGGTGCCAGCCCGAAACTTTTCATTTTGGATTTCGCGGACGTGCCGCTCGTCGACAGCACGGCGGCGCGCACGCTGGAGGGCTTTGCGCACAAGCTTACGCGTTCCGGGACGAAGCTTTATTTCACGTCAGCCAGCCGGAACGTGCGCCGCACGCTCCTGGCTGCCGGACTTCGCACGCCGCTCGTGCATTATGCAGCGCAGATCGAGGATGCGGTCGCTTCGTACCGGAGCGGAAAGATAGGCAAATAACGGCCCAACGGCCGTTACTCGTCTTCGGTCTCGTCCTTGGGTGCGGACGACATTTCCTTGAGCTTGGCGAAAACGCGGGCCTGCTCCTGCTCGGGCGTCTCTTCAGACTCTTCTGCTGCCTTCGGTGCCAAAATCTCGGCCCGCGCCGTCGTCTCGGCGGCAGGCAACAGCGTCCCGGCGCGATCCAGCTCTTCGCCGCCCCCCTCTTTGCGCTCCCGCTCCGACCGGCGCGCCGCCTTCTTCACCTCGGCGTCGAGATCGATCTGCGAGCAAAGGCCGAGCGTCACCGGATCCTGCGGCGTCAGCTGTGCCGAGTTCCAGTGCGTGCGGTCGCGGATTTGCGCGATCGTCGGCTTGGTCGTCCCGACAAGGCGCATGATCTGGCTGTCTTTCAATTCCGGATGGTTACGCAGCAGCCAGAGCACGGCGTTCGGCCGGTCATGACGGCGCGAAACCGGCGTGTAGCGCGGTCCCTTGCGCGTTTGCGGCATCGGCGGCAGCTCGACCTTGCTGACGGCAAGCTGGAGCTTGTGCGAAAGGTTCTTTTCGCCCCGCGCGATTTCTTCGCGCGTCAGCTGCCCCGTCGTCACGGGGTCCATGCCTTTGATGCCCTGCGCGACTTCGCCATCGGCGATACCCTTAACCTCAAGCGGATGCAGGCCGCAGAATTCGGCAATCTGATCGAAGGAGAGCGCCGTGTTCTCCACCAGCCAAACGGCGGTGGCTTTCGGCATTAGGGGGCGGCGGTCGCTCATGGTGTCCTCGTTCGGTCCTTCGCAAGGGATCGCGAAGGGCGGCTAAAACGGTAAATTAAAGGGAATGGTTCTTTATAACGCCTCCAACCGCCTCGATGCAAGGCTCATTGCCTTAATCAAATGCAACAAGGCCGCAGCCATAACTGGTCTAGTATGGTTGCAGGCAGCGTTTGTAGCGGGTTAGTGTTCGAGAAAAATGGCTTGGTCCAATGATCTGGCTCAATAACATGCAGGGACGTCTGAATGCTCGCAACAGCCGGCCGAACCAAATATTTCGAAGACTTAGAGGTCGGTCAGGAAGCCTCGATGTCGCGAATAGTCAGCGAGGCGGATATCGTTGCCTACGCGGCGCTGTCTGGTGACTACAACCCGGTCCACCTCGACGCTGAATACGCCGCCAAGACGATCTTTAAGGAACGGATTGCGCACGGCATTCTGTCGGCGGGCTACATCTCGGCCATTTTCGGCATGAAGCTGCCCGGTCCCGGCGCCATTTACATTTCCCAGACGCTGAATTTCCGCGGCCCCGTCAAGATCGACGACCGCGTCGAAACCCTGGTCCGGCTCGTCGAACTCATTCCCGATAAAAAGCGCGCGCGCTTCGAGTGCTTGTGCTCCGTCGCAGGTAAACCGGTGCTGACCGGCGAAGCGGTTCTGATGGTTCCTGGCCGGCCGAGGTAAAGGCAGTCTAGCCCGCGATCGTTTTCCCTTAATAGGTATGTCACCGGGAACTCCGACGAGGCTGTGCCGAATGCACGTGATCCATGGATACAAGCACGTTCCGCCGGAATATCGCGGTTCGGCCGTCGCCATCGGCAATTTCGACGGCGTCCATCGCGGCCATCGGGCGCTGATCTCGGAAGCGAAATCGCGCGCTGCCGAAAAGAACGTCCGCGCATCTGTGCTGACGTTCGAGCCTTATCCGCGCGAGTTTTTCCAGCCGAATGAGGCCCACTTCCGGTTGACGCCGCTCAGGCGCAAGCTCGAGATCTTCGCGGGCCTCGGTCTCGATATTGCGTTTGTCGAGCCGTTTAACGCCGAAATCGCCGGGCTGACCGCCGAAGACTTCATCGAGCGCGTGATCGTGGCGGGCCTTGGCGCCAGTCACGTCGTCATCGGCTATGACTTTTATTTCGGCCATAAGCGCAGCGGCAATCCAGAGATGATGTTGCGCGCCGGGGAAGAACTTGGATTTGGAGTGACCGTCATGCCGCCAGTTGCCGAAGCGGGCGAACCGTTCTCTTCCTCGGCCGTCAGGCTTTATCTGGCGCAGGGCGACGTCAAAGGCGCCGCCCACGTGCTGGGTGAGCCGTGGCGCGTCGCGGGCAAGGTCGTCGGCGGCGCCAAGCGTGGCACCGGCATGGGCTACCCGACCGCCAACCTGCCGATGCCGAAAGGGACGACGCTCGGCCACGGCATTTATGCTGTGAAGGCCTATTTCGACGGCGTGCCGCATGACGCCGCCGCCTATCTCGGCACCCGGCCGACGTTCGACGACGGCATGCCGGTGCTGGAAGTCTTCCTGTTCGACTTCAACGGCGACCTCTATGGCCGCGACATGGAGGTCGAATTCATTGATTTCATTCGCGCCGATCGGAAATTTCACACGGTCGGAGAGCTGGTCGCCCAGATGGACAAAGACATCGCGGCGGTGAAAGCAGTTTTGGCCAAGTCTTAACCTTCGTCATCCTCGGGCTCGGCCCGAGGATTCATCGGCAGCGAAGCAAGTGGATAAATGGATCCTCGGCACAGAGCCGACGATAACAAGCTGAAAACATCCGATCTCCCCATCCATACCGTCACCCCGACGAAGGTCGGGGCCCAGCCAAGCCGGAAAAAAGGGTGATTTCCAAGGCTTGTCTGGATCCCGGCCTGCGCCGGGATGACGTTAGTTAGTGGGAGGCGCCGCAGTCAGGCGCAGGATGACTTGGCGGACGCACCTTGCTAGAACCCGCGCTGATTTCCTTTGGAATTGAAAGCTCAACTGATGTCGAAAGACGCCAAGGCTGCCGACAAGGCAAGTGCAACTCCGGAAGCTGCTGCCGGACGCGATTGGGGCAAAACGCTGTTCCTGCCGCAGACCGACTTTCCTATGCGCGCCGGGTTGCCCGAACTCGAACCCAAGCTCTTGAAGCGCTGGGACGAGATCGGCCTTTACGAAAAGCTGCGTTCGCAGTCGAAAGGTCGCGTGAAGTTTACCCTCCACGACGGCCCGCCCTACGCCAACGGCAACATCCACATCGGCCACGCGCTGAACAAGATCCTGAAGGACTTGGTCGTCAAATCGCACCAGATGCTCGGCAACGATTCCAACTACGTGCCGGGCTGGGACTGCCACGGCCTGCCGATCGAATGGAAGATCGAGGAGCAGTACCGCGCCAAGGGCCAGGAGAAGCCGAACTTCTCAGATCCGGTCGCCATCAACGCCTTCCGCGATGAATGCCGCAAGTTCGCCGCCCACTGGATCGATATCCAGCGCGAGGAATTCAAACGTCTCGGCGTCGTCGGCGACTGGGAACGCCCGTACCTGACGATGGACTATCGCGCCGAAAGCATCATCGCGCGCGAGCTGATGAAGTTCGCCGCTACCGGTCAGCTTTATCGTGGTTCGAAGCCGGTCATGTGGTCCGTCGTCGAGAAGACGGCGCTGGCTGAGGCTGAAATCGAGTACCAGGATTATCAGTCCGACACGATCTGGGTGAAGTTCCCAGCGAAGGCGCTCCCGGAACTCGACTATATCTCGCAAGCCGATCTGCCGCCCGAACTCCATCCCGAGTGGACGCCGGACAATCTACTTGGCGCCTCGGTCGTCATCTGGACGACGACGCCGTGGACGATTCCCGGCAACCGCGCGATCAGCTTCTCCTCGAAGATCACCTATGGGCTTTACGAGGTGACGGCTGCGCCCGACGGCAACTGGGCGAAGGTCGGCGACCGTTACATCCTGGCCGACAAGCTTGCCGCCGACGTGATGAAGGCAGCCAAGGTTGAAGCCTACGAGAAGCGCGAAACAGTCAGCGCGTTCGAGCTGCGCCATCTCGTGTGTGAGCATCCGCTGCGCGACCTCGGCTATGCCTTCGATGTGCCGATGCTCGACGGCGATCACGTCACCGACGACGCCGGTACGGGCTTCGTCCACACTGCGCCGGGCCACGGCGCTGACGACTACAACATCTGGATCGCGAACCAGAAGAAGCTGCGCGATCGCGGCATCGACACCGAAATCCCCTTCACCGTCGACGCCGACGGCATGCTGACGAAATTGGCGCCCGGCTTCGAAGGCAAGCGCGTGTTGAAAGAGAACGGCGACAAGGGTGATGCCAACGACGCCGTCATCAAGGCGTTGGCCGAAGCCGGAAACATCATCGCGCGCGGACGCTTGAAGCATCAGTACCCACACTCGTGGCGCTCGAAGAAGCCGGTTATCTTCCGCAACACGCCGCAGTGGTTCATCTCGATGGATAAGCCACTTTCCGCGCTTGGCGGCCGGCTCCCCGAAGGGGAGTCGCCAAGCGCGAACAAAAGAGGACATAACGCGCCAACGCTCCGCCAGCTTGCGCTCGACGAGATCAAGCGTGTCGCGTGGGTGCCGGCAGCAGGTGAGAACCGCATCACCGGCATGATCGAGAACCGGCCCGACTGGGTCGTCTCGCGCCAGCGCGCGTGGGGCGTGCCGATCACCGTTTTCCGCAATGTCGAGACGGACGAGGTGATCCCCGGCCCCGGCTTCGAAAAGTCGGACGAACTGATCGCACGCATCGAAAAAGCTTTCTACGAAAAGGGCGCCGATGTCTGGTTCGAGGAAGGCGCGAAAGATCGCTTCCTCAAAGGCTTCATCTCGCCGAAAGACAAGAACAAGTGGGAGCAGGTGAAAGACGTGCTCGACGTCTGGTTCGATTCAGGATCGACGCACGCCTTTACGCTTGAAGATCCGACGGCTTTCCCCGGTTTCAAAGGCCTGCGCCGCAAGCGCGAGGGTGGCCAGGACCGCGTCATGTACCTCGAAGGCTCCGACCAGCATCGCGGCTGGTTCCATTCGTCCCTGCTTGAAAGCTGCGGTACGCGCGGCGACGCGCCCTACGACATCGTGCTGACTCACGGCTTCGTGCTGGATGAGAAGGGGCAGAAGATGTCGAAGTCGCTCGGCAATGTCGTCGCGCCGCAAGACGTGATGTCGAAGTCCGGCGCCGATATTCTCCGCCTTTGGGTTTCCGCATCCGACTATTCTGACGATCTGCGCATCGGCTCGGAAATCCTGAAGACATTCTCGGAAACCTACCGCAAGCTGCGGAACACGCTACGCTGGATGCTCGGCGCGTTGGCGCACTTCAAACCCGAAGAAGCCGTGCCGGTAACCGCGATGAAGCCGTTCGAGCTTGAGCGGCTCATGCTGCATCGTCTTGCCGAACTCGATCACGAGATCCGCAAGGCCTATGAGCATTATGACTATCGCAAGATCATCGGCCTGCTCTCGCAGTTCATGAATACCGAGCTGTCGGCGTTCTATTTCGACATTCGCAAAGACACGCTCTATTGCGAAGCGCCGTCGAGCCTGAAGCGCAAGGCGGCGCTCACCGTCATCGACAAGCTGTGCGATGCGCTGATCCGCTGGCTCGCGCCGATCCTGTCGTTCACGGTGGAAGAGGCATGGCTGCTCTACAAAGCGGACGAAGCCGAGAGCGTGCACTTAATGCCGTTCCCGAAGATCCCGCGCGAGTGGCGTGACGACAATCTGGCTGCCAAGTGGGATCGCGTGAAGGAAGTCCGCAGCGTCGTGACAGGCGCACTCGAAATCGCCCGAGCCGAAAAGGAGATCGGCTCGTCGCTCGAAGCCGCGCCCGACGTGTTCGTCACCGACGCGGATTTGATGTCGGGTCTCGATGGCGTTGACATGGCGGAAGTCTGCATCACGTCCGGCATTTCGATCTCGGTCGATGCGCCGCCAAGCGGTGCCTTCACGCTTCCGAATGAGCCGGGCGTCGGCGTCGTCGTGAAGCGCGCCGAAGGGAAAAAGTGCGCGCGTTCGTGGCGCATCACGAAGGACGTCGGTTCCGATCCTGCGTATCCGGAGCTGTCGGCCCGCGACGCTGCCGCCATGCGCGAGATCGACGCCGGAGCAACGGTATGACGGATGTAGCGTCCTCGCGAAGCATCTTCTGGAGCCGCACGGCGCCGCTGGCGTTTGCCGTCATCGTCCTGACGATGGCAATCGACCAGTTCCACAAGTGGTGGATGCTGCACGTCTACGACATCGAAGCAAAGGGCCGCGTCACGGTCGGTCCGTTCCTCGATCTCGTCTACGTCAAGAACATCGGCATCAGCTATTCGCTCTTCAATCAGGCGAGCATGACCGGCCAATATCTGCTCGTCGCGTTTGCCGTCGCCGCCAGCTTTGGTCTGTGGCTTTGGCTCAACTGGAGCCGCGGCAGCCGCCTCATGGCCTTAAGCCTCGGACTGATCATTGGTGGCGCGCTGGGCAACGCCATTGATCGGCTTCACCTGGGCGGCGTCGCCGACTTCTTCTCATTCCATGCGTACGGTTTTCACTGGTACGTCTTCAACATCGCCGATGTGGCCATCGTTGCCGGGGTAATTGGCTTGTTGTATGAGTCCTTCAGGGGCGAGTCGCATTAGCGCCGTAAAGTCGGCCTAAGTGGGCTTGGGGGCGTGTCGGTCTGGCACGGACAAAAAAGCATGTCGTTGAAAAACGGGCGAAAAATCGGCCTTTCTGTCGCGGCACTGACGCTGATTTTGGGCGGCTGCGGTGGCTTTGACGGCGTCCAGCTGAACGGCAAGGTTTTTGACATGGTGGGCCTGAACGGCCCGTCCACGCCGGAAGGCGATCCAAAAATGGCCGTCCGCCAACCGCTGACGCTGCCGCCGACAGACTCGCTGCCGCCACCCGGAAGCGGAAGGGCCGATCAGCCGTCGCTTGCCTCCATTCAAGACCCCGATCGAAAGAAAGTCGTCGATCAGGCCGCGCTCGAAAAGCAGCAGGCGGAATACTGCCAGAAGAATTATACCGAGCCGATGCAGCGGGGCGATTCATCTGCCGAATCCGCGGCCGGCCCGCTCGGCCCTTGCCACCCCTCTATCTTCACGGCCGTTCAGAAGTGGACGCAGAAAAAGCCCTACGAGGACACGGGCGGCGAAGATACATCCTCGACGCAGTGACCGCTGCGAACGCGCAATAACCGAATGTTTCCATTGCCGTAAAAATATTGATCGGGGCGAGGTTTGACGCGCCTTGAGATGAACGCCTTGTCATTTGACTTTGATTGCCCATCTGCCGCTCACTGGCGCGGCTTCCCGCTATCCGGCGTCCGCGCCTTCTCGCGAAAGTAATCCCCGGCTCTGCAGTTTGGGGTAGGATCAAAAACGCTAGGGAGCAAACTACTGCATTCGGTTCGAAGGATCGCCATAATGCGTCTAGCGACGTGCTCCCGTATTAGCCTCTTAACCGTATTGGCCACCCTGATGCTCGCAGTTACCCCACAAGCCCGCGCCGCCGACGGCACCACCCGTGCTTCGGAATTCAAGCTGTCGAACGGCATGGATGTTGTCGTCATTCCAGATCACCGCTCGCCGGTCGTAACGCACATGGTCTGGTACAAAGTCGGCGCCGCCGACGAGGTGCTCGGCAAATCCGGCATTGCCCACTTCCTTGAGCATCTGATGTTCAAATCGACCGACAAGATTCCAGTCGGCGAATTCTCCAAAATCGTCAGCCGTCTCGGCGGTCAGGACAATGCCTTCACCGGCAACGACGCCACCGCCTACTTTCAGCGCGTCTCGAAAGACCGTCTCGGCAAGATGATGGAGATGGAAGCCGACCGCATGGTCAACCTGCGGCTCGACGAAAAGGAAGTGCTGACCGAGCGGAATGTCATCCTCGAAGAGCGCCGCTCGCGCATCGACAACAATCCCTCGGCGTTGCTCGATGAGCAGATGAACGCCGCGCTCTATCTCAATCACCCGTATCATAAGCCGGTGATCGGCTGGTATCGCGAGATGGCGCAGCTCTCACGTCAGGACGCGCTTGATTTCTACAAGCACTATTACGCCCCCAACAACGCCATCCTGGTCGTTTCGGGCGACGTCACCGATGCTGAAGTGAAGAAGCTCGCCGAAGACACCTATGGCAAGATCCCGTCCAACCCGGCCGTCTCTTCCGTTCGCCATCGTCCGGGTGAGCCGCCGCAGCTTGTCGCGCGCCGCTTGGTGCTGAAAGATCCGCGTGCGGGCAATTACCTGATGCAGCGTTACTATCAGGCGCCGAGCTACGTCACGGCCAAGCCCGGCGAAGCCGAAGCGCTTGACCTGCTGATGAAGATCGCAGGCTCGGGCTCAACAAGCCGCATCTACAAGAAGCTCGTCGTCGAGCAGAAAATCGCCTCCAGCGCCGGCGGCGACTATTCCGGCTACGGTCTCGACGGCGGCACGATCTCGCTCTACGGCATCGCCGCAGATGGCGTGCCGCTCGAAAAGGTCGAAGCCGGCATCGATGCTGTCCTGGCCGACATCGTCAAGAACGGCGTCACCGACGCAGAACTGACGCGCGCCAAGAACAGCTATCTCGCCGACTACGTCTACGACAGCGACAACCAAGCGACGCTCGCGCGCCGCTATGGCTGGAACCTCGCCGTCGGCCGCACGGTCGCCGAAGTCGAAGCGTGGCCCGACAATATCTCCAAGGTCACGACCGACGACGTGAAGAAAGCCGCTGCTCAGTACCTCGACATCAAGGATTCAGTGACGGGTTACCTCGTTCCCGACCAGTCGGGCGTTGCGCAGGCCAACGACGATCTTCCGCCCCCGTCCGCAGGCGGCGTATTGAGGTGATATTGATGACAGTAATCTCACGCGCGGCTGCAAAGGTCGTTCACCATGCAGCCCGCCTCGGCATCGTCTCGGCCCTTCCGGCCTTGGCCCTGTTGTTCACCGCATCCGCAAGTCAGCCAGCATCAGCAATGAATATTCAGAAAATCAAATCTCCCGGTGGTATCGAGGCATGGCTCGTCGAAGAGCACAGCGTTCCGCTGCTGTCTTTGCGCTACGCATTTGACGGTGGCAGCAGCCAGGACCCGGTCGGCAAGGAAGGCCTCGCCAACTTCCTCACCGCGATGATGGACGAGGGTGCCGGCGACATCAAATCCGAAGACTATCAGGAGCGCATGGAAGATATCGCCATGCGCATGAGCTACGACGACAGCAAGGATTCGCTCTACGGTTCGTTCGAGACGTTGACGAAGAACCGCGATAAGGCCGTAGAGCTGTTAAAGCTTTCCGTGCAGAAGCCGCGCTTCGACACCGATGCCGTCGAGCGCATCAAGCAGCAGCTTCTCGCCAACCTCGCCTATGCCGATAAAGATCCCGACAAGGTCGCGATCCGTGAATGGTACGCGCAGGCGTTCCCGGACCATCCTTATGGTCGTTCGGCGACGGGTACGGCCGAAACCGTCTCGAAGATCACGCGCGACGATCTCGTGGCCTATCACAAGCACAACTTCGCGCGCGACAATCTGAAGGTTGTCGCGGTCGGCGATATCAATGCTGCCGAGCTTGGCAAACTGCTCGATGATGTCTTCGGCAGCCTGCCCGCCAAGGCCGATCTGGCGCCCGTCGCCCAGACTGCGCCGGTGAAGGGCGGCAGCCAGAAGATCGTCGAGATGGGCGTGCCGCAATCGGTCGCCGTTTTCGGCGTTGGCGCCATGCCGCGTAAAGACCCGGATTTCATCACGGCGTTCGTCGTCAACCACATCCTCGGCGGCGGAGGCTTTTCGGCCAAGCTGATGGAAGAGGTCCGCGAAAAGCGCGGTTTGGCCTATTCGGTTTACACCTATCTGCAGCCCTATCAGCACGCATCGATCCTTGTCGGCAGCGTCGCGACCAAGAACGCGTCGATGGCTGAGAGCCTCAAGATCATCCGTAGCGAAATGAAGAAGATGGCCGACAACGGCCCGACAGCGGAAGACCTTCAGGCGGCGAAAGATTATCTCACGGGCTCTTATGCGTTGCGCTTCGACACCAACTCGAAGATCGCCTCGCAGCTTCTGGGCTTGATGCAGGAAGGCTTCGGTCCCGACTACGTTGAGAATCGCAACGCGATGATCAACGCCGTCACGCTGGCCGATGCCAAGCGCGTCGCGGCCCGCTTCCTGCAGCCGGACAATCTGGTTGTCACAATCGTCGGTAAGCCCGTGGGCATGAACTCCGCTGCAACGCCGCCGGTTCTACAACCCGCGGTCGCCGCTCCGACCCGTGGCTGACGAAAGGCAAATGTCATCTTCGGATTTAATCCGGGGATGGCATTTGGGACCCCGTTTCCATTTACGTCGTCCCGGCGGCGGCCAGGATCCAGCTAAGCAGAAACAATAGCGGTGCCTGACCGGGGCCGATACGGCTCGCGCAGGCTCTTCGTCGGCATAACGGCCGGTCTGTCCCGCGTCTTTGCGGCACATCTCATAGGCACATGTCCCATAACTGTTGGCACGCCGGTTAACGCTCCCCTTGGCATAACGCGAAGCGCACTTGGCCGCACATCCGAAATCGGTTAGGCCGGAACGGATTTAGGTAGGGAGCGTTGAAGCGGCCATGCAAGACGGGCAGCGACACGACGGGAATATGTTTCAGCAGAATATTGATGGGTGCCTGGAAACCGCGATCGGCCAACACGGTCTCGCGCCTCAGGCTTATGCCTCTTGGCTCGACAGTATCGGGCCGCACATCGAAACCCTGAAAGACGACTATCGCAAGGACCGTCTCCCGCTTCTGCGCATCGCCGAGGAGGAGCAGGACATCGCTGACGCCGAAGCGGCGCTCGCGAAACTTTCCGAAGGCGCCAAGACGCTTGTCTTCTTCGGCACCGGCGGATCGAGCCTCGGCGGCGAGACTTTCGCGCAGATCGCAGGCTGGGGCATTTACGGCGTTGCGCTGCCGGGACAGAGCAAGCGTCCTCGTACGCGCTTCTATGCCAACCTCGATGGCGGCACGCTGCAAGGTGTTCTCGACTCGCTAGACCTGCCGACGACGCGCTTCATTGTGACGTCGAAATCCGGGGGCACCGCCGAAACACTGGCGCAAACGATCGCCGCGTTGACGGCCGTGAAAGCCGCGGGTCTCGAAGCGCAAATCCCGAAAATGTTTCTCGGCATCACCGAGCCCGACAAGCCCGGCAAGACGAATGGCCTGCGCACGCTGCTGTCGACGTTCGGTATTCCCATGCTCGAGCATCACACCGGCATCGGCGGCCGCTTTTCGTGTCTGACCAACGTCGGCCTGATGGCGGCTCTCGCGCGCGGTCTTGATGCGCGCGCCATTCGCGCTGGCGCCAAGAGCGTGGTCGACGCGCTTCTCGCCGCCAAGTCCGCGGCTGATTTCGCGCCGGCCGTCGGCGCCGCCACCGCCGTCGCGCTGTCGAAGGAAAAAGGCATCGCCACGCTCGTAATGATGCCCTACGCCGACAAGCTCGGCCGCCTCTCGGCGTGGTTCGTGCAACTCTGGGCAGAAAGCCTCGGCAAGGGCGGCGAGGGGACGACGCCGATCGGCGCGCTTGGCCCTCTCGATCAGCACAGCCAGCTCCAGCTCTTCATGGATGGTCCGCACGATCACTATTTGACTATTCTACGTGTCGCGAGCGAGGGCGTTGGCCCCAGGATAGACCCGGAACTCGCGCGAATCGCTGGCGCCGAAATGCTTGGCGGCCACACCGTTGGCGATATCGTCTCCGCCCAGTCGCATGCTCTGCCCGAGGCTTTGGCGCGCGCCGGGCGTCCGGTGCGAACAATCGACATTGCAAAACTCGACGAAAAGACCATCGGCGCGCTGCTGATGCACTTTATGATCGAAACGATTCTCGCGGGGCGCCTACTCGGTGTCGATCCCTTCGATCAACCGGGTGTCGAGCTTGCGAAAGTCCTGACGAGAGAGCGCCTCGCGAAAGGCGCTTAGGCGCCTTTTGACTGGGGGGAACGTTCAAGGTGGCGATCCGGCAGCTATCGCCAGAAACGATCAATCGCATCGCCGCGGGCGAGGTGATCGAGCGTCCGGCGAGCGTCGTCAAAGAGCTTGTCGAGAACGCCATCGACGCCGGCGCAACGCACATCGAGGTCGTTGTCTCGGGCGGCGGGCTGTCGCTCATCCGTGTGACCGATGATGGCTCCGGGATGAGCCCGGATGATCTCGCGCTCGCCGTCGAACGTCACGCGACTTCGAAGCTCGACGAAGAAGATCTGTTCGACATCCGCTCGCTGGGTTTTCGCGGCGAAGCGCTGCCGTCCATCGGCTCAATCGCGCGGCTGGAGATACGTTCGCGCACGGACGGCGTCGCGCAAGGCTCGGCCATTGCCGTCACACGTGGCGCCAAAGCACCCGTAGCGCCGTCGGCAGTCAATCGCGGTACGGTCGTCGAGGTCCGAGATCTTTTCTCCGCGACGCCTGCGCGCCTGAAGTTTCTGAAATCCGAGCGCGCCGAAGCGATGGCCGTGACCGACGTCGTCCGCCGTTTGGCGATGGCGCATCCTGACATCGGCTTCACACTGCAAACGGGCGAAAAGCGTCCAACGGTTTTCGCGCAAGGCGATCGCTCCTCGGCTGCTTGGCTCGAACGTATCGGCGCCATCATGGGGCGCGAGTTCATGATCGACGCGCTTGAAGTCTCCGGCGCGGCGAGCGGCGCGTCTGCGCCTATGCGTGTCTTCGGCTTTGCTGGCTTGCCGACGCTGCACCGGCCCGATAGCGCGCAGCAGTTCCTGTTCGTCAACGGCCGCTCGGTGAAGGACAAGCTGCTGATCGGCGCGGTCCGTGCAGCCTACGGCGATCTCATTCCGCGCGGACGCTCGCCGCTGCTGGCGCTGTTTCTCGACGTCGCGCCGTCGGATGTCGATGTGAACGTGCATCCGGCCAAAGCCGAAGTGCGGTTCCGTGATTCTGGCCGTGTCCGTGCCATGCTCGTGCGTGCGCTGGCCGACGCATTGGCGACCGCGGGCCATCGTGCCTCGGCGCAAGGCGGCGTGCTGACGGTCGAGAGTTTCGCGACGGGCGTTCTGCCGAATGCCGCGGCTCAACAGTATTCCCCTCAGATGCCTTCGGATTACGCCTGGATGCCGTCACCCGCGCGTCCACCGGCTTTCGCGGAAACCACGCCCTCGCCGTTCGCCGTTTTCGATGCGCCAAGTGCCAATGCGCCGGTCATGCACGCGCCCCCCGTCGCCGAGCACACGATCGACAAGCCGCTCGGCGCTGTTCGCGCGCAGGTGCACGAGAATTACATCGTCGCGCAAACGCGCGATGGCCTCGTCATCGTCGATCAGCACGCCGCGCATGAGCGTCTTGTCTATGAGAGATTGAAAACCGCCCTGGCGAATGGCGGCGTCGCCACGCAAGGCCTGCTCATTCCGGCGATCGTCGAACTCGATGCCGACGACGCTGCGTTGTTGGCGGATCGCGCCGACGAGCTTACCGAACTCGGCCTTGTGCTGGAAAGCTTCGGGGAGGGGGCGGTCGCCGTGCGCGAAACGCCCGCGCTGTTGGGCGATACCGACGTCGAAGGCTTGGTGAAAGATCTCGCCGCCGAAATACGGGCGGATGGCGCGCCGCGCGCTTTGAAGGATCGCCTCGATAGCGTGGCCTCCCGCATGGCCTGCCACGGCAGCGTGCGCTCTGGGCGAAGGTTGACTGTCGAAGAGATGAACGCACTGCTTCGCCAGATGGAAGCGACGCCCTATTCCGGCCAATGCAACCACGGCCGCCCGACCTACGTCGCGCTCAAACTCACCGACATCGAACGGCTATTTGGACGGCGCTGAGCGATACCAAGCGTCATCCCGGCGAAGGCCGGGATCCAGTCAACCATAAACGGCGCAAGTGCTGCCAATGGCCTGGATGCCGACCTCCGTCGGCATGACGGTGGTGTGGATGCAGAGTTTGTCGTCGTCGGCTTTATGCCGAGGATCCATCCTGCATCGAGGTTGGTGGGAAACGGATCCTCGGGACAAGCCCGAGGATGACAAGTGGGAAGGTATGCGCTTGCGGCCGGCGCGCGGAAAGCGTGCCGCAAGCGCCAACTTATCAGTGATCGTCGTCGCTTGCGGGCTCAGCATTGAGCTGGCCGTAGTTCTCGACACCAATCTTGGAGAGAAGGTCGAGCTGCGTTTCGAGGAAGTCGATGTGACCTTCTTCGTCCTTCAGAAGGTCCTCAAACAGCAGCATCGTGACGTAGTCGCCGACGTCGCGGCAGATCTCGCGCGATTTCTTGTAATGATCGCGGGCGATGTTCTCACCCTTGAGATCGCATTCCAGAACTTCTTTGAGGTTCTCGCCGATCATCAGCGGTGCGACGTGCTGGAGGTTCGGGTGGCCGTCGAGGAAGATGATGCGGTCGATCAGGCGATCCGCGTGCTCCATTTCCTCGATCGATTCCTTGCGCTCTTTCTTGGCGAGCTTCTTAAAACCCCAGTTGTCCAGGAGGCGATAATGCAACCAGTACTGGTTGATGGCGCCCAGTTCGAGCTTCAATGCCTCATTGAGACGGGTGATGACGTCTTTATTGCCCTTCATGGCGCCGCTCCGTGCCAAATGTTATCTCCGAATGCTTCCGTCCTGGAAATCCAGAAACATTCTAAAGTAGACAACTAGCGGATTAGAACGAGTTTAACCAGAGGCTTGCGAGATTTCTCGCGCCTTTGCAAAGGCACCAAATTTTTCAGAGTGTTACGCGACCGCGCGGCGTCTCTGCGCACGACGTTCTGCAATTTCCGCGTCGATCCGGCGCTGGCGGCGCTCACGGCGCTCTTCGATGCGGATAAGGCGTGCGCGCGCTTCAGCCAGTGCAAACGGACAGATGCGTGTGGTCGTCTCAAGCCGGTCCATGGCGGCATAAATGGCCGAAACCGTCAGCGGCGCGCAGCGGCAGCAGTTCATCTTCTTGTTGAGATGGCGAAAAACCACGCCAGGAGTCGGCAGAATGGCCGGACCCGTGCTCATGATTTCGGAAACCGCAACATCAATGTCGCGATCAGTGATTACGGCGCACGAACAAACGATCAATTGCGGCTCCAATCAAACGGGGTTCAAGGCCCCGGCATCGGATACCCAGTCGGGTTATCAGCTAGTAGTTTTCAGAAAAAGTATACTTTCGTCAAGCACCCTTTTTCATGCGTTCGACATAGTACGCCAGTTCGTGAAAATCAAAAGCTTCCGTACAGAAATGCGTGCATTTTCGCGCTTTCGATAGGTGCGGCGCCGCGTCGCCGGATCTGCTAACTTTGACGGGGAAATGGGGATTCTCAAGTTGCTGCCATGTCTTAGCGCTACGCCCTGGTGAATGGCGTCGGCGTAGCAAAAGGGGCCTTTGGAGTGGGATTTGAATAACAGGAGTCCGGAGATATCCCCAGACGGCAGCACTGGCGGCGTCAGAGGTATCCTGACGATCGGCCTGCTGTTCTTCATCTTCGGGTTCGTGACGTGGCTGAATGGCCCGCTCATCACTTTCGTCAAACTCGCCTTCACCCTCGACGACGTCAACGCTTTCCTCGTGCCGATGGCGTTCTATCTGTCGTATTTCTTCCTGGCGCTGCCCGCGTCCGCCATTCTGAGGCGCACGGGAATGAAACAGGGGATGGCGCTCGGCCTCTACATCATGGCGGCGGGCTCGGTGCTGTTCGGTCAATTCACGACGATGCGCGATTATCCCGGTGCGCTGGCAGGGCTGTTTATCACCGGCGCGGGCCTATCGCTGTTGCAGACGGCGTCGAACCCCTACGTCTGCATCATCGGTCCGCATGAAAGCGCCGCGCGACGGATTGCAGTGATGGGCATCTGCCATAAGTTCGCTGGCGTCATCGCGCCGTTCATCTTCGCGGCGCTCGTGCTGAAAGACGTCGAGACATTCGACACCGACGTCGCCAAGGCGCCGACACATGAGGCGCGAGAAGCCCTTCTGGATGCCTTCGCCGCGCGCGTCCACGCACCTTATCTGTTGATGGCGCTGATGCTCGCGCTACTCGGTGTTTGGATTGCGCGCTCGAAATTGCCGGATGTCCGGCCGGAACCCGCAGTCAACAGCGGAGAGATGCGCAGCGTCTTTGCCGTCCCGCATCTCTGGCTCGGCGTGGTGTGCCTGTTTCTCTACGTCGGCGTCGAGGTGATGGCGGGTGACGCTATCGGCCTCTACGGCGCGGGCTTCGGCCTGCCCATCTCGGCGACGCGGCTGTTCACATCATACACGCTCTTCGCGATGCTGATCGGTTATGTCGCCGGTCTGCTCGTCATTCCGCGCTTCATTTCGCAGCAAAGCTATCTGGCGGTGTCGGCTGCGTTGGGTGTCATCCTGACGGTCGGTGCGTACCTGACCAGCGGTTACACATCCGTCGCCTTCATTGCCGCGCTGGGCTTCGCCAACGCCATGATGTGGCCTGCGATCTTCCCGCTTGCGATCCGCGGTCTCGGCAGCCACACCGAAACCGGCTCGGCCTTCCTCATCATGGCGATCTCGGGCGGCGCGCTGATGCCCTACGCGTTCGGTCTGCTGAAGGAGCACGTCGATTTTCAGCTGGCGTACCTGCTGCTCGCCGTGCCGAGCTACCTCTACATCCTGTTTTACGGCGTGGCCGGATGGCGGGCGAAATCCGCAGCGTCGTTAGCCCAACCCATTTAATTTTATCCGGATATATTGACGGCAGTTTTAATCCGGGTAATATTCGGCCCAATCGCAATTGGGAATACCGAAATGACTGACTCCTTCAGCGCCTTTGACGGCAGCCGCCGCTTTGCGTCCGGCACGCGCGCCTGCGTAATCAAAGCCATCAAGAAGCACCTCGAACGCCAGCCGCACGCGTCGTTGCTCGTCTTCGATGATGCCACCGGCAATCAGACCGATTTCGATGTGCGCGACAGCGGCGAGCAGCCCGCTGCAACTCCGCCGTCGGCACCGGCGGCTGACATCAGCCGCGGACCGGGCCGCCCGAAGCTCGGCGTCGTCGCCCGCGAGGTGACGCTGCTGCCGCGGCATTGGGATTGGCTCGCCAAACAGCCGGGCGGCGCGTCGGTTGCAATCCGCAAACTCGTCGACGAGGCGAGGCGCACCACGGCGGCCACCGAGACGCCGCGCGTGGCACGGGAGCGCGTCTATCGCTTCATGTCGGCGATGGCGGGTAATCTGCCGGGCTTCGAAGAAGCGAGCCGCGCGCTTTTCGCTGGCGACGCAGACCGCTTCGCGGCGCAGATCGAAAGCTGGCCCAAAGACGTCCGCGCGTATGCGCTTGGACTGGCCGAAGGCGCATTCGCCTGACGGATCACGCCGCCGCTGCGAACTTCAAAAATCGCACGTCGGTGTCGCCGTAGGTCCGCGTATCGAGCAGTTCGAACGCCGCCGGAATAGCAACGTCCGTTCCGGCGCGTTCTTCCAGCATGCAGATTGCCCCGGGCGTCAGCCATTTGCCCTCGGCAAGTCCGGCTAGCGCTTTCTCGCCAAGGCCTTTGCCGTAAGGCGGATCGAGAAACGCGAGCTCGTACGGCTCCATATTGCCGGCTGGCCCGAGATCGGTCGCATCGCGCCGGAAGATGCGCGTCTCGCCAGTGAGGCCCATGGCTTCGACGTTCTTGCGGATCAGCGCCCTGGCGTCCGGTGCGTCCTCGACGAACAGGCAATACGCTGCCCCGCGCGACACGGCCTCGATGCCGAGCGCGCCCGTTCCGGCGAAGAGATCAATCACGCGCGCGCCGTTCAGCGAAAAACCCTCGATGCCGTGGGTCAAAATGTTGAAAACACTCTCGCGCACCCGGTCGGACGTCGGACGAATGCTCATATCGTCCGGCGCCTGCAAAGCCCGGCCTCGAAACCGTCCGGCGACAACTCTCATCTGTCGTCGGCCTCGCTCGCCGCCTTGCCGCGTGCGTGGCGTTCTTTGCGCTGTGCCTGGCTTTCCGACAGCCCGAGTGCTTCGGACGTGCGCGGTCCGAGCTGTGCGATCAGCACCTTGCGGCGAACGGCTTCGACGGCCCCCGGCTGTAGATCGAGAAGCTGAAACGGCCCGAACGAGACGCGGATCAGCCGGTTCACCGTCAAGCCCAGATGCGAAAGCACGTTGCGCACTTCGCGGTTCTTGCCTTCGCGGATCGCAATCGTCAGCCACGTATTGGCGCCTTGCACGCTATCGACCTGCGCTTCGACCGGGCCGTAGTTCACGCCGTCGATGGTGACACCGTCCTTAAGTTTGGCGAGATCGTCGGGCGAAACGCGGCCTTTGGCGCGAACCCGGTAGCGCCGCACCCAGCCATTTGCCGGAAGCTCCAGATGCCGCGCCAGCGCGCCGTCATTGGTTAAGAGCAGCAACCCTTCCGTATTGAAATCGAGCCGCCCGACGGAGATCACGCGCGGCATCTCGGGAGGCAGCTTGTCGAACACCGTCGGGCGGCCTTCCGGGTCCGAATGCGTCGTGACGATGCCCTTCGGCTTGTGGTAACGCCAAAGCTGCGGCGGCTCGGCGCTGGGCAGCGGCTTGCCGTCGACGATCACCTTGTCGCCGGGTTTGACTTCAATGGCCGGCGTCTTCAGCAGCTTGCCGTTGACGCTGACGCGCCCATCGGCGATCCAGCGTTCGGCCTCTCGGCGCGAGCAGAGCCCTGCACGCGCCATCGCTTTTGCGATGCGCATCGGCCCGTCGCGGTTCGCGGGGGGAGGCACGGTGGCCGGTTCCGGCGGCTTGGAGCGCTTTGGCCCGGATTGTCTCGGGCCAGACGCTTTTGGCTCCGACGCTTTTGGGCCGGACGGTTTCGGTCCGGAGGGTTTGGGCCTGGATCGTGGTGCGTTGGACATCATCACATTCGAGCTATGAGGAGCGAAGCGAGCTTATGACATCGAAGGACGCCGTAAGCCATATGGCACGCGCGCTTTCCGAAGCGGAAGCCGCAGCCGCGCGCGGCGAGGTGCCGATTGGCGCCGTCATTGTCTCGCCCGACGGTCGCATTCTCGCCAGCGCAGGCAATCGCACCCGCGAGCTGAACGACCCGACCGCCCACGCCGAAGTGCTCGCCATCCGCGCCGCCTGCGCCGAATTGGCCGATGAACGCCTTATCGGCTGCAGCCTTTACGTTACGCTCGAACCCTGTCCGATGTGCGCCACGGCGATCTCCTTCGCACGCGTGAAGCGGCTCTATTACGCCGCCAGCGACCCCAAGGGCGGCGGCATCGAGCAGGGGGCGCGTATCTTCAGCCAGCCCACGTGCCATCACGCCCCCGAAATTTACCCCGGCCTCGCCGAGGCCGACGCGAGCGCGCTACTGAAAGACTTCTTCGCCGCCCGGCGTGATTGAGGCGTCTTTTGTCTCCATGTCCCACCGTCATGCCGACGAAGGTCGGCACCCAGTCAAGTATCCGCAGGGCGGTGTCTCGATTTGTCTGGATCCCGGCCTGCGCCGGGATGACGGTGTTGAAGCGAGCTTTAGAGCTTTACTACTGTTCCTTGCGGACGCGCGGCAGCAGGCGGCGTTTTCGCCGTTCAGGACGCTGGATCGTGCGCACCTCGATGTCGCTGCCCTCAAGCACCGGCAGCGTCTCGACCGACAGCACGCGCGAAAGCTGTTGCTTCAGACGCTCTTTTGCGGGCTCGGCGGCAGTTAGGATATCGTCGCATTTGAGGAAATCGAGCACCTGGAACTGGCTGGTCCCCGAATAGATCAGAATGTCCGGCTGCCGCGTCTTGAGCTTCTCTTTGATGATCGTCCGCTCGAATAGAAACGCGCTCGAAAAGAGTGCCGAGAATGCCGTCGGCGCCACGCGCCTCGGATCAGGCACAGGAGCTCCGGAAACATCGATGGCGACGACGATATCGGCTTCGGGCAGCAACAGATCGAACGGCAGCGGGTTCGTAAGCCCGCCGTCGATCAATGCGCGGCCATCCTGAATGACGGGCTGAAAAATAACCGGGAGCGCCATGCTCGCCGCGACCGCCAGACGAAGTCGTCCATCGGTGAAGACCTTCTGCTCCTGATCGTAGAAATCGGACGCCACGATCTTCAGCGGAATTTCGCAGTCGGCGAATGTTTCCTTCACCTCATTCGGAAGGATCATGTCGAGCACGGCCAGCGGATCGAGAATGGCGTTGCGCGCGCCAAAAAGGTTCAGAAACTGCGAGAACGGCTGCGCGCGACGCACGAAAAGATCGCGAATGAGCCCAAACCGCTGGGAAAGAATATAGCGCGTGTGCTCACGCAAATCGCGGCCCGAAATGCCTGACGCATACGCTGCGCCGTAGACCGCGCCGATCGAGGTTCCGGCGATAACGTTCGGCCTGATCCCGAGTTCGTCGAAGGCTTCGAGCATGGCGATATGGGCAAGTCCGCGCGCCCCGCCGCCACCGAGCGCCAGCCCGATCGTCGGTTTGCGCGCAGGGAGCTTACCGTTGCCCGCCGAAGTTTCGAGTGTCTTCGCCATGCCCCGCTGTCGTCCGATCCCGCTTACGTCTTCTGGCGTTCCAAAGCACGCCAGCCGATGTCCCTGCGATAGAAACCGCCCGGCCAGTCAATCTTGGCGATCGCCGCATAAGCAGCGTCGCGCGCATCCTTCACGGTTTTGCCGCGCCCCGTCACGTTCAGAACGCGGCCGCCGTCGGCAATGACGCGGTCTCCGTCGCGGCGCGTCCCGGCGTGGAAGATTTCGACATTCGGAACGGCTTTTGCAAGATCAAGGCCTCTTATCTCGGTGCCTTTCTGCGGCGTGCCGGGATAGCCGTTCGCTGCCATCACGACCGTCAAAGCCGCGTCATCGCTCCAGCGCATATCGAAGGATTTGAGCACGCCGTCCGTCGTCGAGAGCAATGCGGCAAGCAGATCGGATTTGAGCCGCATCATCAAAACCTGCGTCTCAGGATCGCCGAAGCGGACATTGTATTCGATGAGCTTCGGCCCCGTTGCCGTAATCATCAGGCCCGCGAACAAAACGCCCTTGAACGGCATGCCGCGCGCAGCCATTTCCTTGACCGTAGGGTTGATGATCTCTGTCATGACGCGTTCGGTCATTTCAGTCGTCATGACGGGCGCAGGCGAATAAGCCCCCATGCCGCCCGTATTGGGGCCGGTGTCGCCGTCGCCGACACGCTTGTGATCCTGCGCCGATGCAAGCGGCAGCGCCGTGACGCCATCGCACAGTGCGAAGAAGCTCGCTTCTTCGCCGACCAGAAATTCCTCGATGACGACTTCGGCGCCCGCTGCACCGAATGCGCCTCCAAGACACGCTTCGACGGCCGCGTCGGCATCGGCGCGTGTTTCCGCAATGACGACGCCTTTACCGGCCGCAAGCCCGTCCGCTTTGATCACGATCGGAACGCTCTGCGATGCCAGATACGTTTTCGCCGCGTCGAGATCCATGAAACGGCCATAAGCCGCTGTCGGAATACCGGCTTTACGGCAAAGATCTTTGGTGAAGCCTTTTGACCCTTCGAGTTGCGCCGCGCTTTTCGTCGGCCCGAAATACCGGATGCCGGCATCACCGAGCGCGTCTCCCAATCCGGCCACGAGCGGCGCTTCCGGCCCGATCACCACGAGCTCGATGCGCTCATCGCGGCAGAATTCAATGATGCTGTCCTGGTTCGCAGGATCGAGCGGAATGCATTGCGCCACCTCAGCAATTCCGGCGTTGCCCGGTGCGCAGAAGAGTTTCGTCAAGAGGGGGCTCGCGCTCAACGCCCAGGCGAGCGCATGCTCGCGGCCGCCGGAGCCGAGAAGAAGGACATTCATCAGGTCGCCTGTTGCAATCCGGTTGTCAGTGTAGCATCCCCGTGTAGCATCGGCGGCGAAACAAGCAAGACTGCCAAAGAGAACGGTAAACTCTTGAATTCCATTCCAAACACGCGCGAATCCCGTTCCGGCGCTAATGCGCCCGAATTTTCCGTTTCCGAGCTGTCAGGCGCCATCAAGCGCGCGCTGGAAGAGGGTTTTGGCTATGTGCGCCTTCGCGGCGAAATTTCGGGCTATCGCGGGCCGCACGCGTCCGGCCACTGCTATTTTGCCCTAAAGGATGACAAAGCGAAGATCGAGGCCGTCGTCTGGAAGGGCACGTTCGGCCGCCTGCGTTTCAAGCCGGAAGAAGGCATGGAAGTCGTCGCGCAAGGCAAGATCACGACGTTCCCCGGCTCATCGAAATATCAGATCGTCATTGAAGCGCTGGAACCGGCCGGCGCTGGCGCACTGATGGCGCTCTTGGAAGAACGCAAGCGCAAGTTCGCCGCGGAGGGTTTATTCGACGAAGACCGCAAGCGCCCGCGTCCGTTTTTGCCGAAGATCGTCGGCATCGTGACGTCGCCGACCGGCGCCGTCATCCGTGACATGCTGCACGGCTTCAACGAGCGTTTCCCGACGCGTGTCCTGCTTTGGCCGGTGCGTGTGCAAGGCGAAGGCAGCGCTGCGGAGGTCGCCGCCGCTATTCGTGGATTCAACGCCCTTGAAGCAGATGGCACCATCCCGCGCCCCGACGTGCTGATCGTCGCGCGCGGTGGCGGCAGCCTCGAAGATCTCTGGAGCTTCAACGAAGAGATCGTCGTGCGCGCCGTTGCCGAAAGCACAATTTCGCTCATCTCTGCTGTCGGTCACGAAACCGATTGGACCTTGATCGACCTCGTTGCCGACGCCCGTGCGCCGACGCCGACGAAGGCCGCCGAGTGGGCGGTGCCGAAGTATTCCGAGCTGATCGAAAACGTCGAAAAGCTGATGCTGCGCAAGCGGACAGCCGTGCGCCGTGCCATCGAGAGTGCCCGCACGCATCTGAAGGCCTCGGCACGTGGCCTGCCGAAGCTTCAGGATTTGGTCGCCTTGCCCCGGCAGCGTTTCGATGCCGCCGACCGCCGATTGTCACGCGCGCTGCTGGCCAACACCCGCGCCCATGCAACTAGGCTCGCCCGCGTCAGCGGCCGCCTGTCGCCTGCACCGATAGTTCAGAAGCATTCCAGATGTGCCGAGCGGCTCGATGGCCTGGAACGCCGCGCTGGACGGGCTTTACTCAATCGCGTCGCGGTGAGCCGCCGCGTTCTCGAAGGCCGTGCGGCGCTGCTCAAGTCCTTGGGCTATCAGAGCGTTCTGTCTCGCGGCTTTGCCCTCGTGCGCAATGAAGCCGGGCATATGGTGCGTCAAGCCGCCTCTCTCGTCGCTGGCGACGTTCTGAATATTGAGTTTTCCGACGGCCGGGTCGGCGCCACGGTAAACGGCTCCGACGTATCCTCCGCAACGCCTGACGTTTCCAATCCGACGTCGAGCAAAGTTAAAACGCCGCGACAAAAGTCGAGTGGGCGAGGCGGGCAAGGCTCACTATTTTAAAAGGCTTGAAGTAGATTATAGTTCGCATCCGCCCGGATTATCCGATTGCAGATGATATCGGCGGCAGAATGGGATCACGGCTCGGAAACGAATGAACCGCATCGAGAAATTTTTTGGTCTGCGCAACGAAGCTAAAATTCGCTATCTGGATGGCGAATTCGAAGTCCTGTCGCCCGGCGACTTCGTGCGCTGTGCCGTCACGGGTCAGCCGATCACCCTGCCGGATCTGCGTTATTGGAGCGTCGACGCCCAGGAAGCCTACGCCTCGCCGGAAATTTCGGTGCAGCGCTACCTTGAGCTGAAAGCCAAGGAAAACGACGACGCTCAGAACGGCTGAGCCAGCTTTCCAGTTTCTCCACCGTCGTCGTCCCGGCGCAGGCCGGGATCCAGGCAATCGAGATACCGCGCATGCGGATGCTTGACTGGGTGCCGACCTTCGCCGGCATTACCGCCCGAGCGCAGAGCGCAAGGATTGCCGCAAAATTTCAAGGCCGTCACCTTCGATCACCGTCGCAATGGCCAGCGTTTGCGAACGCTTTTTGAGATCGGCACAAAATCCTGAGCGACCACTAAGCCGGGCGAGATCCTTCTCGGTGGTCACAAGCATGGCGCCGAGACGCTCTCTATCATCGAGAAGACCGCGCGCCTCCGCCTCGCTGAACGGGTGATGATCGGTAAATGCCCGCTTTGCGACGACATCCGCGCCCGTCTGTTCCAGCGTCGAAAAAAACCGATCCGGATTGGCGATGCCAGCGAAAGCCACGACCCTTTGACCGCGAAAGCGCGCGGCGGTTTCGTCAGCTTGCGTCCGTGCGGCGATGATCGGCACATCCGTCAGCTTGCGGATCGTTCGCGCGGCGGGATTGTCGGCGTCCGCCGCGCCGCCCATCAGCATCACCAACTGCACCAGCGGTGCTTGCACGGCCAGCGGCGCGCGCAGCGGTCCGGCCGGAATAACGCGGCCGTTGCCAAATCCCCGTTGGGCATCGACGACGGCAATCGAAAGATCCTTCGCCAGCGCCGGGTTCTGCAACCCGTCGTCCATGATGATGACGGCATTGGCGGATGCCATCGCCTCGATCATCTTCGCGCCCTGACGGCGGTCGCGGGCGATGAAAGCCGGAAATGCGCGCGCGAGCAGCAACGGCTCGTCGCCAACGTCGTCGGCGCTATGATGTTCGGGATCGACGCGAAGCGGACCTTCAAGCTTGCCGCCGTAGCCGCGCGACAGAAACCGCGGCTCGCGGCCCTCGGCCGCGATCATCTTCGCCAGCAGCAACGCCAGCGGCGTCTTACCCGAGCCCCCTGCCGTGAAGTTACCGACACAGATGACGGGCAGCGGGGAGCGGTAAGGCCTGGCGTTAAGAATGCGTTGCCGTGCAATGGCGCCGACGATAGCGGCGATAGGCGAAAGCAGCGATGCTTTCCACGTTTCGCTCCGCCCGTACCACCATCTCGGTTCCGAGACGGGCACGGCTCAGGCCTGCTTCTTTTCGAGCAGAGGCTGAATGGCGCCGAGCGTTTTTGCCAGCGCGCCGCTCAGCGATTGCAGCGCAAGGTCGGCGCCGACGCGCATGCGTTTCGCCGCCGATTGGTCTTCGAGCAGCATCGTTACTTGCTTTGCGATGTCGTCGGACGAACGGACCTCGACCGCCCCCCCTTCGCGGAACAGAGCGGAATAAGCATCACGGAAATTATAGACGAATGGCCCCGTCAGTACGCACGACCCAAGCCGCACGGCTTCAATAGGATTTTGTCCGCCATGTTCCACCAGCGATCCGCCGACGAGCGCCACCGGCGAAATCGAATAGAACGCGCCAAGCTCGCCGATCGTGTCGGCAATATAGATCTCCGTGTCGCTCTCTGGTGCCGCCGAGCGCGTGCGAAGTTGCGTCCTGAGGCCAAGGCCGCCGAGCGTAGCGGCAAGCCCGCTGCCGCGTTCGGGATGCCGCGGCACGATGATCGTCAGCAGGCCGTCGATCTCGCGGCGGATCAGCGAATGTGCTGCAGCGATCATCGCGTCTTCGCCCGGATGCGTGCTCGCTGCGAGAAACAGCGGTCGTTGCCCGACAGCGTTGCGCAATGATGCCAGTGTGGCGGCATCAACAGGCGGCGGCGGTGCATCGATCTTGAGGTTGCCGGCCGTGATGACGTTCGGCGCGCCGAGCCATTTCACAGCGCGCGCGATTTGCGAGTTCTGCGCCAGCACGGCAGCGAAGCGCGAGAACAGCGGCCGTCCGACAGCGGCATATTTCCGCCAGCGGCGGATACTGCGCGGCGACATGCGCGCATTGACGAGCACCAGCGGAATATGACGCTCCGACGTGCCCAGAATGAGATTGGGCCAGATGTCCGATTCCGTGAAAATCGCCAGCGACGGCTTCCAGTGATCGAGAAAGCGCTTCACGTATTGCGGCACGTCGAGCGGCACGTATTGGTGCACGGCGCGCTCAGGCAGCCGGTTCGCGGCAATCTCGGCCGACGTCCTGGTGCCCGTCGTCAGCAGCACATGAACGTGCGGATTTGCCCCGAGAATGCTGTCGATCAACGGCAGGATGGCGTTCGTCTCGCCGACGCTCGCGGCATGTATCCACACGACCTGGCCTTCGGGCCGCGGCCTGCCTGCGAAGCCCAGCCGCTCGCCGCGCCGGTCCGGATCTTCCTTGCCGCGCTTGCCGCGCAAGTTCAGTAGCAGCGGCACGGCCGGCCGCAACACCGCCGTTCCAAGGCGATAGGTCTTCAGAGCCATCCCCGGCGCCGGAGGTGTTTCCGCAGCGAGCACATCGAGTGGCGTTGCCCGTGTGATATCGGCCCCCGCGAGTTCGTAAGCCCGTAGAGTAGCGGCATTGAGCGCAGTCTCCAGTTCGAGACGCTTGGCTTCCACATCCTCGTCCGTCGCTGTGCCCGGAACAATGATAGGATCACCGGCGACCGCTGCCAACCGCGAGAACGGCAGATTGATCGTCAGCCTGCTCCAGGTATCGAAGGATGCGAACCGATTTGTTGCCACCGCAATAGGCACGATCGGCCGTCCCGACATTTTCGCGATGGCGATGATGCCGGCGCCCGCCTCCCGCGCCGGTCCCGGCGGCACGTCCGCGGTCATGACGACCGACGAGCCGTCCAAAAGAGCCTGCAACGACGATCTGAGCGCCGATGCTCCGCCCCGATCCTTTTTTCGGTAGCCGGCGCCCGCGCCGCGAATCAGCTGAACGTCGATGGCCTGGAGCGTTTCGCTAATGATTTCCGCGTCGCCGTGGCGTGCGACCATTGCTGCAATTTTCACATTCTCCGGCCGCAGCGTTGCAACCATCATGAACTGGCCGTGCCAACACGCCGCAATGCACGGATGCGCCTCGCTAAGACGCTTCATCAGGTCCGGCGGTTCGTGGATAACGGTCGAGGATTTGGCAACGAGCCGAATGATACGAGCAGCGGTTTGTCCGCCTAGCCGCATAAGCTGCTTATTGATTTTGGCCATGCGAGCAGGGGCTGCCTTAATTGTGAGGTAAGCGGAAGGTTGTGCGCGACGCAGGACGTGGTTCTTCAAGCCCCTTGCAGCACGTTGCTATAGCGAATAACTAGCAAGTTCAATTGCGAACGGGCGTGGCTTTTTATGGCGTTTTGTAAACGAACATGATCCCCCGAGCCGTCGCTGGTGAAATTATAGAAGGGCTGCCCGCTAATCGGGAGCATCGAGACAACTCCTGATGGCAAGCCTCCTTAAGCAGGCAAAACGCGGATTGCGACGCAAGAGCGGTGCGCTATTGCATAATGCGGTGCACGCCTCGCCACCCTGGATGCGTTCCAGATTTGCGCCGGCGCTTTGTTACGCTGAGATGCTATTTATCGATTATGGCATCGTTCGCATCCTATATAACAATCGCCATCACATCTCCAAAGACGTCTGGCGTTCCGCACAACCTGCTCCGCACCACATTTCCTGGGCCGCGCGGCGAGGAATCCGAACTGTCGTCAATCTACGCGGGCCTGAGCAGTCTTTCGGGACGCGCTGGCTGGAGCAGCGGGCGTGCACGCGTCACGGCATCGCCCTCGCGGACTTGCGGTTGCGTTCGCGCGCCGCGCCGACGCGCGCCGAGTTCCAGTCGATCAAGGATCTGCTGGAAAAGGTCGAATTTCCGATTCTGGTGCACTGCAAGTCGGGTGCCGACCGCGCCGGCCTGATGAGCGTCATGGTGCGTCATATCCACGACGGTGTTCCGATTCGCGAAGCCGTTGACCAGCTTTCGTTTCGCTACGGACACATCCGGAGTGCCGACACCGGAGTGATTGATGCGGTCTTCGATCGTTATCTCGAAGCCGAGGCACAGACAGGCATCGGCTTCTGGGATTGGGTCAACACCGTTTATGACGCCCGCGAGGTCAGCACGACGTTCAAGGCGCGCGGCTGGGCCAACCGCCTCGTCAATGGCATCCTTCGCCGCGAGTAGCTTCGCGCCGACTGGCATCGGCATTATGCGATATCAATTGGCGATCATCGCCTGCGGACCGCTCGCCGAGCGGTTGAGCCGCGCATAAGAACCGTTTCGCGCAATCAATTCTGAATGCCTGCCGCGTTCGACGATGCGGCCGCCGTCCATCACGCAAATGACGTCGGCATTCTGTACCGTTGAAAGCCGATGCGCGATGACGAGCGTCGTGCGCGAGCGGGTGAATTTCGCCAGCGCTTCCTGCACGAGCTGCTCGCTCTCGTTATCGAGCGCGCTCGTCGCTTCGTCGAGCAGCAGGATCGGCGCATTCTTCAGGATCGCGCGCGCTAACGCCAAACGCTGACGTTGTCCGCCCGAAAGTCGGCTGCCGCGATCGCCGATGATCGTCTTGTAGCCGTCGGGCAGCGTCATGATGAAGTCGTGCGCGGCAGCGGCCTTCGCAGCTTCAATGATATCGGCCTCGCTCGCGCCGAGCCGCCCGAGGCGGATGTTCGCTTCGATCGTATCGTCGAAAAGCGTGATGTCCTGACTGACGATCGCGATCTGATCGCGCAGCGATTTGAGGGTGACATCCATGACGTCCTGGCCGTCGATCAGGATCTGCCCTTCAGTCGCGTCAAAGAGCCGGGGCACGAGGTTGATGATCGTCGATTTTCCGGCGCCCGAGCGGCCCACGAGCGCGATCGTCGATCCGCCCGGCACGTCGAGCGTGAACCCATGCACGGCCCGTTCCTCGGACGTCTTGTCGTAGGCGAACGAGACGTTGCGGAACGCGATTTCGCCTTTTGAAATAGCAAGCGTCTTCGCGCCGGGCTTGTCCGTGATCGACGGCAGTTCGTCGATGAGGCCGTAGAAACTTTCCGCGGCGGCAAGGCCTTCCTGCAGGCGCCCCGTTAAATTGCCGAGCGATTTGATCGGCTGCGCGGCCATCATTAGCGCCGTCACGAAACCCATGAAATCGCCGACCGAAGAGATGCCCTGCGAAATGCGCAAATATGCGAAGCCCACGACGCCCGCAATCGCAACGCCGCCCAGAACCTCAAGGATCGGATCCATCCTCGCCCGCGTCCGGACGGACTTCATCCGCAGCGAATAGATCTGCTCGAACATCGAATCGAGCCGGTCGGCGGCATAGTTTTCGAGCTGAAACGATTTGATCAGCCGGGCGCCGGAAAGCTTCTCAGTCAGCAGCGATGTCATGTCGCCGAGGCCACTTTGCGTCTGCTTGGCGACGCGACGCAGCCGATGACTGATCGAGGCAACGGGAATGGCGGCCAGCGGATAGACGCCCAACACGATGAGCGTCATCGCCCAGTCGAGATAGAGCATCGCAATGACGAGCGCGATGACCGAAAACGTATCGCGGAAGATCGAGTTCAGCGTCGCCGTCAGCGCGCTCTGAATGAAACCGATGTCGTTCGTCAGCCGCGACATAAGCCGCCCCGGCGTCTCGCGCGAGAGGCGCGCGAAATCGGCGTTGATGAGATGACGGAACGCCATCTTCTGCATGTCCGAGGTCATGCGCAGCACGAACCGGCTTGTCGCAACCGCCTGCAGAAACAGCAACGTCGCACGCGCGAGCGTGATTCCGACGATGGCAACCAGAACGTAGGGCAGGGCGCCGGGCTTGCCGCCCATCAACAGATCGAACGATTTCTTGATGACGCCCGGATAGCCGCCTGTGACGGCAGCGAGGCAGGTCGTGAGGAAAAGCGTCCAGGCGAGCTGCCAGCGACGCGGCCATACCCAATCGCGCACGAACCGCGCAAGCAGCGCGCGCGAGGCGGCATCGAGCCGGAGCTTCGGCCGCGGTTTCTTCTCGGCTTTCTTCAGGAGATCCGTCACGTCGCGGCAGTTGTCGGCTGTGAGAAGTCGAGCATCCGATGCAGCGGAACGACGAAATAGCGCATCATGGCGTTGTCGACGGAGCGCTGGGCCGCGCTTTTCCAGGCAGCGTAAGCTGACGGATAGTCGGGGAAGATGCCGACGACATCCAGACTGTCGGGTTCGCGGAATTCGTGGCCGTTCAGGGTTTTCAGTTCACCGCCGAACACGAGGTGCAGAAGCTGAGGCGCAGACTCGGGTGAAGATGTGGACTTGGACATGGACGGCTGTCGACTCCTGAAGGTTGCTCCCGCGAGATTCCTAGAAACCGCGTCGTTCCGGGACCGTCAACGGCGCAAACCGTCCGCCATGGCCCGGGAAAGTCGCGAATTCAGAATAAGTATTTGTTTACGCTATTTATTAAGCCGATCGGAAGAAAATTCTGCCAGGATAACGATCAATGCCCGTCTTGAGCGGCTCGAAAAGTCAACAGTGAGACCGAATAGCGCGGCGTGAGGTGTCCCTTCTCACGCCGCGTTATTTTTTTGCATTCAGCTAAGGCCCGCGAACCACGATAGGGCCATATCCGCGACAAGCCCCGCGAGCAGCGCCAGCCCGACGTCGCGATTGGACTTGAAGCGGCGCAGGCAGTTTGCCGGATCGCCGATATCGAGCGTCGAGACCTGCCACGACATTTGCAGGAAAACCAAAACCACGGCGAGGAAGTAGACGAGGTGGGCGCCCGCGAGTGCACCTGCAACGAGCCACATCACGCCCGCCAGCGCATACATGCCGCCGACGAAGGAAACCGTGTCCTCGCCGAACTTCAACGCCGTCGAGCCCAGCCCGAGCAGCGCGTCGTCTTCCTTGTCCTGATGCGCATAGATCGTGTCGTAACCGACCGTCCAGAACACGCAGCCCGCATAGAGCGCCAGGGCAGGCAGTCCGATTGAACCTTTGATCGCCGCCCAGCCGACGAGCGCTCCCCAGTTGAACGCCAGCCCGAGAACGATCTGTGGATAAGACGTCACCCGTTTCGCGAACGGATAAACGGCAACGATCAGCAGCGACGCGATCGCCAGCCAGATCGTGAAGCTATTGAACTGCACGAGCACGGCGAGGCCGACGAGGGCCGATATGATGATGAACGCAAGCGCAGCCGCCGGTGAGATCTGCCCGGACGCCAGCGGCCGGCTGGCCGTTCGTTGCACGCGGGCGTCGATATCGCGGTCGACGTAGTCGTTATAGGCGCAGCCCGAGGCGCGCATCGCCAGCGCACCGATGGCGAACAGCAGGACATAGGTGAGATCGGGATAGTGGTCGCCTGAGTTCACCTGCGCCAGCGCTTGCGACCAAAGGCAGGGGAAAAGCAGCAGCCACGTGCCGATCGGGCGATCGAATCGCCCAAGCCGAAGGAACGGCCGCCAGGATGCCGGAGCCCAGCGATCGACCCAGTTTTTCTGCGGTGCATCGGCAACACTTGCTGGCGGCTCGGGCGAAATCGCGGCACCCATCGTCAACTTCAGTTTCTCCTTAGCCTAATCCGCAAGACCTATCCGGCCTCCGTCATTGAAGCAACACGACCATCCGATTGCGATGAATTTGACTGCGCGCGCGGCTTCGATAAGACCGCACCATGGCCATCAGAGACTTGACCTCAGAACGACTGTTTGTTGACGCCGATCTCGCCCCAGGCGGGCGCGTCGAGCTGGAGCCCGCGCAAGCCCATTACCTGACGGCGGTTTTGCGGCTGAAGCTCGGCGCCCGGCTTTTGGTCTTCAACGGCCGGCACGGTGAGTGGGTTGCGAGCCTCAGCGAAACCCACAAGCGCGGCGGTGCTCTGACCGTCGACGACCAAGCGCGGCCGCAGGAAAGCGGCCCGGACGTCGATTATCTTTTCGCTCCGCTAAAGCGTTCCCGGCTCGATTACATGGTCCAGAAGGCAACCGAGATGGGGGTCGCTCGGCTGCGGCCTGTGATCACGGAGCGGACCATCGCCGAGAGGGTTAACAGCGAGCGGATGCAGGCCAACGTCATCGAGGCGGCCGAGCAGTGCGGCGTCCTTCGAGTACCAGAAGTTCAGACGCCAGTCAGGCTCGACGACGTTTTGGATGCCTGGGATGCCAGCCGACGCATCGTGTTTTGTGATGAGCAGGATCAGGAAAACGACCCTATTGCCACTCTGCAAAAGCTCGAACCGGGCCCGCTCGCCGTCCTGGTCGGCCCGGAAGGCGGGTTTTCGCCACGCGAGCGCGAGCGCCTCGTCAGCAAGACATTCGTGACGTCGCTGTCGCTCGGCCCGAGAATCATGCGCGCCGACACCGCTGCCGTCGCAGTTCTGGCGCTTGTCAATGCCACACTTGGGGATTGGCGCCGCGACTAGGGTGACGCAGCCGAACCTATTGCCGTCCCCCTCGCACCTCGCCATAAGGCTCAAGCTGCGGGTCTGCCCGCGTCGGAATAGGAAGCTGGGCCGCTCGGGCATGTCGACACGAGAACAAGGTGCTGCCAGCGCGGCGATTGAGACGCGCGACGATCTCGTGCGCTGGATCGCAGCGGGCGAGAAGCCGAAGGTCGATTGGCGTATTGGCACCGAGCACGAGAAATTCGTCTTTCGCACCGTCACGCTGAAGCCGGTGCCTTACGGCGGTTCGGATGGTATCCGCGCGCTGATGGAAGCGCTCATCCAGCGCTATGGTTGGGTCGCCATCAAGGAAGGCGACAACATCATCGCCTTGAAGCGGCCCGAGGGCGAGAAGGGCGGTACGATCAGCTTGGAGCCCGGCGGCCAGTTCGAGCTTTCCGGTCAGCCGCTCGAAACGCTGCATGAAACCGCGGACGAAACGGACGAGCACCTGCGCGAAGTCCTCCGCGTCGGCGAAGATCTCGCCATCGGTTTTCTCGGTGTCGGCTTCACGCCGAAGTGGCGCCTCGATGAGATCCCGATGATGCCGAAGAAGCGCTATAAGGTCATGGCGCACTACATGCCAACCGTCGGCAGCCGTGGTCTCGACATGATGTTCCGGACCGCGACCATTCAGGTGAACCTCGATTTCGCCTCCGAAGCCGACATGGTGAAGAAGCTGTGCGTCTCGCTGGCGCTGCAGCCAATCGCAACGGCACTGTTTGCGTCTTCGCCCTTCACCGAAGGCAAGCCGAACGGTTATCAGTCGATGCGTAGCGCCGTCTGGCTCGATACCGACAAGCGGCGCACCGGCATGCTGCCCTTCGCATTCGAAGACGGCATGGGCTACGAGCGTTACGTCGATTATGCCCTCGATGTGCCGATGTATTTCGTCTACCGCGACGGCAATTACATCGACGTCGCTGGGTCTTCGTTCCGCGATTTCATGGCGGGCCGCCTGAAGGGCTTCGAAGGCGAGCTGCCAACCATCGACGACTGGGCGGATCATCTCACCACGCTTTTTCCGGAAGTTCGCCTCAAACGTTTTCTAGAAATGCGTGGTGCGGATGGTGGACGCTGGGGGACGATTACCGCGCTTCCCGCGTTTTGGACCGGAATCCTTTATGACGAAGACGCGCTCGCTCAGGCCTGGGAGCTGGTTCGCGATTGGAGCGAAGAAGAACGCGAAGCTCTGCGTGTCGGCGTCCCGAAGACAGGGCTCGCGACCCCGTTTCGTACCGAGACGGTAAGGACGTTGGCGTTGCGGGTATTGCGCATTTCGCGCACCGGTCTCAAAAATCGGCGTCGCATCAACGCTAAGAATCAGGACGAAACGATCTATCTGGCACCGCTTGAGAAAATTGCCGGCAATGGCCAGACGGTTTCTGATGAGCTGCTTCGGCGCTATTCGGGGGAATGGCAGAACAATATTGATCATATTTTCGAAGAGCTTGCGTTCTGACCGCACCCCTCGACAGCGTGCGGTTCAGCGCGTGTTCATGGTCGGCGCATTAGCCTCCCCGGTTTGCTTAGGACCAGCCGCCCAGCACCTAGGCCAGGTTTGAGGAGGCGGTACGTGTCGCGGTTGCGGTTGGCATCGATGAGGATGGGGGGGATGGCTGTTCTGGCTGTCCTGATCTTCTTCGCCTTTGCCGGAAACGCAGCGAAGGCCGATCCTTGTGCCATAGCCTGCCGCTCGCAGCACAACGCCTGCCGCATGGCGACCAAGCTTTTGTATACGCCGCGCTGCGACGCACAACTGCAAGCCTGCATCAGCCAGTGTTTCTCCGCCGGGCGGTTCAATCGTGGCATTCGCGAAGGCCGCGGACCTGACGATTTCCGTGATCACCGCGGCCCTCCTCCGCCGCCGGAAATGAGGGAGCCGCCGGAGCGACGCGGCCCGCCACGCGATTTCCGCGACCCGAGAGGTCCGCGCTGGCTCGGCGGAACCGGGCGTTGGGGCAGCTTTCGCTGACCCATCAATGGCTGTGGTCGCTGGCGTGCGGCCATATTGCCGGTCGCGAACACACGTGCGAGGATGCTTAACGCTGTTGAGCGGCGCCGAACGGCTGTCGTCCGCGACCTCGAAACAGCACCCTGAAGACCAACGTGGAGACGAACGACGATGCCGCATATCGAGCTGCCTGAGCCCGATGCCGGCGTCATCCGCCGCTTGCCGATCCTGGTGGAAGGCTTGAAAGCGCGCGTCGGCAAAGACCTTCTGATCCTCGACGAGGAAGGCCGCCGCGCCTACGAGACGGATGCCTTCACCGCCTACCGCCGCGTGCCGATGCTCGTCGTGCTGCCGCGCACCACCGAGGAAGTCTCCAAGATCCTGAAGTTTTGCCACGAAAACGACGTCAAAGTTATTCCGCGCGGCGCCGGAACATCGCTCTGCGGCGGCTCGCTGCCGACGGAAGATTCCATCGTTCTCTGTATCTCGAAGATGAACCGCGTCATCGAGATCGACGGCGCCAATCGCATCGCGCGTGTCGAAGCCGGCATTACCAATCTGCAGATTACGGCGCAGGTCTCCAAGCAAGGTTTCTTCTATGCGCCGGACCCGTCGTCGCAATTGGCCTGTTCGCTCGCAGGCAACATCGCGATGAACTCTGGTGGTGCGCACTGCCTGAAGTACGGCGTCACGACGCACAACATTCTCGGCGTGAAGATGGTCCTGATCGACGGTACCATCGTCGAGATCGGCGGCACGACGCTCGAACGCAACGGCTATGACCTGTTGAGCTACGTCATCGGTTCTGAAGGTCAGCTCGGTGTCATAACCGAGGCGACGGTGAAGCTCGTCCCCGCACCGGAAGGCGCCCGTCCGATGATGATCGGCTTCCGCTCGCCGGAAGCCGCAGGCAGTTGCGTGTCGGCCATCATCGCCGCCGGCATCATTCCGGTCGCCATCGAATACATGGATCGCGCGGCCATCGAAGTTTGCGAAGCATTCGCGGGCGCCGGTTACCCGTTAGACGTCGAAGCTTTGCTCATCGTCGAGGTGGAAGGTTCCGAAAGTGAGATCGGCATCCTCTTGGGCCGCGTCGCCGAAATCGCAGCCCGCTTCGATCCCAAGACAGTCAAGATCAGCGCCGATCCCGAGCAAAGCGCCCGCATCTGGGCGGGCCGTAAGGCGGCGTTCGGCGCCATTGGCCGCGTCGCCGATTACCTTTGCATGGACGGCACCATTCCGCTCGGGCAGCTTCCGCACTGCTTGACGCGTATCAACCAGATCTGCGCCGAATACGGCCTGAAGGTCGCCAACATCTTCCACGCCGGTGACGGCAATCTGCATCCGCTCGTTCTCTACGACGCCAACGATCCCGAACAGGCCGACAAGGCCGAGCTGGCGGGAGAAGCTATCCTAAAGCTCTGCGTCGAACTCGGCGGCTGTCTCACGGGTGAACATGGCGTCGGCATCGAGAAGCGCGAGCTGATGGCGACGCAATTTTCGCAGACGGATCTGATGGTCCAGATGCGCGTTAAAACCGTCTTCGACCCGACGTGGCGGCTCAACCAGGCGAAGGTTTTCCCGCTCGCCTATACCGACGTCATGCGCGCCGGAAATGCCGCAAGCGCGCCCGAGGCCGCCTAGGAGATCATTGGCTGTGAGCGAACTTTGGCGTCCCGCCGCCGAGTGGGAATTGCAATCCATGATCGCCAAGCTCGTGCGCGAGCAGCGCGGCATCGAAGTCGTCGGTCATGGCGCGCTTCGCAACACCGGCCGAGTCGCGAAATCCGATGTCGTACTGACGACGTCGGGCCTGAAAGGCATCACGCTCTACGAGCCGACCGAACTCGTCATGTCGGCGCGCTCCGGCACGCCGCTTTACGAGATCGAAGCAGTGTTGGCGGCGCGCGGCCAGATGCTGGCGTTTGAGCCGATCGACCTCGGTCCGGCGACAGGGGCTCCAGGAGGCGCGCTGTCGATCGGGGGCGTCTTCGCCACGAACTTCTCTGGCTCTCGCCGTATTTCGGCTGGTAGCGCGCGCGATAACCTCTTGGGCGTGCGCGCCGTCAACGGTCGCGGCGAGCTGTTTAAGTCGGGCGGACGCGTGATGAAGAACGTCACGGGATTGGACGTCGCGCGCGGCCTGACCGGAAGTTGGGGCACCCTCGCCGTTATGACGGAACTGACGTTCAAGGTCGCGCCGATCCCACAAACGATGCAGACGTTGGCGTTTGTCGGCCTGCCTGACGATCTCGCCATCGAAGCGCTGAACGTCGCGCTGAGTACGCCGCTGGAGGTTTCCGGCGCCGTCCATCTTCCGAAGAACTGTGCCGCGCGCCTCCGAACGCCGAAGCTGAGAGGCCTAGACCAGTCATTGACGCTGCTACGACTTGAAACGTTTGCGGCCACCATCGATGAGCGCAAGGAAAAGCTGAAGGCTGCGCTCAAGGTCTACGGCGCGCCAGTCGAACTCGATTCCGAAGATTCGTTCGGTCTCTGGAGCGAATTTCGCGCGCTGTCGATCATGCCTTTCTCGACCGAGACCGCGTTGTGGCGTATTTCGTCATTACCGACGAAGGCCGCCGAGATCGTCTTCGCGATTCAGAAATTCATGCCAGCCGTTGCCTTCTACGATTGGTCGGGCGGCATGATCTGGCTGGAAGTCCCAGCCGCCGCCGACGCAGGCGCTGCCGACGTGCGCCGCGCCGTCGCCGTTCGCGACGGTCATGCAACCTTGATCCGCGCCGAACCCGAGGTTCGCAGCAGCGTCGACGTGTTCGAGCCGTTGAAGCCCGAGATCGAGCGATTGACACGTGGCATCAAGTCGGCGTTCGATCCTGCGGGCCTTCTCAATCGCGGCCGCATGTACGCCAGTTTCTAGAAAAATAAGCCCGGCAGTCAGGCGCGATGCAAACCAATTTCAAGCCAGAGCAACTCAACGATCCGGATGTGAAGGAGGCCGAGCGCATCCTGCGCCGTTGCGTCCATTGCGGTTTCTGCACGGCGACCTGCCCGACCTACGTCGTGCTGGGCGACGAACGCGACAGCCCGCGTGGCCGCATCTACGCCATCAAGGACATGCTTGAGAAAGGCCTCGACGCGAAGCCGGAAATCTCGACGCACATCGATCGCTGTCTTTCCTGCTTCTCTTGCATGACGACCTGCCCATCGGGCGTCGATTACATGCATCTGGTTGAAGTGGCGCGAAAGCATATCGAGAAGACCGGGCATCGTAGCCTGAAGGATCGCCTCATCCGCCGCGCCTTGACAGAAATCCTGCCGCATCCGCGCCGCTTCCGCTGGGCGTTGCGCGCAGCCCCGCTCGGCCGTCGTCTCGCGCCGACGCTGCGCAAGCTGAACTTTCCCGAACTCGCCGCGATGGTCGAGCTGGCGCCTCAGCAAAGCCCGAACGCCGGACGCTTCAAAGGTCCTGGCACAGCGTCGCCGACGGGGGTGCGCACCGGCCGTGTCATCATGCTTGCGGGCTGTGCTCAACAGGTGCTGCGGCCCGAGATCAACGACGCGACGATCCGGCTGTTTGCGCGTGGCGGCGTCGATGTCGTCGTCTCAGCGGGCGCGGCGTGCTGCGGCGCCTTGAGCCAGCACATCGGCCAAGAGGAAAAGGCGATCGCAGCGGCCAAGATCAACGTCGATGCCTGGAGCAAGGAAATCGCCAAGGGCGGCGTTGACGCCATCATCATCAACACGTCGGGCTGCGGCACGACGGTGAAAGACTACGGCCACCTGTTGAAGCACGAGCCCGACTACGCCGAGCGCGCCAAAACCATCTCGTCGATGACTAAGGACGTGACGGAATTCCTCGATCAGTACGACATCGGCGCTCCGAAGCGTTGGTCGAGCCTCAAGGTCGCGTATCACGCCGCCTGTTCACTGCAGCACGGTCAGCGCGTGACGACGCAACCGAAAGCGCTATTGAAGAAGGCTGGATTTACCGTGCTTGACGTTCCGGAAGCGCATCTATGTTGCGGCTCGGCGGGCATCTACAATATTGTTCAGCCGGAGATCGCAGGCGCGCTGCGGGATCGCAAGGCCGGTCACATCAAGTCGTTGAAGCCCGACGTTGTGGCGGCCGGTAACATCGGTTGCATCACGCAGCTCGGGACGGCTCTTGAGGTTCCGATCGTGCATACGATCGAGCTGCTCGATTGGGCGCACGGCGGCCCGGTTCCGCCAGGCCTCGAAGCGCTCGAAAAGTATTCGACAGACGTTCCGCAGCCGAAGAACACAGTTGAGGATTATATCGGCGCATGACCACCGCACCCCAAGTTATCAAATCCCGCGAGCTTTTAAGCGACAAGCTGAAGGCCCACATCCGCGGCAAAGCCAAGCCGGTCGGCTCGCTCGGGCGGCTCGAAGAACTCGCCCTGCAGATCGGCCTGATCGCCGGATCGACCGCGCCCGATCTCGGCAATGCAAAGATCGTGGTCTTCGCCGCCGATCACGGCATCGCGGCCGAAGGCGTGACGGCATATCCCTCCGTCGTCTCCCGCGAGATCGCGAAGTTCGTTCTCTTGGGCTCCGCTGGCGTCAACGTGCTCGCACGCGCGGCTGGCGTCGGCGTTGAACTCGTCGATGCCGGATTGCTCGAACCGCTGCCGCCGCATGAATTATTGACGGAGCGCCGCATCGGCTCCGGCACGAAAAACGCGCGCCGTGAACCCGCTATGTCGGTTGAAGAATGCACCGCTGCGCTCGACGCAGGCCGCATTCTCGATGCACGCCTAGGCACCGAAAATGTCGGCATCGTCGGCTACGGCGAAATCGGCATCGGCAATACGAGTTCGGCGTCGCTGATCGCACATGCCCTGACAGGCCTCGATCTCAGAACATTGGTCGGCCCCGGCGCAGGCGCGCCCGCCCTCGGCCTCGATCACAAATATCAGGTGCTGAAGGAAACGATTGATCGCGCCGCCATCGCACCATCGACTGAAGCGGGCCGCACCTTCGAGGTCCTCCGGCAGTTCGGCGGTTTCGAAATCGTCATGATGGCAGGCGCCATGACCGCGGCGGCACAAGCCGGCCGCGTCGTCGTTGTCGATGGCTTTATCTCGACGGCAGGCGCAATTGCCGCGGAAGCGCTTTATCCGGGCATGCTCGACAACTGTGTCTTCGCCCATTGCTCGGCTGAACCGGGCCACGCTGCATTGCTCCGTCATCTGCATGTTAAACCGCTGCTCGAACTAGAGATGCGGCTTGGCGAAGGGACAGGCGCGGCCCTTGCCGTGCCGATCATTCGCGGCGCGGAATTGATGCTGCGCGAGATGGCCGACCTGCCGGGCGAACATCCCGAATGATCGCGCATGAGGTTCGGTTCTTCCTCATCGCTCTGCAATTTCTGACGCGCATCCAGGTAAAGCAGATCATTCCTTTTCCGGAGGATTGGCTGCCGCGCTCGGCGAAATACATGCCGCTTGTCGGCGCGCTCATTGGCGCGACCGTCGGCCTTGTCATGCTCGCGGCTACTGCCGTTTTTCCGGCATCGGTCGCCGTCGTCATCAGCCTCGTCGCGTCGGTGCTGCTGACCGGCGCGTTGCATGAAGACGGACTTGCCGACACGGTCGACGCGTTCGGCGGCGGATCGAACGTCGAGCGCCGCCTCGAAATCATGAAGGACAGCCGCATCGGCACATATGGCGTGCTGGCGCTCATTGCCGTTCTCGCACTGAAAGGAACGTCGCTTGCCGCCATCGGGCCGGTCGCCGTTATCGGCGCGTTGATCACCTCTTATGCGGGTGGCCGCCTCGCCGCCGTGCTCGCGCTGGCATTTCTCCCTTATGCCGGCGGCGATAACGTCAAGGTCAGCCGCACGCCGGTCCGGATGACGCGCGGCGAACTCATCGTCGCGATCGTGACAGGGCTCGCCGTCGGGCCGTTCGTTATGAGTATCGCAGCTTTCTTCGCGGCAACCGTTGTCGCTTTCGCCGCCGCGGCCGTGATTGTGATCCTCGCGCAGCGCAAGATCGGCGGTTACACCGGCGACGTGCTGGGCGCCGTCGAGCAGGTCTATGAGACTGCGTTCCTGGCTGTTGCCGCTGCCGTAATCGCAGGCGCCGGCTGATCGTCTTGTCCGCCTCGCGCAGAACTGCTGATCCAAATTGGCACGAGGCAAAGCCGCCGTTCTCATTTAAATGAATGCCGTTCACACGGCGCATTCTCGCCGCTATGGGGGGCGAGTATCCGCTTTCAACGCCAAGAGTGTAGTGCGTAATGGCGACGGCAGAAACGGGGAACGGTGCTTATCTGAGCACCGCAGGGGAACAGGCGCGGTCGGCGACGCCGGGCGAAAGCCGCTTTGTTGCCGAAATTTTTGACGGTGCCGACGATGCGCTGGCGGCGCTCGAAGTCATTGAAGGCGGCCTCGTCGCAACAGGCTTTCAAACGCTCAACTGGCTTACCGTTTTCTATGACGAAGTCGCGCACGCGCACCGCGCGATGCCGCGTCTTGCTGTCGTAACCGACAGCGAAAGCGATCTGGTTGTTCTGGCTTTGCCGCTCGTTGTCGCGAAGGAAGGTATGTTGCGCGTTGCAAGCCTCGCCGCTCTCGAAGCCGTGGGCCAAGGTGCGCCTCTTCTTGGGCCCGAGCCGTTGTCTGATCCCGACCGCATTCGCGATATTTGGCGGGCGTTGCGTGCGGCCATCCGCGATGTCGATCTTATCCGCCTCGAACGTATGCCCGCCGAGATCGGTGGCTGCCCGAACCCACTGATTGATCTGTTCGGCAGTTCCACGTCACGTGCTTCGGCGCACCGCCTCGTCATAACGGGCAGCTTCGATGAATATCTGCAGGGGCTCGGCAAGAGGTACCGCAAGGACGTGGAGCGCTGCCATCGGCTCTGGCAGAGCGAGGACAATCCGCGCCTCGTCTGTGCCGAGACCGATGATGAGATCGCGCACGTCTTTGCGACGATGGAGGAGCAGCAGGCCGTGTGGCACGCGGCTCGCGGAACCAAGGACATTTTCGCCGAGAGGTCCAATCGCGAATTTTACGAGCGTCTGGCGTTCGACGGTGCCGACGCCGGCGTGACCTCGCTGTTCGCACTGGAAGCGGGCGGGCGGATCGTCGCCACCCTATTCGGCCTGACCCATGAGGGCGGCTTTTCGCTGCTCTCGATTTCGACGGGCGGCGAACAATGGAGCCACCTTTCGCCCGGTCGCCTCGTCGTGCTCGAAACGGTGAAGCATCTGGCTGCCCAAGGTGTCCGCCGCTTCGACTTGGGCATTAACGCCAATCCGCTGAAGCACGGGTTTGGAACCGAGGAAATCCCTCTTTACGATCTCGTCGTCGCTCAGGACCTCGCAGCCGTGCCGAATGCACTCGTCCACGAGCTAGCCGTCCAGTTGCGCGGAACCTCGCGGTTCACGTCGGCGCTCAAGAGGGCGCTGCCCCGCTTCCGAAGCTGAATTTTGGGCATTTCTGCCCGACTTTCCTCATGCCGGTCGATCCGATATAAGGCGGGCTCGCGCGCCGGACGCCTGACAAGGTGTCTCGGCAACTTTTTTATTTGGCCCTGGTTCTCCGATCCTCGTCATGTCCAAAGTAAATACCAACACGCGTCCTAAAGCGCGCCTCGCGAAGGGTTTTCGCGATATCGAAGCGCCCGAGCTGAAGGCGCTCAACGACATGATCGCGAAGATCCGTGACGTCTATGAGCGCTATGGCTTCGAGGCGCTCGAAACGCCTGCGATCGAATATACCGACGCGCTCGGCAAGTTTCTTCCCGACCAGGATCGTCCGAATGCAGGCGTCTTCTCGTTTCAGGACGAGGACGAGCAATGGATGAGCCTGCGCTATGATCTCACCGCACCGCTCGCTCGTTATGTGGCTCAGAATTTCCAGACCCTGCCGAAGCCGTTCCGCCGCTATGCGTTCGGCAACGTCTATCGCAACGAGAAGCCCGGCCCCGGCCGCTTTCGCCAGTTCATGCAGTTCGATGCCGATACGGTGGGAGCGAAAAGCGTCGCAGCCGATGCCGAACTCTGCATGCTCGCTGCCGATACGCTTGAAGCACTTGGGCTGAAGGGCAAATACGTCATCAAGGTGAACAGCCGCAAAGTGCTCGACGGTATGCTGGAGACGGTCGGCGTTGATCTTGCCGACGACACGCGCCGCTTAGCAGTCCTCCGTTCACTTGATAAGCTCGATAAATTTTCTAAGGACGACGTCGCGCTCCTTTTAGGTCCTGGACGCAAGGACGAATCCGGCGATTTCACCAAGGGCGCTGGACTGACGAAAGAACAAATTGATGCGCTCTTGGATTTCGTGAGTCAGCCGGCTCTCGAACAGGATGACCTTGGCGTTGCAGCAATGCGCACAGGAGGCTTCGAGCCGTCGCAGCTCTACGTCGATGGATTGGCCGATCTCAGCGAACTCAAGCGCTTCGTGGAGAAAGCCGGATATGAGGGCAAAATTCGCGTTCCCGATTACTCTGTCGTCCGCGGGCTCGAATATTACACCGGCCCCGTCTTCGAGGCCGAGCTGACGTTCGAGATCAAAGGCGACGACGGCAAACCCGTGCGGTTCGGTTCTGTTGGCGGCGGCGGTCGCTACGACGATCTCATCGCGCGCTTCACCGGTCAGCAAGTTGCTGCCACTGGCTTCTCCATTGGCGTGTCGCGCTTGCAGGCTGCGCTGTCGCTCATCAACGAGAGCAAGACCCAAGCGCTGGGCCCAGTGGTCGTTCTCGTCATGGATAAGGACGCCGATGCGGTCGCCGGTTATCAAGAGATGACGCAAAAGCTCCGCAACGCCGGTATCCGCTCCGAGATGTACCTCGGAAACGCAAAATCATTCGGCGACCAAATTAAATACGCCGACAAGCGCAACAGCCCATGCGTCATCATCCAAGGTTCGGATGAGCGCGCCAAGGGCGAGGTGACGATCAAGGATTTGATCGAAGGCGCGAAAGCCGCTGCCGCGATCAAGGACAACAAGGAATGGAAAGAGGCGCGCGCGGCTCAATTCTCCGTCTCCGAAGTGCACCTCGTGCAAGAAGTTTACAACCTCATCAAGCGGCATCAGGGATGAGCGCGATGCTGATCTCACTCAATTCGTTCACCCTACCCCCGCCCCCTCCCCGTCAAGGGGAGGGTAGAAGTGGGGCCAAATTCGCTGACCACTCCGTTTTCCCTCTCGAACGTGGCGAGGGAAGCGATGTCGTTCTCCGCTCTGTTCCCCTCCCCCTCCGCGGGGAGGGGTTAGGGGTGGGGGGCCTAGCGCTGGCGCGCGCGGGAGACAGAAAATGACCGCTGAGACGGTCCAAAATCTCGAAGCGCTGGCAAGCCAAGCGCAGACGATGATGTCGGTCTTCATCAAGGCCGGCTACGATGCCGTCGCGCCGCCGATCATCCAGCCCGCTGATGTCTTCCTCGACGTCATCGGCGAGAGCCTGCGCGCGCGAACATACGTCTTCGCCGATCAGGACGGCGCCGAGCTTTGTCTGCGGCCCGACATCACCGTGCCGACCTGCCGCCTGCACTTGGAGCGTCATGCTGATCCGATGACGCCCGCGCGCTATTGCTACAACGGCCCGGCGTTCCGCTTTCAGCCGCAAGGCGCAACCGCCGCGCACCCGCGCGAGTTCCGCCAGGCCGGTATCGAGCGCTTCGGCGATAAGTCGCGCGAAGTGGCCGAAGCTGAGACAGTCGCGATCATCATCAAGGCCATCGAGAAGACGGGCTTCAAGGACTGGACGATGCGCCTCGGCGATCTCGGCCTGTTTTCGAGCGTGCTCGATGCCGCTGGCCTGTCCCCGAACTGGAAAAAGCGTCTCGACGATGCGTTCCTGCGGCCGCTTTCGTTCCGTGAAGCCCTGAAAGGCTATGCGGCAAGCGTGCGCCCGGCGTCTTCGAGCATTCCGGAAGAGGTTCTCTCCTCGCTTCGCCGCGACGACATGGAGGCAAGCGAAGCCGCGGTCGCCGTCTATCTCGAAGAGGAAGCCATCGAGCTGATCGGCACGCGCTCGCTCACCGACATCACCATGCATCTCATCGACATCGCTGAGGATCGCCAGGAGAAGCCGCTCGACACGCAAACCATCGAGTTGATCGAGCGTTACATCAATGTCTCCGGTCCGGCGATCACCGCGGGTGAAAAGATTTCCGCGCTGATCAAGGAAGCGCCGAACGGTTCGGGCTATGCGCTCGAAACATACGACCGCCGCCTGGCGCTGCTCGCCAATGCCGGAATCGACCTTGACCGTGTGACGTTCTCGGCCGAATTCGGCCGCACGCTCGCATACTACACGGGCCTCGTCTTCGAGGTGAATGCCGCGGAACTTGGCGCCAAAAGCCCCATCGCCGGAGGCGGTCGTTACGACGGTTTGATGCGCGCCGCGGGCTCGAACGAAGACGTACCGGCCATCGGCGCGGCCATCCATTCCGAGCGCTTGCTCGCCGTTTGCGGAGGCGGGACGCCATGAGCAAGCTGACTCTCGCCATTCCCTCGAAAGGTCGTCTGATGGAACAGACGACTGACATGTTTGCGCGGGCAGGTCTTGTCGTGCGCAAGGTCGGCCACGTGCGCGGCTATCGCGGCGAAATCGAAGGCCTTCCCGGCGTCGATGTTGCGTATGTGTCGTCGAGCGAAATCGCCGAGGCCTTGAAGTCCGGCAGCGTCCACCTCGGCATCACCGGCGAGGACTTGATCCGCGAGAACATCTCCGATGCCGCGACGCGCATTCGTTTCCTGCACAAGCTCGGCTTCGGCTTCGCTGACGTCGTCGTTGCAGTGCCGACGTGCTGGATCGACGTTTCGACGGTGGCCGAACTTGAAGAGATCGCCATTCCGTTTCGCCGCAAGCACGGCCGCTGGCCGCGCGTCGCGACGAAATACATCAACCTGACACGCCGCTTCTTCGGCTCGAAGGGTTACGGTGATTATCGCATCATCGAAAGTGCCGGTGCGACTGAGGGCGCGCCATCGTCGGGCATGGCCGAGTTGATCGTCGACATCACGACGACAGGCGAGACGCTCCGCGCCAACGGCCTCAAGATTTTGGATGACGGCGTGATCCTGAAATCGCAAGCCAATCTGTTCGCGACGAACGCCGCGCCATGGACGCCGGAACTCGAAGCGCTTTGCGCTGAACTGACGGGCAAGCTGTCCGCCTCGATCCCGGAAAAAGCGACGGTGCGCTGACGCGCCTTCGCCGTACGGCAGCGAAGTTTACACGCTATCGGCAAGCAGGCATTTCAGGATGCCGTAATCGTACTGCCCGTCGAGCGCCGCGAACGCGGGGCCGAGCTTGCCGGTATCGCGCGTCTGACACCGCTCAAACGCCGCTTCGATTTCGTCGCGCTCTGCGGGATCGAGCTTCAAGGCATCGTCCGCCGTGACGAGACCGGCTTCGATAGCTTCAGCCAGATGACCGTAAACCGTCGAGACCTCGATGCCGCGATCCGCCGCGATCGTCTCTGCATCGAGCCCGCGCAAGTGTGCAGCGAGCGTTACGTTGACCGTCGCCGATAAGCGATTGTTCAACGCCGGATGCTTCTTGAATTGCGAGATCACTTCAAGAAACGCAGCGCCGTAGCGCGCGATCTTGCTGGCGCCGAGGCCCATGATGTCGTGCAGAGCGCTTTCCGTCGTCGGCCGCTTCTCAGATAACTCGATCAGCGTCTTGTCCTGCGCGACCACGTAAGGCGGCAGCTTCGCAGACGCCGCAAGTTTCTGGCGCATCGCGCGCAGCGCGTCGAACAGCGGTTGGTTTTCGCGCGCGACTTTGGGGCTCGCCGATGCCGAACGCTTCGACGATTTCGCGCTCTGCCGCGTCACGCGCAAAAGGAAACGCTCCTCGCCGCGCAGCAAAGGCCGTGACCGTTCGGTCAGCACGAGCGAACCGACGCCCTCTTCGTCGATGGAAAGATAGCCGAGCGCCGTGAGCTGCCGGTAAAGCCCTTTCCACGTCGCCTGCGGCACGTCCTTGCCGATGCCGTAAACAGAAAGTCGGTCATGGCCGTTACGAATGATCCGCTCATCGACGCCGCCGGTCAGAACGTCAACCAGATAGGTAACGCCGAAACGCTGCTCGGTGCGATAGACGGCGGAGAGCGCCTTCTGCGCCAACACCGTGCCGTCTTCGGTGTGGGGAGGATTGAGACAGTTATCGCAGTTCCCGCACGGCTCCGAACGCGTCTCGCCGAAATAGGCAAGCAATGCTTGACGGCGGCAGCCCGGCATTTCCGCCAGCCCGATCAGCGCGTCGAGCTTCTGCCGCTGCACCTTCTTGAAGGCGTCTGAACCTTCGGATTGATTGATCCATTGCCGAAGCTGCACGATATCCTGGAAGCCATAGGCCATCCATGCGTTCGCCGCTTCGCCGTCGCGCCCGGCACGGCCCGTCTCCTGATAGTAGGACTCGATCGACTTCGGCAGATTGAGATGCGCGACGAACCGCACGTCTGGCTTGTCGATACCCATGCCGAACGCGATCGTGGCGACAATGATAAGCCCGTCTTCCGTCAGGAATTTCGACTGCGCCGCTGCCCGCAAGTGCGCATCGAGGCCAGCGTGATAGGCCAGCGCCTTGCGCCCCTTCGATGACAACCACGCAGCCGTCTCTTCCACCGACTTGCGCGACAGGCAGTAGACGATGCCCGCGTCCGTCGGATGCTCGCTCTCGATGAACTGCCACAGCCGCTCGCGCGAGCTGACGCTGCCGAGCTCGGCAATCGTGTAGCGAATGTTCGGCCGGTCGAAGCTTGCGATGAATGTTGCCGCGTTTTCGAGCGACAACTCTGAGATGATGTCCTGCCGCGTGCGCTCGTCCGCCGTCGCCGTCAGCGCCACACGCGGCACGTTCGGAAAACGCTGCGCCAGGATTTTTAGCTGCCGGTACTCCGGCCGGAAGTCGTGTCCCCATTGCGAAACGCAGTGTGCCTCGTCGATGGCAAAAATCGCGATGTCGCTGCGTTCCAGCAGATTGAGCGTGCGTTCCTGCACGAGCCGTTCGGGAGCGACGTAGAGCAGGTCGAGCCCACCGGCCGCGAATTGCCGCTCGATCTGATCTTGGGTTGCGCGATCCTGCGTCGAGTTGAGGAACGCCGCCTTCACCCCGAGATCGCGCAGGGCATCGACCTGATCCTGCATCAAGGCGATGAGCGGTGAGACGACAATGCCGGTGCCGGGTCGGACGAGGGCAGGGATCTGATAGCACAGCGACTTGCCGCCGCCGGTCGGCATCAGCGCCAGGCAATCGCCACCGCCGAGCATCGTCCGGATGATGTCGCTTTGGTGAGACCGGAAACCCTTGTAGCCGAAGACATTTTCAAGGGTCGCGCGAGCGGCCTCCATCTGGCTGTCCGTGGTTGGCGCAAGCGGAAGGGAAAGCGGCGCGGCGCGGGCCGGCATTCGAAGACCTTTGAACTGAACGATCGAAGCCAGAACGCTAATCTGATTCGAGGGCCGGGGTCTCCGCTCATGGCCCGTGCAACTCAAAAAGTCGTTGATTCTATTGAGGGCTTCCCTGATGCCCAAAGGTTGCGACTATTTAACCCTGCGTTCAGGATGAGTTCATGTTTTCCCGGCTATGTTGCTCCTCAAGCTGGTGTCGACACCTCCCCCCGTGCGCACCAGATGCTGCTGAGCCCGACCGAGCCCCAAGACATCCCCCCGTCTTCCCCGCTTGGTCGGGCCGCAGCCTAATCCTCACGGAAAATCAGAATCTTAGGGCCTATGCCGAAGCCGGTGTGGCGGCTGTTGCGTCCGTCACGCCGAGGGCGATTCCGATAATGCCGAGCACTGCCGCTCCGGCCTCATCCATGGTGAGGGCTCCGGCCGAACCGAGATCTGCGGGAATATGGACGAACCCTACCGCTCCTGATCCGCGCGCTTCGGCGCTCGCGAGCGATTGATAGAGCACGGCATTGCAGAGATAGCCCCCCGCGTCGTCGGAAATCGTGCAGGTTGTGCCACGTGCCCGCAAGGCGGCTGCAATCGCGGCGTTATCGATGCTGGCGCGGCGTTCCGACGGTCCGTCGGCGCAGAGCGACGTTGCGAGCGGTAATAACCCCGCAGCATCGGGTGCGGCCCGGCATGCATTTCCCGCGCATGTTTCAAGCCGAATGCTCGGCTCACCGGATGCCACACCGATATGCAGCGCTAGGCACGGACGAAAGCGATCCTGTAGCGTCGCGACGAGTTCAGGCGCGCGCCGCCATTCCGTCGGCAGCACCGCGGCGACGAAATGAAATGCCGGAAATGCCCGGCGTGCAAGGCGAACGACGACCCTGACAAGTTCTCCAGACACATTGACCGGTACACCCGGAAATGGGCCAAAACCCGTCAGCAGGACCGTGGGAGATGAACCGAGCTTGTCGGAATTGGGCATCTGCCGACTATAGCGGCTGTCTGTTACCCCTTAAACGGCCGGGATCGCATGTCTCACGCCTTCCCGATCGGAGTTTCACGGCGTCTTCGGAGGCTCCTTGCTGAACACCAGCCGGCCCTCCTCAGCTTTGTTGAAGTATTGGCTCGCGATGAGCCATCCCTTGAGCGGGCGCAGCGGCGGAATGCACGTCAGCAGGATCAACGGCAGGCTGGTGACGAGATGCACCCAGTACGGAGGGGAATGCGCGACCTCCAGCCAGACTGCGAACAAGGCGCTCGGAATACAAGCGAAGCACATTACGAAAAATGCCGGGCCATCGGCCGGATCGGCAAATGACAGATCCAGTCCGCACACGGGGCAGGCCCTCTTGAGCGTCAGAAATCCGTCGAAAATCTTGCCCTTGCCGCAGCGCGGGCAAAGGCCCCACAGCCCCGTTTTCGTTGGGGGAAGTTCCGGCCATTTATGTTCCGCACACATGATGACAATCCTTTTTTAGTCAGTTTCAGACCACGTGTACGCATAATGTATGGCTTATGGGCCGGACATGATAGCCATTGTATGGCTCATGCGTCATTTGGTCTAAAAGGCTTCAAAACACGAGAAGATACGAGTAAATAGCTACTTTCGTCAGACTCGGAAGTCAACGGTGGCGACACTGTATGATTTACACCTCCGCGTATTTGCCATACATTTTGAAACAATGTATGTCTTTTGTATTCAAGGATATCGGAAATGTCTTGGAAGCCTTGGCTGGTTGAAGGTAGCCAGCTCAAATACCGCGGCATTGTCGAAGCCATCGAGGCGGACCTGAAGGAAGGGCACATTCAGCCCGGCGATCGGCTGCCGCCGCAAAGAACGATCGCCGAGGTGCTGGGGGTCGACCTCACGACGGTTACGCGCGCGTTCAACGAGGCGCGGCGGCGAGGACTTGTGGAAGCCAATGCCGGACGCGGGACGTTTATTCGCCGCCGCATTGACGATGGCCGCATGTTGGGTCTCGGATCACCGCCTGCCGTCGATCTCAGCATGAATATTCCCCCACAGCCGACGAGTGCGAATCTCAAGCGCCTGATTCCAGAGACCGTCGCCAATCTCCTCTCCGAAGAACATGGCATGCTCCACCTGCACTATCAGGAGAGCACCGGCAGCGACACCGATCGCGCCGCGGCGGCAACATGGCTTGGGCGTCGCATCAATCAGGTTCGGCCATCGTCGATCGTGTTGGCGAGTGGCGCCCAGAGCGCGCTCTTCGCCATTTGCGAATGCGTGCTCGCTCCAGGCGATACGATTGCCGCCGGCTGCGTCACCTATCCTGGGCTGAAGGCAGTCGCACAGCAGCGCGGGTTTGTTTTGTATCCGCTGGCAATGGATGACAAAGGTATCGTTCCGCAGTCGTTCGAGGCCTGCTGCCTGAAACGGCCGCCGAAGGCGCTCTATGTCATCCCGTCCATCGACAACCCGACGACGGCAACCCTTCCGGAAGAACGCCGCCGCGAGATCGTCGCTATCGCCCGACGCTACGGCGTGACGATCATTGAGGACGATCCTTATTCGGCACTGCAGTTCGAGCCGCTGGCACCGCTCGCGGCTTTGGCGCCGGAATTGACATGGCATATTGCGACCTTGTCCAAGTGCGCAACACCGGCGCTGCGTATCGCCTACGTCGTTGCGCCCGGCGCAGCCCAGGCGATGCGGCTGGCGGGTGTCATCCGCGCCGTCAACCTGATGGTGCCGCCGATCAATGCCGCTGTCGCGTCGCGCTGGATTTCGACGGGCATCGTCGACGATCTGACTGTTGCCATTCGCGATGAAAATATCGCCCGCCAGCGTTTGGCAAAAACAGTCCTAGGCGACGCCAATATCGCAGCTGACCGCTGCGGCCATCACATCTGGCTGAAAATGCCGGTGCATTGGCGTGCTGCGGATTTCGCCGATCACGCAGGCCGATCAGGAATTTCTGTTGTCCCGAGTTCCGCTTTTGCGACGGGCACCGAAGAACCTGAAGCGCTGCGGCTCTCGCTCGGTGTCGCACCAGACCGCGAGTCGCTGGTCGAAGCGCTAAAGCAGGTCGCGGCCATCATCTCGCAACCGGCAGTCGCCGTAAAGGCGATCGTCTGAAATTTGAAAGCAAGGTTCGGGATGTATTGAAATGGGCCTCGCGCTACGATGCGCGCACCATGACATCCCGAACCGCAATGGCCCGCAAAGATAAAGCTACACATAAATCCGCTGAGGCGGCCGACCCGGATGCAGAGCGCTGGGCCGCCGTCCTTGTGCGCGATAGAACCGCCGACGGAGCGTTTTTTTTCTCCGTCAAGTCGACGGGCGTCTATTGCCGGCCGTCATGCCCATCGCGTCGCGCTAAGCGCGAGAACGTAGCGTTTCATGCAACGCCGGCGGCCGCCGAAGCCGCAGGCTTTCGCCCCTGCAAGCGTTGTCGTCCCGATGAGATGTCGCTGGTTGCGCGTCGCGCCGAAATCATCGCTGCCGCATGCCGTGCGCTGGAGGACGGCAGCGATGTTCCGAACCTCGACGAACTGGCGAAGGCGAGCGGCCTCAGCCGGTTTCACTTCCATCGGATCTTCAAGGACATCGTCGGCGTGACACCGAAAGAGTATGCACTCGCGCATCGCCGCAAAGCCGTTCGCAAGGAATTGCAGAGGAGCACGTCCGTGACAGAAGCAATTTACGATGCTGGCTTCAATTCGAGCGCGCGCTTTTATGAAAACGCTGCCGAGTCACTTGGTATGTCGCCGAAAGCGTTTCGTGCCGGGGGAAAAAACGAGGTGCTGACGTTCGCATTCGGGCGCAGCACTTTGGGCGACATTCTCGTCGCTGCCAGCGCGAAGGGAATTGCTACCATTCTGATCGGTGACGACCGCGAGCAACTGATCGCAGACCTTGAAACTATTTTTCCCCACGCCGAACGCGTTGCCGGAGATCGCCAGTTCGAAAAAATCGTCTCGGACGTCGTCGGTCTGGTCGAGCATCCGCAACAGCCGGTTGACCTGCCGCTCGATATTCGCGGCACGGCATTTCAGCAGCGCGTCTGGAAGGCGCTCCGGGACATACCCCTCGGCGCAACTGCCACGTACACGGAAATTGCTGACCGGGTCGGCCGTCCCAAAGCTGTCCGGGCCGTCGCGAGGGCCTGCGCAACCAACCCGTTGGCGATCGCCGTTCCCTGCCACCGCGTCGTTCGTGCTGACGGCAGCCTGGCTGGTTACCGCTGGGGCGTGGAGCGTAAAAGCATGTTGATCGCACGCGAAGCCGGTAGCGCCAAAAAGCCAAAGCCGCGCGGTTAATGGCGCACCGAAGGTCGATTGAACCTCATGTGTCGCGTATCCCGGCGACGGCCTTTAGGCGTCGAAGTTTGAACTAAGTCTGGATTATGCTTCCAAACGACCCGTTGCAAACGCTCACGTCCTAGATATCCTTGCGACTATATCGCAATCGATCATCAGGGTGGGTCTGGAAATGCTCGCGGCGTCGATTCTGTCACGTCTATCTCTGCGTATGGCCCTTGCCGGCCTCATGTTGGTTTCAACGCTTTGGGCCGACGCCCAGGCGCAAAAGACCGATACGTCAACCATCACTATCTTCGCCGCAGCCAGTCTGAGGAACGCGCTCAACGACGCCGTCAAGGCCTATGAGAAGAGCACCGGCAACAAGATCGTCATCTCTTACGCGGGTTCATCCGCGCTCGCTAAGCAGATCGAGCAGGGGGCACCTGCCGACATCTTCATTTCGGCCGATCTCGACTGGATGGATTACGTCCAGAAAAAAGATCTGGTCAAGACTGACACGCGCTTCAACCTGCTCGGCAACCGCCTCGTCCTGATCGCTCCGAAGGACAGCAAGATTGACCTCAAGATCGCGAAGGATTTCCCACTCGCCGCCACCCTCGGCGATAATCACATCGCCATGGCGAACGTCAAAGCGGTTCCGGCCGGCAAGTATGGCCACGCCGCCCTTGAAAAGCTGGGCGTCTGGAAGGACGTCGAGCCGAAAGTCGCGCAAGCCGACAACGTCCGTGCCGCGTTGGCGCTCGTCGCGCAGGGCGAAGCGCCGCTTGGCATCGTCTACGAAACGGACGCCGCTGCCGAGCCCAAGGTTAAGATCGTCGACGCGTTCCCCGCCGACACGCATCCGCCGATCATCTATCCCATTGCGATCATCGCCGCATCGAAGAATGCAGACGCCGATACGGCGTTCGTCAACTATCTGAAGACGCCAGAAGCACAGGCCTTCTTCACGAAGCAAGGCTTCACCGTTCTCACCAAATAGCGAAACGATCCGCGGAATTGCGAACGAAAGGCAGGCAGGGTGCTAGGATTTTCCCCCGACGAATGGACGGCCATTCTGCTTAGCCTGCGCGTCGCAACGGTCGGAACGCTTGTCGGACTGCCGATCGCGCTTTTTCTGGCCTACGTTCTCGCGAGGTGGCGGTTTCCCGGAAAGGTCATTCTTGACGGGTTCCTCCACTTGCCGCTCGTCCTGCCGCCCGTCGTTACCGGCTATTTTCTGCTGCTGACGTTCGGCCGCCAGGGGCCGGTGGGCAGGGAGCTCTATGACCTTTTCGGCATCACCTTTTCTTTTCGGTGGACCGGCGCCGCGCTCGCATGTGGCGTCATGGGCTTTCCGTTGATGCTGCGTGCGATAAGGCTTTCTTTTGAAGCCATCGACCGCCGCCTCGAAACAGCGGCGTCTACGCTCGGCGCCAATGCCTGGTGGACCTTCACACTTGTGACACTGCCGTTGGCGCTGCCCGGAATCCTGGTCGGCGCCATTCTCTGTTTCGCGAAGGCGCTCGGCGAATTCGGCGCGACGATCACCTTCGTTTCCAACATCCCAGGCGAAACACAAACGATACCCTCGGCGATTTACACCTATACGCAAGTGCCGGGCGGCGACTATCAGGCTCTCCGGCTGGCGGCGGTCTCGATTTTCATCGCGATGGTCGCGTTGATCGTGTCCGAAATGCTGAACCGCCGCATCCAGAAGCGGATTGCCGTATTCGAATGACGAGCATAGAGCCGGCACTCAGCGTCTGGGCATTTCAAAAGCGAAACGGTTTTACCCTCGACATCGCCTTCGAGAGCAATTGTCCGCTGACGGCGCTCTTCGGGCCGTCCGGCTCGGGCAAGACGTCGGTCTTGAATATGATCGCTGGCGTTCACCGGCCTGCCAAAGGCCGCATCGTTGTTTCTGGTCACGTGCTGACCGATATCGAAGCCGGCATCTTCGTGCCGAGCCATCGCCGCCGCGTCGGGCTGGTCTTTCAGGACGCCCAGCTTTTCCCGCATCTCACCGTCCGGCAGAACATCAAGTTCGGGCAATGGTTCAGGCGGAGCGAAGGCAACGCTTTGCCCGAAGACGCGATTATCGCCGTGCTTGGTATCGGCCACCTTTTGAAGCGACGACCCGCAACGCTTTCGGGCGGCGAGAAGCATCGTGTGGCTATGGCGCGGGCGCTTTTGTCCTCGCCGCGCATTCTGCTGATGGACGAACCCTTGTCGGGCCTCGATGACGCGCGACGCATGGAAATCATGACCCTGATCGAGCGCGTCCGCGATGAATTTAAGGTGCCGATCGTTTTTGTGACGCACAACACAGACGAGGTGCACCGACTGGCGTCGCGCGTCATTAAGATTGCAGATGGCCGAGTAGTCGCCGTGGGCACGCCCGCCGAGGTGTTGAGCCGCTAGCTCGCGATCACGTCCGCGCTGGCTGCGATCCTTTTTTCGGTGGCTTGGCTGCTGGCTTTTCGACTTCCGCCAGATGCTTCTCCATCGCCGAGAGCGGTTTCGCGAAGACGGTCAACGCTCTGGCTTCCATTTCCCGGTATTGACGGACCAGCTCGGCGCCGAACGGGGTGAGCTTCGCGGCCCCACCGCCCTTGCCGCCATGCTGGCGCTCGATCAGCGGATCGGCGAACATCGAATTGAACGCGTCCATCAAATACCAGGCGCGCTTGTATGACATGTCCATGGCCTTCGCTGCCTTGGCGATGGAGCCATGTTGGCCGATCAGCTCCAAGAGCTGAATCCGCCCATGACCGATGTAGCGGTCGTCGTCGAAGTCGATCCGGATCTTAATGACTGTCATTTCGCACCGTGTCGTATTTTCGGAGAGGCGCTGAAGCTCGCCGGTCTTTCATCGTTTGGCCAATCCGGCAGGAAGCATGTTCCGTTAAGAGCGCATTGGCGCATCCTACGTGACAACCAATTGCGACCACAGGACATTTTCGCATCTGCTCAGCAAACGAGTCGCTTCAGGCCTCTCTGGCGTGTCCGAAAATCCTGAACTAACATCCCTTCCGGTATAACCGGCGAAGAGGTTTGGGCGGCTCTTGGTGCCCGCCGCTTCGTCGCGGCGTGCAATCGGAGGAGTAAGCACACATGACGCCCACCCGGAAGACACTAGTAGCATCGTCAGCGATTCTTTTGTTGGGCAGCTTCTCCGCTTGGGGCGAGCCTTTGAAATCCATCGGACCGGGCGAGGGCGAGGTCGATATCGTCGCTTGGCCCGGCTACATCGAGCGTGGTGAGTCCGATAAGAACTACGATTGGGTCACGGGCTTCGAAAAGGAAACGGGCTGCAAGGTCAACGTGAAGACCGCAGCGACGTCCGATGAAATGGTCACCCTGATGAACCAGGGCGGCTTCGATCTCGTCACGGCATCGGGAGACGCTTCACTTCGCCTCGTCGCGGGCAAGAAAGTCCAGCCGATCAACATCGACCTGATCCCGAGCTGGAAGACCATCGATCCGCGCCTTCAGAATGCGCCATGGCACACCGTCGACGGCGTCCATTACGGCGTCCCGTACCAATGGGGCCCGAACGTCCTCGCCTACAACACGACAGTCTTTAAGGAGCCGCCGAAGAGCTGGTCGGTCGTGTTCGAAGAGCAGACGCTGCCGGATGGCAAGAGCAACAAAGGCCGCGTTCAGGCCTATGACGGCCCGATCTATATCGCCGATGCTGCGCTCTTCCTCAGCAAGAAGAAGCCCGAGCTTGGCATCAAGAACCCATACGAGCTGAATAAGGAGCAGTACGCCGCAGCCATTGCGCTGTTGCAGTCGCAGCGCGCCTTGATCGGCCGCTATTGGCACGATGCCACCGTCCAGGTCGATGACTTCAAGAACGAAGGCGTCGTTGCCTCGTCGTCGTGGCCGTATCAGGTCAACCTTCTCCAGGCTGACAAGAAGCCCATCGCCTCGACCATTCCGGAAGAGGGTGCCACGGGCTGGGCCGACACGACCATGATGCATGTGAATGCCGCCCATCCGAACTGCGCCTACAAATGGATGGAGCACTCACTGAACCCGAAGCTGCAGGGCGATCTGGCGTCCTGGTTCGGTTCCGTCCCGACCGTTCCCGCCGCCTGTAAGGGCAATGCGTTGCTTGGCGACAAGGGCTGCGAAACGAACGGATCTGAGAACTTCGAAAAGATCTGGTTCTGGCGTACACCGACGGCGAAGTGTGAAAAGGAAAGCTCTTGCGTCCCCTATTCCCAGTGGGCGAAAGATTTCATCGCGATCCTCGGTAAATAAAGGTTACACGTCCTGCGGTCGGCCATCTGACGGCCGGCCGCACGACCCAAAAGAGTTTCATGTCTCCAGCAGTCCGCTTCCAGAACGTATCGCGTCGCTTTGGCTCCGTGCGTGCCGTTGACGGCGTCTCGCTCGACATTGAGCCGGGCGAATTCTTCGCGCTCCTTGGCCCATCGGGCTCCGGCAAGACGACGTGCCTCCGGCTGATCGCCGGGTTTGAGCAGCCTGACGAAGGCCACATCGAGATTTTCGGCGAAACCGCAGAGGGCGTCCCGCCCTATCGCCGCAACGTCAATACCGTCTTCCAGGATTACGCGCTCTTTCCGCACATGACCGTCGGCGAGAACGTCGCCTATGGCCTGATGATCAAGGGCGTTGCGAAAGCCGAGCGCGAGGCGAAAGCCAAAGATGCGCTCGCCCTCGTCAAGCTCGCCGGTTACGAGACGCGCCGCACGGCGCAGCTTTCCGGTGGTCAGCGTCAGCGCGTTGCTCTGGCCCGCGCCCTCGTGAACGGCCCGAAGGTCCTGCTGCTCGACGAACCGCTCGGCGCGCTCGACCTGAAACTGCGCGAGCAGATGCAGGAAGAGTTGAAATCCCTGCAGACGAGCCTAGGCATCACGTTTGTCTTCGTCACGCACGACCAGGGCGAAGCCCTCTCGATGGCGAACCGTGTCGCGATTTTCAACGAAGGCAAGATCGTTCAGGTCGGAACGCCGTCCGACGTCTATGAGCGTCCGACAACCCGTTTCGTCGCCGATTTCGTAGGTTCCTCGAATGTGCTGCCGCCGGAATTCGCCGCCGCTCATGGCGGCGCGTCATCCTGGACGAGCCTCCGTCCCGAACGGATCGACGTCGTACCGGAAAGCGCCACCGTCGCTGCCGACTATGCCTCCGCTAGGGGCACGGTCAGCGCCGTCAGCTATCAAGGCGCAGTGACCCGCGTCACCGTCGTGACCGAAAAACTGCCTTTGATCGCCACGATCCCGGCAGGTGCAACACTCCACAAAGACGAGCGCGTCATGCTGGTCTGGCCGAAGGCAGCCATGATCGCGATGGGAGACGGCGCGTGACGGTGGTCGCCCAGGAGACGCGGCGCGGGTTTGCCGGCGCCATATCGGACGTTTTCTTCTCCCGCCCGCAGCTACTGACGTTCTTGCTGCTGACGCCGCCGTTGCTCTGGATCGGCATCGTCTACGTCGGCTCGTTGTTTGCGCTGCTCCTGCAAAGCTTCTATTCGCTCGACGATTTCTCCGGCCTCGTGGTCCACGAATTTACGCTCTCGACCTACGAGCAGCTTTTCGACGGCTCGAACGTCCAGATCATCGTGCGCACGGTCACGATGGCGGCGCTGGTAACGATCGCGAGCGCGTTCATCGCTTTTCCGATTGCCTATTACGCCGCCCGTTACGCGCGGGGCTGGATGAAGGCGCTCTTCTACCTGGCGGTGATGATGCCGCTGTGGTCGAGCTACCTCGTCAAGGTCTATGCCTGGAAGCTCATCCTCGCGAAAGAAGGCGTCATCACTTGGTTCGCCGGGATTTTGCATCTCAATTGGCTGCTCGACGGCATTTTGGCGTTGCCTGTCATTGGCGGCCCGTCGCTGTCGTTTAGTTATCTGGGCACGTTCCTGGTTTTCGTCTACATCTGGTTGCCGTACATGATCCTGCCGACGCAAGCTGCGCTCGAGCGCGTTCCGGCGAATTTCATCGAAGCCTCAGCCGATCTCGGCGCTGAGCCCGGACAGACGTTCCGCACGGTGATCTTTCCCTTGGCGCTGCCGGGAATCGTCGCCGGCTCGATCTTCACGTTTTCGCTGACGCTCGGCGACTACATCATCCCGCAGATCGTCGGCAACTCCCGCCTGATGATCGGCCAGGCAGTCTATACACTTCAGGGCACGGCCGGAAATATCCCGCTGGCTGCCGCCTTCACCGTCGTGCCGATGGTGATCATGGCCTTCTATCTCTGGATGGCAAAGCGCATGGGGGCCTTCGATGTCCTCTAACGGCAAGACGAAATCGCCTCTTGGGCTGAGGATCTCGGCGACTGCCGGACTGCTGTTCCTGCACCTGCCGCTGTTCTTCATTTTCCTCTATGCCTTCACGACCGAGGAAAAGAGCTTTGAATTTCCGCCGCCGGGGCTGACTACGAAGTGGTTCGGCGTCGCCTGGAATTCACGGCCCGATATCTGGCCGCCGCTCTATCTGTCGCTGCAAGTCGCGGCTATCGCGACCATTCTCGCGCTGATCTTCGGCACGCTTGCGGCTGCTGCACTCTCCCGCGCGAAATTTTTCGGCCGCGAAACGATTTCGCTGTTGTTCGTGCTGCCGATCGCACTGCCCGGCATCATCACCGGTATCGCGCTGCGCTCCGCCTTCGACATCATGAGCATACCGTTCTCGGTCTGGACGATCATGCTCGGTCACGCCACGTTCTGCATCGTCGTCGTTTACAATAACGCGGTGGCACGCTTCCGGCGGCTGTCAGGCAATCTTGTCGAGGCATCGATGGACCTCGGCGCCGACGGCTTCCAGACGTTCCGCTATGTCATCCTGCCGCAAATCGGCACCGCGCTGCTCGCAGGCGGCATGCTCGCATTCGCGCTATCGTTCGACGAGGTCATCGTCACCACGTTCACGGCCGGACAACAGACGACATTGCCAATCTGGATGCTGTCCGAACTGATCCGTCCGCGGCAGCGGCCGGTGACGAACGTCGTCGCCGTCTTCGTCTTTCTCGTAACACTATTGCCCATTCTCGCGGCCTACTACCTGACGCGGGAAGGCGAACACACTGGCGGCTCCTCGAAGTAACGAGGCGCCCGAGCGATCATTGGAGGAAAACCATGCTCGAAACAAACATGCTGATCGGTTCGGACTTCGTTGCCGGAACCGACGCGCCCGAACCGATCGTCAACCCGAAGACGGAAGAGGTCATCACCAATCTTCCTGACGCGTCCGTCGCGCAGGTCGATGCGGCCGTCAGCGCTGCCGAAAAGGCCTTCAAGACCTGGTCGCAGACGACGCCCGCCGAACGCTCGACCCTGCTCTTGAAGCTCGCCGATGCGGTCGAAAAGGAATCGGAAGCCTTCGCAGCGCTCGAAGCGCTGAATACCGGCAAGCCGCGTATCCGGGTTCTTCAGGACGAGATGCCCGCGATTGTCGATTGCTTCCGTTACTTTGCCGCCGCCGTTCGCAATATGCACGGCCCCGTCGCAGGCGAATATCTCGCCGGACACACGTCGATGATCCGCCGCGATCCCGTCGGCGTCGTCGGTTCGATCGCACCTTGGAACTACCCGCTGATGATGGCGGCTTGGAAGCTCGGCCCCGCGCTCGCAGGCGGCAACACCATCGTGCTGAAGCCGTCCGAGCAGACGCCGCTGACGCTGCTGAAACTCGGCAAGCTCATCGCCGACATCTTCCCCGAAGGCGTCGTCAACATCGTCGTCGGCAAGGGCGCGACCACCGGTTCGGCGCTCATCAACCATCCCAAGGTCGCGATGGTTTCACTGACGGGCAGCATCGGGACCGGCCAGAAAGTGCTTCAAGCTGCGGTCTCGAACATCAAGCGCACACATCTTGAACTCGGCGGCAAGGCACCGGTCATCGTTTTCGATGATGCCGACATTGCTTCCGTTGTTGAAGGCGTGAAGATCTTCGGTTTCTACAACGCTGGTCAGGATTGCACCGCCGCTTGCCGCATCTACGCCGGCAAGAAGGTCTATGACAATCTCGTCGCCGATCTGGCGAGCGCCGTCAGCAGTCTGAAGTTCAACCAGCCGAACGACGACGACAATGACCTCGGTCCGCTGATCTCGTCGGCTCAGAAGGGCCGTGTGCAGGGCTTCGTCGAGCGTGCGTCGCAGTTGAACCATGTCAGCGTTGCGGCTGGCGGCAAGGCGCCAACGGGCAAAGGCTTCTTCTTCGAGCCGACGCTTATTGCCGGTGCGCAGCAGGAAGACGAAATCGTGCGCAAGGAAGTCTTCGGCCCGGTCGTTTCGGTCACGCCGTTCGACGACGCGGAGGAAGCCATCGCCTGGGCGAACGACAGCGACTACGGCCTCGCATCCTCGGTCTGGACGTCGGATATCGCCAAGGGCATGAAGGTCGCCTCCCGCCTGCAGTACGGCTGCACCTGGGTCAACACGCACTTCATGCTTTGCAGCGAGATGCCCCACGGCGGTCTCAAAATGTCGGGCTACGGCAAAGACCTCTCGATGTACGCGCTTGAGGATTACACCGTGCCGCGTCACGTGATGGTGAAGCTCTGATCCTGTAAATATTGCGCGGCAGCACGATGCGCTGCCCTGTCAACTGCGGCGGCGAAGAGGTCAAGTCCTCTTTGCCGTCGCTTCATAGTGTGCTCTCAACGGAAATTGGTGTGGTCGACGAGACGGATCGCACGGGAACACACGGGATTTCGAAACGACAATGACGGGTGCCGACGAACTAACCCACGAAGAGCTGCTGCAACGCCTGCAAAGTGTGGCCGAAGGCTCGGTAAAGAGGTTTGGGCTGCCTGACAGTGTCCAAGTCAAACTCATTAACGTATCCGAAAACGCGACGTACAAGGTCGAAGACGGCACCGGCCGCAAGTGGGCGCTGCGCGTCCACCGCGAGGGATATCATTCGCGCACGGCGATTGCGTCGGAACTGGCCTGGCTTGCATCGCTGCGCGAAACCGGCGGCGTTGCCACGCCGGTGCCTGTCCGCGGCCTTGACGGTGAATACATCCAGACCCTTGCAGGCGAAGGCCTGCCCAATCCACGCAATGTGGTGCTCTTCGATTGGGAAAATGGTGCCGAGCCCGAACGCACGGACGTCGCGGGATTTGAGCTTTTAGGCGAGACGGCCGCGCGCATGCACGCCCACGTCCGCAAATGGCGCCGCCCTGTCTGGTTCGAACGTCATTCTTGGGATTTCGAGACCAGTCTCGGCAGCCGCCCGCATTGGGGCTATTGGAAAAACGGCATGGGCATGACGTCGGAGGCGATGGAAGCCTTCACCGAAACCGTCGCCCTGATCGAGCAGCGCCTTGAAGCCTTCGGCAAATCGCCCGACCGTTTCAATCTCGTTCATGGCGATATGCGCCTTGCCAACCTCCTGATGGATGGCAGCACCGTTAAGGTGATCGATTTCGATGATAGCGGCTTCTCCTGGCTGCTTTACGATTGCGCCACCACTGTCTCCTTCTTCGAGCACACACCGGAGGTGCCAGAGCTTTTGCAGGCTTGGGTGCGTGGCTATCGCCGCGTCGGCGCCTTAAGTCCCGAGGAAGAGAACGAAATCGCGACATTCGTGATGCTGCGCCGCCTGCTGCTCGTCGCCTGGATTGGTTCGCACTCGGAGACAGAGTTGGCGCAGTCTATGGGCGTCGACTACACGCGCGAGTCGATACCGCTTTGCGAAAAATATCTCTCAGCGTACGGCCGGCCCAACGTCAGCACGGTTGCGGCGCCAGTCCCCAAAAAAGGCGTTCTTGGTCGCCTGTTCGGCTGATTGCTGCAGCGCAATTGTGCAGTTGCTAGTATTGAATGCCGAATAATTCAGCGTGCGCGCCGGTTGACCACGCGGCGGCATCTGATAGCCTTTTTCTCTTCGAGATAGGCAACTTCTCATCAGGAACCGATGGGAACCAGTATTGGCGATACAATGGCGTCGGACGCCGGCAGCGCGATTGGCAGAGGTGCCGATCCCTCGGTCCTTGCGTCCGCCGCAACCGGCATTGTCAAGTTTATCGAACGCCAGCGCGGCGACGTCGATCGCATTTTCGGCAATGCCGGCATCTCGCCGGAAATGGCCGGATCGCCGACGCTTCAGCTCAGCCTCAGTTCCTATTGCCGCCTGTTTGAGGAAAGCGCGCGTATCACGCGCAACGATAACTTCGGACTGTGGTTCGGCCACGCTTTTGATCCGCGCGATCTCGGTCTCTGGGGCTACGCCTCGTTGTCGGCGCCGACGGTAGGCGCGGCGCTCGAAACTCTCGTCGGTCTCTTTCCGCTGCACCAGCAGTCGTCCTCGATGGCGCTCAAGATGTCGCCAGAAGGCCTGATGCGGCTGGAATACCGGGTCGATGCTCCTCAAATCGTCGAGCGTCGCCAGGACGCCGAGCTGTCGCTCGGTATGTTCCTGAATTTCATTCGCGAGGCGATGGGCCAGAGCTGGGCGCCAGAAGAGGTTCATTTCGAGCATCCCAAGCCCGAACAATGGCGCGAGCATGAGCGCGCTTTCGCGGCGCCTGCATTCTTTGCCCAACCGACAAATGCCATCGTCTTCCGCCCGCAGATTTTGCGGCACATCATGCCGGCCGCCGATCCGCGGCTGATGTCGGCGATGAAGCTTTGTCTCGAACGGCTTTCCGAACGCCAGGACGTTCGCTTTAGCGTGACTGACCGTGTCCGCAGCGCCGTCCGCGCCAAGCTGCCTGAAGGGTTTCCGCCGATTGAAGGCGTCGCTGCCGAGCTGCGACTGCCGCTCTCGACCATCCAACGCGAACTTCATTACGACGGCCTGAGCTACAGCACGCTGGTCGAGAACACGCGCCGCGATCTGGCGCTGTCTTATGTACGCCAGCGCCAGCTGTCGTTTTCCGAAATCGCTTTTCTGGTGGGATATTCCGAGCTTTCCGCTTTCAGTCGTGCGGTCCGCCGCTGGACGGGGCTGTCGCCGCGAGCGCTACGTGCCGAAGTTCTCCGTAACCACGGGTGATCTTCGGCGACGCGCTCGCGGCGCTTAATCTAACCTTACACCGACTCAAGCTTGTGCGAGGGCATCCATGCTCTCCGGCAAAATTTGGCCGCCATCGACGATGATCGTCTGTCCGGTGATGTAAGCGGCTTCCTTCGAAGCAAGGAACAGCGCCGCATAGCCGATGTCTTCCACGGTGCCGAGCTTGTTGAGCGGGATTGATGCCGCCATCGACTTCTCATAGTCGGGTCCGAGTGCAGCCAGGCCTTCCGTCTTGATGTTGCCCGGTAAAACCGCATTGACGGTAATGCCGTATTTCGCGAACTCGATGCATGCCGTGCGCATGAAGCCCAGCTGACCGGCTTTCGTTGCACCGTAGTGCGCCCAGCCCGGAAAGCCGGTGACCGGTCCGGTGATCGACGACGTGATGACGATCCGACCCTGGTCCGATTTCTTGAGATACGGCAGGCAGGCCTTGATCGGTAGGAACGTGCCCTTGAGGTTCGTCGAGGAAACGAAATCCCAGTCTTCCGGCGACAGGTCTTCGATCTTGGTCTGCGGGAAGATCCCGGCATTGGCGCAAAGAATGTCGATGCCGCCGTGAGCGCTTGCGGCGGCCTCCGCGAGCATCTGCATATCGCCCATGCTGGTGATGTCGGCTGCGAAGCCCTTTGCCGTTCCGCCGGCCTTGCGAAATTCTTCGGCCGTTGCTTCCGCCTCGTCGAGGTGGCGGGACACGACGAAAACCTTGCCGCCGTTCTTCGCGAACACGCTGGCGATGCCTTTGCCGATCCCTTTGCTCGCGCCGGTCACGATGACCGACTTGCCTGCGATAGACGTGAGCATTGCACTTGCTCCCTTTTTTCGTGCGGTTATGTGATGAAAAGGCGGGCGCCGAGGTTCAGCGTCCGCCTTTTGGGTTTCGTTCTATATGAGCGTCGACTACTCGTTCAGGACCATGCGGCCGATACGAGCGTGTGCCGCAGGCGAGATCACGCGCAGTGCCAGGCCCCAGACCAGACCTACGCCCAGAATGATGAAGGCAATCAGCGGGATGCGGCCGCCGAAGCTGCCCGTACCGCCGAATGTTTCAAGATTCTGAACCAGCAAGTAGACAAGATAGACCTGGGAGACGAACGCTATGACCGGCGCGATCAGGCCAGCGAAGATGTTGACTTCGCCCGGATGGTTGGCCCGGAAGTAGACGATGATCGCGATCGAGACGACGGCCTGCAGGATGAGCAGGAGCATCGTGCCGAGAACGGCGAGCATCGTGTAAACGCCGAGATACGCCTGGGCGTTCGGGTCATTCGTTCCCGCGAAGTAGGCGAACAAGAGGATCCACAAAGCAGCGAGCAGCGTCTGGACGACGGATGCCACGTGAGGGCTCTTGTGCGTCGGATGTGTCTTGCCGAGAACGCCCGGCAGCACGCCCTCACGACCGAGCGAGTACATGTAGCGGGCGGCCGTATTGTGGAAAGCCATGCTGCAAGCGAACGAGCTGGTCAGGATCAGAAGGGCCATGGCTTCCGTTGCCCACTGTCCGACGAACTGCGTCAGCGGCGCAAGGAAGAAGTTGCCAGAGTCACCGACGGCTTTCGCCAGCATGTCGCCCTCGGTCGGGTAGGCCGAAATCGCGCACCAGCTCGTGATAATGTAAAAAATGCCGAGACCGATGACGGAATAGTACAGCGACCGCGGAATGATGTGCTTCGGATTAACCGATTCTTCCGCATAGTTCGGCGCCATCTCGAAGCCGACCCATGACCAGAATGCCATGAACACGCCGACCGCCGCCGCGCCCGCCGCGATATCGACCGTGCCGACTTTCTGAGCGACAACCGGCGTCATGACGTGGAGCACGTTGAGCGATTCAAGGTTGAATGCGCCGGGACCCTTTGCGAGGAACACGCCGACGTCGAAGATCGTCAGCATGATGACTTCGAACACCAGGGCCGCGCCCAAGACCTTCACCGAAAGCTGCACGTCCTGGTAGGAGAGGATAGAGCTCAAGACGACTACGAAGAGAGCGAGATAGATCCACGGCACATTGATGCCGAAGTGGGATTGGAGCCAGGAGTTGCCGAAGAAAGCGAACAGACCCGTCAGCGAGGCTTCGAACACGCTGTAGGACGCCAGCGACGCAATGCCCGCCGCCATACCCACATCCCGACCAAGACCCAAGCTGATGAAGGAATAGAACCCGCCGACTGAGGAGACCTTGCTCGCCATCGCAGCATAGCCGACGGAAAAGATCGTCAGCACGATCGTGGCGAGCAGGAACGCCGCTGGAACATAAATGCCGTTGCCGAAGCCCGCTGCGAACGGCACGTTGCCGAGCATGGCGGATTCGGGTGCGGCGCCGGTCACCGTCAAGAATAACACGCCAATCAAGCCGATGGCCTTGGCGTGCAACTTGTCGACCGACCCATCCTTACTTACATCGAAGCTCTCTGTGGCTTCGAGAGTACTGGTGTTTGGTGATGTCACGTTGGCTACTCCCCCTGGGTTGTGGTCAGCCGAACATCCAGGATCTGTTCGGCGCGATATTAAATCGTACACGTACTATCCGGCGGTGATTCATGGCGGATCGCCATGCATCAGGTATTCCAGGCAGTGCGCACATAGTCGACGAGCGTATATGTGCGGCGCAGTGCAAGGTTTGACATTGCGCTGTCAAAACTTGACCTACTTCAGCCCAGGCCCATGATCTGTTTGAGTTCCGTGCTCGACATGACGTGGCAGTAGATCATATTCATGATCTCGAGCTCCTTATGGTGAAGCTCGTCCGAGCCAGCCGCGCAGCAGTCCTCGACCACGACGACAGCGAAACTTTCATCTGCCAAGCTCCTCACCGTCGATGAGACACATTGGTCGGTAAAGATCCCGCAGCAGACGACGGTCTTGATCCCGAGGTTGGTAAGGATAAGGCGCAGGTTCGTTCCCGTCAGTGCGCTATCCGTTGTCTTCGTCACGACGATTTCATCGCCGACGGGGGCAAGGTCCGGCACGATCTGCGACGGCAGCTCGTCCTTCGGCAGCAGCAGGTTGTTCCAGCCTGGCATCTTCTGCGATAGCGACCGGTCCCGCCCGTCCTTGGTGTGGCAGGCGATGCGGGCAAACAGGCATTCGATGCCGTTTTTGCGGAAGGTCGCGAGCAAATCCTTGGTTCGCGGCAGCACGGTTTGATGCATGCGGTCGTGGAAAGGCGTCCAGGCGTCGTACCGGCGTTGGTCTTCGGCCGAAAGCGACGCCCGGTCTGGCCGTTCAAGGTATGTGTTCTGGACGTCGATGATGAGGAGGGCGGTGTGGGCTTTGGAAAGGTCGGGATCGGCTGGCTCCGGCGCGCCGTCGTAATAAATGGACCGGTAGGCTGTCTTCCAGCTCATGCGTGACCTTTCAATATCGCTTCTTGTAGAGAGAGCGGCGCTCATAAACGTCTGCGGCTTCCTCGATGAAGGCCGCGACGCCGTTGGCGCCATAGACCACCCGCAGCTCCTTGGCGGCCGCCAGCAGTTCGTCCTTCGACCCCGCTCGGCCGGGGCGCAGCAGCTCGTAAGTCCGCATGATTACGTCCTGCGGCACGTCCACAAGCTCGGCGCCGCGCCGGAAGTTGGCCGCCAGTGTCGGCCGCCCGGCGGCTTTCGCGACCTCGGCCTGTTGACGCAGCGCCCGATCCGTGATCCGTAGATCTTCAAGCCCGACCTTGTCAGTCAAGACTGCGTCAAGGCTGATATCCTCGAGCGTTTTGCCGGTTTTCGTTTCGACGATGTCCGGGCGTCGTTCGGCCAGCGGATAATCGGCAACAGAAAGAGGTTTGTCGCTCATGCTGCCGCTCCGAGGAATTTGATGTCGATCTCTTCAGGCTCGGCGCCTTCCGATGTCATCTCAGTTTCGATGGCGTAAATCATTGAAACGCGGGCGTGGTAGCGGGAGCCCATGGCCTCTCCGCGCGTCGGCACGATAACGGGCTCAGGCATTTCGCCGCGCGCATAGGCGGCCGCGTTGAGGCCCATCCGCTTGTAATGGTCGAGCTTGGTAATCGGCGAGTTCGAGAACAGTTCAAGGTTGTTATGCGGCAGCCGGTCCTTCTGGTGGATGACCGCCGTGCCTTTCGCCTGGATCCCGATCCCGACGCCGGACCCCGCCAGCCGAGCCGCGCTGAGGCCGAGAAATGATGTGTCGGCGGTATGCAGCATGCGCACGACCCGTGCCGTGCAGCCGCCTTCCGTGATCCCGGCGATCAACACCCGCAGAATGGCCGACAGCGGATGGCCCGCGACCGTCTGGAACAGCTTCACCCCGAACGCCGGGCTGATGCCGATGACGACCTCGCGCGGATTGCCGGTCACCGCCGCCGGTCCGACCGGACGATAGGCGATGCGGGTCACTTCGGCCGGACGATATTGTGCTTCGCCGCGGAGCACTTCCTGCCGGGTCAGCACATCGCGGATGGCGACCAGTTCCTCACGCCGGGCCTCGCTGACGCGGTAGCCCGTGCCTGGCCCCTGGTACTCGTTCGGATCATTGACGGCGCTGACGATCTTGCCGTCGCGGACGACAGCCGAGGTCTGCAGGTAGTCACCTGAGACCCGCAGGCGCACCAGCTTTAACAGGTTTTCCGCTTCCTCGCGGAAGCCGCGGGCCGCCAGCGCCTTGATGACGTCGATGACCGTGATCGACCGCGCAAAGATCGTCTCGCTGATCTGCCCGACTTCCCGGCCCGAGAACGTCCGCGTCTCGTCCGAGCCGGATGCAGCAATAACGCTCTGCTTCATGTCGGCGGTCGGCTTGGCGAGGCCCAGCTCTTCAAGAACCGCGCTGATGGCGTCCACCGCTCGGGCGCGGAGATCCATGATCTGCGCTTCGCCGACGGGCGTCAGGCCGCCGTCGGCCTCGAAGTCGCGCTGCAGGACCAGATAATCCTCCAGCTCTTCGCCGTTGAGCAGGGACGGGTTGAACGAGTTGTCGTACTTCAGGATCGAGCCGAAGCCCGAGCAGATGAGATCCGACCCGGCGATCAAGTACGGCAGAATTTTCGCACCGACGCGAATTTCGGATTCGGTCGCTCGCGCATCGTTGCCCGACGCGCATTCGAGGTCGAGCCAGACAGCAATCAGGTTCTCCGCCATCAGTTCGCGCATGCCGCCGGGAACCGTGCAGGTCACCGGCGCGCCATCGACGCCACCGTTCTGCGTGCCTTGCACGCCCATGGCGCGCTGCAGGCAAAGGCAGCGGGCTTCGAGATAAAGCAGGGACTTGCGCTCGTGAAATCCCATCAATAACTCGGACCCGGCGCCGGACGTGCATCGCATCTTGATACCGCGCGACGCGTAAGCCGCAGCCAGAAACGCCTTCGACCAGGGCGTATCGTCGCCGTCGATGAAGCTCTTTTCTGTGCCGTAAACCGACAGCGTTTCCGCATACGAGGTGAAGCCCGCCATGCCGATCTTCAGCTCTTCGGCTTCCTCGCTCGAACACTGAAACAGCGTGCCCCAACGCCCGACCGAGGCTCCAACCGCGCAGGCGACGGCATTCGACCATGAATTCCGCGCCACCCGCATCGTCGTCTCGATCTCGTCGAAGCCGAACGCGACGGCCGTTGCGGCGTCTGCCGCCATTTGCAGCGGGTCGTCCTTGGCGTTCGTGACGTGCGCCTGGTTCCCCGGCGTCTGCCGCGCCCGCATCTTGCCGTAGGCGAACGCGATCTCCAGCGACGACAGATGCGCAACGACTTCGGCAAGCTTCGCGGGCGTCATGCCGTGCGCCAGCCTGACGAGCGTGCTGCGCGGCACGTTCATATCGACGAGCATGCGCGCCACCTCGATCGACGGCATGGCCATCGCTTCCGGCGCGATTTCAGGATCGAGATGATACTTCGATATGAAGATGTCGATCATATCGAAATCGCGGACGGCGACGCCATCCATGGATTCGACGACGCCTTTCCCCATCGCAAGACCGGGCTTGGGATCGTCGGGACTGTTGAAAGCGGCAAAGCCGCTCGACGCGTCCTCGATGGCGAACTTGTCGAGACGCAGCGGTCGTTCGTCCCAGTCGGAAAACCGCTTCCAGCGATTGGCGCGGACGTGCGACTCTTCGGTCATGGCGTCTGTTCTCTGCGATGGCGGCATCGAATTGAATCGCAGTCACGATACCCCGGTATCCGCGCCGGGATTTGACCTTAGCCGCCCTGAAGTTGACGTATTGCAGGCAAGGCCAACGGCGACCAAGCCGGCAAACTGAACAGACAATGCAATTGACGGTCAAGCTGCAAGACCGCGGGACGCCTATATAGCCATTGGGAATGTGCCAAACGGCACCGCATTATGAAGGAGCCTCTCCGAGGTCCGCATGGAAGTCACAAAAAAAATCCTCGAGCTCAACGCCTTCGACATGAACGCGGCCGCGGGGCTCTCGCCGGAGGTGGTAACGCTGATCGGCCGACGCCGGGCGACCTTCGGCCCGACCTCCATGCTGTTCTACGAAAAGCCGCTCAACCTCGTGCGCGGCGAAGGCGTGTGGCTTCACGATGCCGACGGCACGCGTTACCTCGATGCCTATAACAATGTGCCGTCCGTCGGTCATTGCCACCCGCGCATCGTTGAGGCAGTTGCCCGTCAAATGGGCACGCTTAATACCCACACGCGCTATCTCTATTCGAACGTCTACACCTATGCGGAGCGGTTGCTCGGGACGATGCCGGCCGCCGTTTCGAATATCGTCTTCACCTGTACCGGCAGCGAAAGCGCCGACTTTGCCCTTCGCGTCGCCCGCGCGGTGACTGGTGGAACCGGCTTCATCGTTACCGACAACGCCTATCACGGCAACACCTCGGCCGTGACTGAAATCTCGCCATCCTCCGCCAGCGCCGAGCCTCGCCCGCCGTACGTTTTCGTCGTACCCGCACCCGACACCTATCGCGAGATTTCCGAAGCCGTCGGGCGGCGCTTGGCGCGAGACGTTCGCACGGCCATCGCAAAAATGAATGCCATCGGCATACGCTTTGCGGGCTTCATCGCCGACAGCATCTTTTCGAGCGACGGCGTCTTTCCCGGCGAACCCGGATTCTTGAGAGAAACGTTGGAAGCCGTGCATGCTGCGGGCGGCGTTTACATCGCCGACGAAGTGCAACCGGGATTTGGCCGCACGGGCGAAAAAATGTGGGGCTTCGACCGGCACGGCCTCGTGCCGGACATGGTCATCATGGGCAAACCCATGGGCAACGGCTTTCCGATGGGTGGTGTCGCCATCAAGCCCGACCTGCTGAAGACCTTCGGTGAGACGTCCGGCTATTTCAACACGTTTGGCGGCAATCCGGTCGCAGCCGCCGCGGGAATAGCCGTTTTGGATGTGCTGAAAGACGAAGGCCTGCAGCAGAACAGTTTCGAGACGGGTGCCTATCTGCGCTCGGAAATTCGCATCGCCGGTTCCGAGGGAGGCTGTATCGGCGACGTTCGTGGTGCCGGGCTCTATATCGGCGTCGACATCGTCAAGGACACGCAGACGCACGAACCCGATCGCGACACTGCCGAGAAAATCGTCAACGGCATGCGTGACCGCAACATCCTGATTGGCATAGCAGGCGGCCATGGGAACGTCTTGAAGATCCGTCCGCCGCTCTGCTTTAATCGCGAGCACGCCGATATCTTTCTCGACGGATTGAGGGGCGCGTTGGCCGACGCATCCTGACGCCCCACCGTGTTTCGTTTCAAGCAGGAGCCGTAATGCAATCGAAGCTTTTCATCGACGGAAAGTGGACCGACGCCCGTGAGGGCGGCACGCTCGACGTCATCAATCCCGCCGATGAGCGCGTGTTTCACAAGTGCGCAGCAGGAACAGCGGCGGATATAGACACCGCAGTCGTCGCTGCCAAATCCGCAATGGCCGGCCCTTGGTCACGCACCTCCGGCCATGATCGCGCCGGATATCTCCGCGCCATCGCAGCGAAAATCGAAGAGCAGAAGCAGGCACTGGCGGAAATCGAAGTCCGCGATAACGGCAAGCCGCTGCCCGAAGCACTTTGGGACGTGGGCGACGCCGCTTACTGCTTCAATCTCTATGCAACCTATGCCGAAGAGCTCGATGGTCGCCAGGGCGAAGTCATCGGCGTGCCGGACGAGCGCTTTCAGTCGCGCGTGAAATATATGCCGGCCGGCGTCGCGGGTCTCATCGTTCCGTGGAACTATCCGCTGTTGATGGCCGCCTGGAAGGTTGCGCCAGCGATTGCCGCCGGCTGCGCCGTCGTCTTGAAGCCATCGGAATATACGCCTTTAACGGCGCTGGAACTCGGCCGTATCGCCGCCGAAGTCGGCTTGCCCAACGGCGTCTTGAATGTGGTTACGGGTTACGGCGCTACCGCCGGCGCACGGCTGTCAACGCATCCAGACGTGCGCAAGCTGGCCTTCACCGGCTCGGTGCCGACCGGCATTGCCGTGGCATCCGCCGCCGCCCGCGATGTGAAAAGCGTGAGCCTCGAACTCGGCGGCAAGTCACCCATCGTTGTATTTAATGACGCCGATATCGAGCAGACCGTCGAATGGGTCATGTTCGGCATTTTCTGGAACCAGGGACAGGTTTGCAGCGCCACCTCGCGTATGATCGTTGAGAAAGGCATCGCGCCAAAACTCATCGACCGCCTTTCGGAAGAAGCCAAGAAGATCACCATCGGCGATGGCATGGCGCCGGGCACGCTGCTTGGACCACTCGTCAGCAAGACTCAATACGACAAGGTCCTGAACTATATCGATGTCGGCAAGAGCGAGGCGACGCTCGTGACGGGCGGCGCGCGGCCGTCGCATCTCAATGAGGGTTACTTCCTTGAGCCGACGATTTTCGCCGACGTGCCATCCAGCGCGCGCATCTGGAACGAAGAAATCTTCGGCCCCGTCCTCGTCGTTTCGACGTTCGAAACCGAAGACGAAGCCTTGAAGCTTGCCAACGACAGCGAGTTCGGTCTCGCCGCCGCCGTCATGTCGCAGGATCACAAGCGCGCCGAGCGCATCGCCGATGCGTTTGAAGCGGGCGTCGTCTGGATCAACTGCTCGCAGCCGAACTTCCTTGAGCCGCCGTGGGGCGGCGTCAAGAAAAGCGGTATTGGCCGCGAACTCGGAACGTGGGGCCTTAACAACTTTTTGGAGCCCAAGCAGATCACGAAATATCTGAGCAGCGATCCTTGGGGCTGGTATCTGAAAGGCTGACGGCTCTCGCCGTCACGCCTTCAGGCGATAGCCCGTCCTGAAGATCCACCAGACGATACTCATGCAGATCGCGAGAAACACAAAGATCATCAGCACGCTGACGCCGACGTTTACGTCCGAAATCTCATAGAAGCTCCAGCGAAAGCCGCTGATGAGATAGACGATCGGATTGAAGAGCGTCACCGTCTGCCAAGCGGGTGGCAGCATCTTGATCGAATAGAACGTGCCGCCCAGAAACACGAGCGGCGTGATGATGAGAAGCGGCACCGCTTGCAGCTTCTCGAAGCCGTCCGCCCAGACGCCAATGACGAACCCCAGCATGCTGAAGGTCGCGGCCGTCAGGATCAGAAAGCCCAGCATCCAGAACGGGTGCGCAATATGAATCGGCACGAACAGGCTCGCCGTCGCTAAAATAAGCAGCCCCAGTAGGACCGCTTTCGTCATCGCCGCGCCGACATAACCGAGCACGATTTCGAACGGCGAGATCGGCGCCGACAGATGCTCATAGATCGTCCCGGTGAAGCGCGGAAAATAGATGCCGAACGAAGCGTTCGACGTGCTTTCCGTTAATAACGACAGCATCATCAACCCCGGCACGATAAACGCCGCATAGCTGACGCCCTCGATGTTCGATATCCGCGAGCCGATCGCTGCGCCGAACACGATGAAATAGAGCGACGTCGAAAGAACCGGCGAAATCACGCTCTGCATGAATGTCCGCTTCCACCGCGACATCTCGAAGATATAGATGGCTCGAACGGCTTCGATGTTCATCGCTTTTCCTTCACGAGATCGACGAAAATATCTTCCAGCGAACTTTGCGTCGTCGACAGATCCTTGAACGTGATGCCGGCCGCGCGCATGTCGTTCAGCAGCGCAGTGATGCCGGTACGCTCAGCGCGTGTGTCGTAGGTGTAGATCAGCTCGCTCTTGTCGGCGCCGAACTGCAGGCCATATGCACCGAGCGTTTCCGGAATAACGTCGACGGGAGCGGACAGCTGTAACTTAAGCTGCTTCTTGCCGAGCTTGCGCATCAGCTCGTTCTTTTCTTCGACAAGAATGATCTGCCCCTTGGCGATGACGCCGACGCGGTCAGCCATCTCCTCGGCTTCTTCGATGTAGTGCGTCGTCAGGATAATGGTGACGCCCGTTGCGCGCAGCTCTCGGACGATGTTCCACATTTCGCGGCGAAGTTCGACGTCGACGCCGGCCGTCGGCTCATCGAGAAAAAGAATGCGCGGTTCATGCGCCAACGCTTTCGCGATGAGCAAACGCCGCTTCATGCCGCCGGAAAGCGTCATGATGCGCGCGTCCTTCTTGTCCCACAGCGAAAGATCGCGCAGCACCTTTTCGACGAGCGCCGGATTGCGTGGCTTGCCGAACAGTCCGCGGCTGAAATTGACGGTCGCCCACGGCGTCTCGAACATGTCGGTCGAGAGTTCCTGCGGCACGAGGCCGATCATCGCGCGAACGGCGCGATAGTCTGTGACGATATCCTTGCCATCTACGGTGATCTTTCCGGCTGAAGGATTGACGATGCCGCAGATCGTGCTGATCAGCGTCGTCTTGCCCGCGCCGTTTGGACCGAGCAGAGCGAAGATCTCGCCCTGCTTGATCTCAAGATTGATATCTTTCAGGGCCGTGAAGCCGGAGGCGTAGGTTTTCGAGAGATCGGCAACGCGAATGATCGTTGTCATATTCAGGACTGTTCTGCTGTTTTGGCTGCGAGCGCCGGGAGGGGATCGCAGCACGGCGAGCATGTTGTCAATGGTATCCGCCTGCGACCCGGATAGTTTCGCCCGAGACCCAGCCGGAATTGTCCGAAGCGAGGAATAGCACGACCTTGGCGACATCATCGGGTTGTCCGATCCGGCCGAGAGGCGTTCCCGCAACCATCTGTTTCTCCAAATCGGAACCGATGAGGCCCAGCGTATGAACGCCTTCCGTTTCGACGGGGCCGGGAGCGATGCCGTTGACACGGATTTTTCTCGGACCGAGTTCCGCGGCAAGCACGCGTGTTACGGCGTCGACCGCCCCTTTGGTCGCCGAATACGAAACCGACGTCGGCATTGAGCCAGTGCTCGCAACAGAGCTAACGTTGATGATGCTGCCGCCGTTCGGACCGAAATTCTTGAGTGCTTCTCGCGCTGCTAAGATGGTGCCGAGGACATTGATGTTGAAGAGACGGTGGAACTCTTCTTCGGTCAGAGCGTCAAGAGGCTGAAAAGCATAGACCCCGGCGTTGTTGACCAGGATATCGAGTGAACCGAATGCTTTTTTTGTTTCGGCGAAAATGTGCTCGACATCCGCTGCCTTGGCGACGTCGCCCTTGACGGCAATTGCCTTCCCGCCCTTGGCGGTAATGTCCGCGACCACACGGTCGGCACCCTCTTTGCTCGAAGCGTAGTTGACTGCGACGGACGCGCCCGCCGCCGCTAATGCTCGCGAAATTTCAGCGCCGATGCCCTTCGACGCGCCGGTAACGATGGCGACCTTGCCTTGTAAGCTGGCCATATGCTTTCTCCTGCTTTGGATTGTCGCAATTGTGAAACTATTGATCCCGAATCATTCGGCCGGGGCGGCCGAAGGGTGACCGTGCGATTGGGGTGAATGCGCCACCGGAGCCGAGACATCGCCCGTATGCTTCAGCGGTCTGTTGCCGCTGAGCTTGCGCAGGATGACGTAGAACACCGGCGTCAGGAATATGCCGAATACCGTCACGCCGATCATGCCGGAAAACACGGCGACGCCCATGGCACGCCGCATTTCCGCGCCCGCTCCGATGGAAGTGACAAGCGGCACGACGCCCATGATGAAGGCCATGGAGGTCATCAAGATCGGTCGCAGCCTGAGCCTGCTTGCTTCGATCGCGGCCTGCACCGGATTGCGTCCGGCAAATTCCAGCTCTCGTGCAAATTCCACGATGAGAATGGCGTTCTTCGCCGACAAGCCCACGAGCACGATCAACCCGATTTGCGTGAAGACGTTATTGTCCCCGTGCGAGAGGTAGACGCCCGTGATCGCCGCCAGCAAACCCATCGGCACGATCAAGATGATCGACAGCGGAAGCACGAGGCTTTCGTACTGCGCCGCGAGCACCAGGAAGACCAGGAACACAGACAGCGGGAAGACCCAGATGCCGGAGTTACCGGCAAGAATTTCCTGATACGTGAGATCAGTCCACTCGAACCCGATGCCTTTGGGAAGGACCTGCGCCGCGATGCGCTCGACAGCCGCTTTCGCTTGCCCTGATGAATACCCCGGCGCCGCGCCGCCATTCACGTCGGCCGTCAGGAAACCGTTGTAACGCATGGCGCGTTCCGGTCCGGCAATCTGCTTGATGTTGAGCAACGCCGAAAGCTGGATCATCGCGCCGGAATTCGAACGGACTTTCAGCAAGCCGATGTCTTCGGGCCGCGCGCGATACTTTGCGTCCGCCTGCACGCGCACCGAATACGTGCGTCCGAATTTGTTGAAGTCGTTGACGTAGAGCGATCCGAGATAGATCTGCATCGTATCGAACACGTCTTGCACAGCGACGCCAAGCTGCCGCGCTTTCGTGCGGTCGATGGCGGCGTAAAGCTGCGGCACGTTCACCTGATAGGACGTGAAGATGCCGGCAAGTTCCGGCGCTTTGTTCAAGGCCGCCGTGAAATCCGTCATTGCCTTGGTCAGCGCGTCGTATCCCAAGCCTGCGCGATCTTCGACCTGCAGCTTGAAACCGCCGATGGTTCCGAGCCCCTGCACCGGCGGCGGCGGGAACATGACGATGAACGCATCTTTGATGACCGCATATTCCTGATTGAGCTTACCCGCGATGGCCGGCCCGCTGAGATCGGGCGATCGCCGCTCGGCAAAGGGCTTCAGCGTCGCAAAGACGATGCCGGAGTTCGAGCTGTTGGTGAAGCCGTTAATCGACAGACCTGGGAACGCCACCGCGCTTTCGACGCCCGGCGTCTTCAACGTGATGTCGCTCATCTTGCGAATGACGTCTTCCGTCCGATCGAGCGTTGCGCCATCGGGAAGCTGCGCAAAGCCGACGAGGTACTGCTTGTCCTGTCCCGGCACGAAGCCGCCGGGGACCGACTGGAACAGACCGTAGGTTACGCCGATCAAGCCGAGATAGATGAAAAACGCCAGCGCCTTGTGGCCAAGGATGCGTTTGACGCCGCCGCTGTAGGCATCAGAGCCCCAGCTGAAGGCGCGGTTGAAGCGTCGGAAGAACCAGCCGAATGCGAAGTCCATGCCGCGCGTCAGCCAGTCCTTCGGCTCATCGTGTCCTTTGAGCAGAACGGCGGCGAGAGCAGGGGAGAGCGTCAGCGAATTGACGGCCGAGATCACCGTCGAGATCGCAATCGTCAGCGCAAACTGCTTGTAGAATTGTCCTGTCAAACCTGTGATGAGCGCCAGTGGCACGAACACCGCGACGAGCACAAGCGCAATGGCGATGATCGGTCCGGACACCTCGCGCATGGCCTGGATGCTCGCGTCGCGCGCCGACAGGCCGTTCTCGATATTGCGTTCGACGTTTTCGACGACGACGATCGCGTCGTCCACCACGATGCCGATAGCGAGCACCAGCCCGAACAGGGTCAGCGCGTTGATCGAAAATCCGAACACATGCATCACCGCAAAAGTGCCGATGATCGACACCGGAACGGCAATCAACGGAATGATCGACGCACGCCACGTCTGCAGGAACAGAATAACAACGAGAACGACCAGCGCCACCGCTTCGAGCAGCGTGTGAATGACGGCCTCGATTGACGCCCGCACGAACTGCGTCGGATCGTAAACGATCTGGTAATCGACGCCTTCGGGCATGTACTTCTTCAGTTCCGCCATCGTCGCGCGGACGTTGTCTGAGATCTCGATGGCGTTCGAGCCGGGCGACTGAAAAATCGGAATAGCGACAGCCTGCTTGTTGTCGAGCAGCGAGCGTAGCGAATAATCGGCGGCGCCAAGTTCAATGCGCGCAACATCGCGCAGGCGCGTCACCTGATTGTTATCACCTGCTTTGACGACAATGTTGCCAAACTCCTCTTCCGTCGTCAGGCGTCCTTGCGCATTGACGGAAAGCTGGAAATCGAGGTTCGGAAGCGACGGTGATGAGCCGACGACGCCCACGGCGGCTTGCACATTTTCGGCGCGCACGGCGTTGACGATGTCCATCGCAGAAAGGCCAAGCTCCGCAGCCTTCGCCGGATCGACCCAAACGCGCATCGAATAGTCGCCCGAGCCGAATAGCTGCACGTCGCCGACGCCGTTGATGCGCGCCAGGCGATCCTTGACGTTGATCACCGCGTAGTTGCGCAGATACGTCATGTCGTAGCGGTTGTTTGGCGACAGCAAGTGCACGACCATCGTCAGGTCGGGCGAACTTTTTACCGTTGTGATGCCGAGCGCGCGTACGTCTTCAGGCAGGCGCGGCTCCGCCTGTGCAACGCGGTTTTGTACCAGCTGTTGCGCCTTGTCAGGATCGGTTCCCAGACGGAACGTCACCGTGAGTGTCATCAAGCCGTCGGTCGTCGCCTGGCTGCTCATATAGAGCATGCCTTCGACGCCGTTGACCTGCTCCTCGATTGGAGTCGCAACGGTTTCCGCAATCACCTTTGGGTTGGCGCCCGGATAGTTGGCGCGTACCACGACCTGCGGAGGGACGACCTCTGGATATTCCGAGATCGGCATTGCCGGCAGCGAAATCAGGCCGCCGAGAAAGATTAACGTCGACAGCACGCCCGCGAAGATCGGACGGTCGATAAAGAACTTCGAGATATTCATGACAAGCGTGCCTGACGAGGTTGGTATGAAGCCTTGCTGTGTTGAGGCTTATTGTTGAGGAATGTCGGCGGACGCGTGCTCTTCCGTCAGCGGCTGGCCGTTCATTGCCACTGACTCCGGAGCCACTTCGTCGCCAGGCTTCACGTGCTGAAGACCCGCGACGATGATGCGATCGCCCGTATTGAGGCCTTTCGTGATGATGCGCAGATCGTCCGTCATCGCGCCGAGCTTCACTTCGCGATAGACAGTCTTGTTGTCCGGGTTGACGATCATCACGTACTTTTTGTCCTGGTCCGTTCCGATCGCCCGTTCGCTGATCGCGACCACCGGCGCGGGTTGGAACCGGGCCAGCCGGACGCGAACGAATTGCCCGGCAATCAGCCGCCCATCGCTATTGTCGAAGCGCGCGCGCAGGCGCACGGTGCCGCTCCCGACGTCGACTTTATTGTCGACGAACTGAAGCGCGCCCGGCTGCCAGGCGCCTTCGTTGATGGCGGTCGACATCTGGACGGCGATCTTCTCAACGTGCGCCGTCGCGTTGGCTTCCGGCGAGAGCGTCGCAAGGGCGCGCGCGACGACGTTTTCATCGGCATTGAAGCTCGCGTAGATCGGATTGACGGACACGAGCGTCGTCAGCAGCGGCGCGTTTGGCCCAGCCTCGACAAGATTGCCGACTGTAATCTCTCGACGCCCCACGCGCCCGGAAACCGGCGCGCGCACTTCCGTCCATTCGAGATTGAGTTTCGCAGTCCGCAGCGCCGCTTGCGCGCTTTTCAGATTGGCGACGGCCGCATCGTAGGCGTTCGCGCGCGTATCGAGTTCGCGTTCGGAAAGCGCATCGCCGATGATCTGCCGTGCGCGCGCAACGTCGGCCTTGGTGAAGACCACCTGAGCTTGTGCAGCCGCGACGACGCCGTTCAGCCGGTCCACCTCCGCTGCATAAGGCGCCGGGTCAATCGTCACCAGCGAGTCGCCAGCCTTCACCATCGCGCCTTCGCGGAAGTGAATGGCGACGATCTGCCCGGCGACGCGGGGGCGCAGATCGACACGCTCGACTGCTTCGAGGCGACCTGAGAATTCATCCCAGACGCTTGCCTCGCGCGCCTTGACGGTTGCGACCGAAACGGCGACCGGGGCGTGAACTGATGCCTCTTGCGCGAAAGTCGCGTCGAACGGCACGCCGACGAGTGCTATCGCGACTGCTGACGCCGCTAGGCCGTTCAAAAATTTGGATCGTGTTTTGCTGCTCATGATCGTCGATCTCTTCGAGGTTTGCTGGTCGCACGGACCCAAGACCGACCCTTGCCGGACCGGCCGTGCGCGCGAAAATTTGGGGAGCGAGAACGCCAGCCGCTGCGCCGGCTGCCGTTCTCGGACAGCTTCAGGAGAAATTGTCGAGGCTGAGCCCCGGATGCCAACGGTCGTCACGCTCGCTGAATTCAGTCGGCGTCGGCGCCCGGCGATATCCACAGGCGGATACAACAAACGGGACGTGATCCTCGTCGGCCATTGGCTCGCCGGCGCGACTTGCGAACCATCCTGTCAAACCCCGAAGGGCCGCTGCGGTCGAAAAAGTGAGAGAGCTTTTCATAACGAGCGCGTTCCCTATATATACCGAGCGGTACGGATATAGGTCGCGGTAAGGTGCTGTCAACTACTATTTGTACTGATGAGTACGTAAATGTATAGTGGGTCGGCGAAGAAAACGAAGTTCGGGAGAGAAGCGGTGCAAAAAGAAGCGGTGCATAAAGGCCGCCCGCGCGAGTTCGACGTCGACAAGGCGCTCGACAAGGCGCTCCACGTCTTCTGGCAGCATGGCTATGAGGGCGCCTCCCTGTCGGATCTGACGGAGGCCATGGGCATCAGTCGCCCAAGTCTCTACGCGGCCTTCGGCAACAAAGAGGAGCTTTTTCGCCGCGCTCTTGACCGCTACGCCGAAAAGGGCCCAGGCGCGATCCAGTCGGAAGCCCTGGCGGAACCGACCTCTAGAAAGGTCGTCGAACATCTTCTGCATTCGGTCGTGATGTCGCTGACCGACCCCTGTAATCCTGCCGGATGCCTTGCCGTACAAGGCGCGCTGACATGCAGCTCGGCCGCTGAATCGATCAAGCAAGAGCTTTGCAAACGCCGTTCCGAAGCTGAGGAAAATCTCCGCTGTCGCTTTGAGAAAGCCAAGGCAGAGGGCGATCTTGGCGCCGATTCAGATCCTGCCGCCCTCGCGCGTTACGTCTCGACCGTGACCCAGGGCATGTCGGTGCAGGCCTCGGGTGGTGCCTCTCGCAATGAGCTGCTTGCCGTCGCGGAGATGGCCCTGAAGGCCTGGCCGGCCTGATGGCAGACATGCCGCGAACCGCGCTTGCCTGCGGCGGCCAGGTCTTGTAGGTCGCGCCAGGCACGGCCACGACTCTTCACAACTGAAAATAATCGGCGGAGCATGCGCTTATGGCGAATGGGTTGATCACGCGTCTTATCGGAAACCGATCTCGCCGAGCGGGTTTCAACGCAGCAGCTTTGGTCCTCGCCACGCTGGCGATATCGCCGCTGTCGGCAGTCGATCGCGCGTCGGCCGACGAGACCTGTCCTGACCGCAATGCGGGCCTCAAGCTGCCCAAAGGATTTTGCGCCACGATTTTCGCCGACAATGTCGGCTCACCACGCCACTTGGCCGTTTCCGCTGATAACGTCGTTTACGCCAATAACCAGAAATCGTTGCTTGCGCTTAAAGACACGAAGGGTGTGGGGCACGCCGATGTCATCGAAAAATTCGGACCGGCCGGCGAGGGCGGCACGGGCATCGGCGTTTACAGGAATTGGCTCTATGCCGAGATCGGTGATGAGATCGTTCGCTATCAGTTGAAACCCGGCGAAATCGTTCCCACCAGCAAGCCAGAGGCGATTATTTCGCAGTTGCCTATCGACGGCGATCACCGGCCGCGCCCGTTTGCAATCACGCCTAAAGGCGAGATGTACGTCGATCTCGGCTCGGCGACGAATTCTTGTCAGGAAGACAACCGCACCAAAGGGTCTCCCGGCATCGACCCGTGCACCGAGCTTGAAACGCGCGCCGGTATTTGGCGTTTCGATGCCGATACGCCGGGCCAGATCTTCTCATCCGCTCAGCGTTACGCAACAGGTCTGCGAAACGCCGAAGGCATCGACTACGGCGCAGACGGCCGCCTCTACGCCACCCAGCACGGGCGCGATCAGCTTTATCAAACTTGGCCGAAGCTTTACTCATCCGAGCAAAGCTCCGATCTTCCGGCCGAAGAACTCGTCGAAGTGCGCGACGGCGGCGACTACGGCTGGCCATATTGTTATTATGACGGTTTTCAGAAAAAACTGGTTCTCGCACCGGAATACGGCGGTGACGGCGGCAAGGCCGTTGGGCGCTGCGCCGACAAACTCCCGCCGGTTGCCGCCTACCCAGGACACTGGGCGCCGAACGATCTGAAAATCTATAAGGCGAAGCAGTTTCCTGACACATATCAAGGCGGCGCATTCATCGCCTTCCACGGTTCGTGGAATCGGACGTCGGGCGGCCAGCAGGGCTATAATGTCGTCTTCCAGCCCTTGAAGGACGGCAAAGCCTCTGGCCCGTATATCATTTTTGCTGATGGCTTCCGGAACGGAGACGGAACAGGCGTCGAGCATCGTCCGACAGGGCTTGCAGTCGGTCCCGACGGTGCGCTTTACGTTGCCGACGACGCTGCCGGTCGCATCTGGCGGATCGTCTACAAAGGCTGACGTTTAAATCGTATTCGCGAGCGGGGCGCGGAGACTTGGCAGCAAAAGACATCGCGTTCCTGACAGGCGCTTCGGGCTTCGTCGGCTCGGCCGTCGCGCGCAAACTTCTCGACGATGGGTTTGCGGTGCGCGCGCTGGTTCGTAAGAGCAGCAATCGCGCTAATCTCGCAGACATTCCGCTCGACGTCGTCGAAGGCGATATCCGCGATGCGGCTCTCGTCGAAAAGGCCATGCAGGGCGCGCGTTACGTCTTCCACGTCGCCGCCGACTATCGCCTGTGGGCGCCTGATCCTGAGGAGATCGTCAGAACTAATACGGAAGGCACGCGCGCCATCATGAGTGCCGCGCAGAAGGCCGGCGCCGAACGGATCGTCTACACATCGAGCGTCGCCACCCTGCGTTTGGCGGGTGATGGCACGCCGTCGGACGAAACGATGCCGCTCAAGGCAGAAGACGCCATCGGCGCCTACAAGAAAAGCAAGGTGCTGGCCGAGCGTCTCGTCGAACGCATGATTGCCGACGACAACCTGCCCGCGGTTATCGTTAATCCCTCCACACCGATCGGCCTCCGCGACGTGCGGCCCACGCCGACCGGCCGCATTGTCGTCGAGGCTGCGGTGGGCCGGATGCCTGCCTACGTCGAGACGGGCCTGAACCTGGTCCATGTCGATGATGTCGCGGAAGGCCACGTTGCCGCCTTGAAGAAGGGGCGAATTGGCGAGCGATATATCTTGGGGGGCCAAGACATGACGCTCGGGCAAATGCTCGCTGAAATCGCGCAACTCGCCGGACGCCGCGCGCCGACGATCAAGCTGCCGCGTGAGCTGATCTATCCGATCGCCTATGGCGCCGAACTCGCCGCCCGCGTGACGGGCCGCGAGCCTTTCGCGACTGTCGATGGCTTGCGCATGGCGAAGTACAAAATGTTCTTCTCCTCCGCGAAGGCGGAGCGCGAGCTTGGCTATCGGGCGCGTCCGGCACGCGAAGCTTTGGCGGAAGCCTTCAATTGGTTTCAGCGCGCGGGGTACCTCAAGTGACCGCGCTGACCGTCATCGCAAGTATCGGCCTCGCCGCGTGGCTCTATCTTCTCCTTTTAAACGGCGGCTTCTGGCTGAGCAGCGAACGCGAGGAAGCTGAGCAGAACAAATATCCTGAACCCAAGGTTTGGCCGCGCGTCACAGCCGTTATCCCGGCGCGTAACGAAGCCGATATGCTGCCAGGATCTCTGACGTCGCTCGTTAAGCAGGATTATCCCGGCGCCTTTTCGATCGTCCTTGTCGATGACCAGAGCACCGACGGGACCGCCGACGTCGCCCGCGCCATTGCGGCGGCGTCGAACCGCGAGATCACCATCGTCAGCGGCGCACCGCTGCCGCCACGCTGGACCGGCAAAGTCTGGGCCATGCATCAAGGCATCGCGACGGCATCGGCAGGAGATGCGCCGCCGGAATACCTGCTCTTGACGGATGCCGACATCGGCTATCGTCCCGATGTTCTGAAATCGCTGGTCGTTGGCTCGACCGCAAATGGCCGCGCCATGACGTCCGTGATGGCTAAGCTCAAATGCGACAGCCTCGCCGAGCGGTGGCTGGTCCCCGCCTTCATCTTCTTTTTCGAGATGCTTTACCCGTTCCGTCGCGTGAACCGGAGCGCTGATCGCACGGCCGCAGCAGCGGGCGGCTGCATGCTTGTCGAACGCACTGCACTTGAGCGCGCCGGCGGCATCGCTGCCATCCGCGGCGCCCTTATCGACGACTGTGCACTCGGAAAACTGTTGAAAACGCAGGGCCCGATTTGGCTGGGACTTTCCGACCGTGTTCTGAGCCTCAGACCCTATGAGACCTTCGAAGATATTCGCCGAATGGTTGCGCGATCGGCTTATGCCCAGTTGCGTTATTCGCCGGTTTTGCTGGTCGGAACGGTCCTCGCGATGCTCGCAATTTATGTTGCGCCGCCCGCTCTGGCTGTACTCGCCGGTTATCCAGCGAATATGCTCGCTGCCGTAACGTACCTATTGATGTTTATCGCATATCAGCCGACGTTGCGCTTTTACAACCGTTCGCCACTTTGGGGCTTGGCGCTACCACTTATTGCGACGGTGTATGTGGGTTTCACGTTAGATTCGGCGTATCAGCATGTACGGGGTCGAGGCGGTCTGTGGAAGGGCCGCGTTCAAGCCGAAGTAGGGCGGCAATGACAGTCGATACGAAGTACAAATCCGGCAAGTCGGAGGGTGACGAGAACTTTCCCGTCGCTTCGCGTATCGTCGCTGCGCGCCATCGCGCGCCGATTCTGGCGTTCTACCGTTTTGCTCGCGCCGCTGACGACGCCGCCGACCATCCGACACTCGATCCGCAATCGAAGCTTTCGATCCTTGATGCACTTGAAGACACGCTACTCGGTCGTTCCGATGCTGCAACGGATGCGATCGCGCTGCGCGAGCAGCTGCAGCTTCGAAACCTCAGCTCGCAGCATGCGCTCGATCTTTTGAAAGCCTTCCGCCAGGACGTCACGAAGCTCCGCTACGAGACGTGGGAAGAACTTCTCGATTATTGCCGCTATTCGGCGATGCCGGTCGGCCGCTTCGTGCTCGATGTCCACGGCGAGTCCAAGTCGACGTGGCCGGCATCGGACGCGTTGTGCGCGGCACTGCAGATCATCAATCATCTGCAGGACTGCGCGAAGGACTATCGCAATATCGACCGCGTCTACATTCCGCGAGTGGATCTCGCCGCGCATGGCAGCGGTGTCGAAGCGTTGGCGGAACCGCAGGCATCTCCCGCGCTTCTGGCGTGTATCCACGCTCTGGCCGAGCGAACCGAGACGCTGATGCCCGATGCCACGTTGCTTCCGCCGGGCGTTTCCGATCTTCGTCTTGCCGCCGAGACGTCTGTCATTGTTGAACTCGCGCGCAAGCTGATTGCCATTTTGAAAACGCGCGATCCATTGTCGGAGCGCGTGCATCTGTCAAAATTGCAGGCGGCGATGGTCGCTTCACGCGCCACAGCTGCTACGGTCGCGAGCCGGGCTCTTGCACGTTTCGCGTTTTCGAAGTCGACGGGGATGATGCCGCATGAGCGCTGAAGTTGATACCTTGAGTGTCGAAGACGTTCCGGCAGCGGCGAGCAGCTCATTCTATGCCGCGATGCGGGTGCTCCCGCGCTCGCAACGGGATGCGATGTATCACGTCTACGCCTTTTGCCGGGCGGTCGATGACGTCGCCGACAACGACGGCTCGCGCGAGGTGCGCCACGCCGACCTCGAACGCTATCGCACCGATATTGAGCAATTGTACGCAACCGGCCGCACGACGCCGCGCACGCGCGATCTGCTCCTGCCGATTCGGCAGTATGGTCTTCTGATGGACGATTTCATCGCCGTCATTGACGGCATGGAGATGGACATCCTCCGCGATCTATGCGCGCCGGAATGGAAAGTTCTCGATCTCTATTGCGATCGCGCCGCCTCTGCGGTCGGACGTCTGTCTGTGCGCATTTTCGGCATGGATGAGAAGCCGGGAATCGAGCTGTCGCACAATCTCGGCCGTGCTCTGCAGTTGACGAACATTCTGCGCGACATCGACGAAGACGCCGCGATGGGCCGCCTCTATTTGCCCAAGGAAGCGCTGCGTGATGCCGGCATCGACGACACATCGATTGACGCCATTCTTGCCAATCCGGCATTGGATCGTGTCTGTCGCGGCATCGCCGAGATCACACGGAAATACTACGATCGCTCCGAAGCGATCATGGCCGCCGCGCCGCGTCGCGCTGTGCGGTCGCCGCGCATGATGGCGACGGTCTATCGCGGCATTCTCGAAAAGCTGATCGCCCGTGGCTGGAAAGCGCCGCGCGTGGACGTGCGTCGTTCGAAGCGCACAGTCATCTGGGCGGTTCTGCGTGACGGCATCTTCTGAATGACGAGCGGCACCGTTCACATCGTCGGGGCCGGTCTCGCCGGCCTTTCGGCGGCGGTTGCGCTGGTCGGTCAAGGACAAAAGGTCGTCGTCCACGAACTGGCGCGCCACGCAGGCGGCCGCTGCCGATCCTATTTCGAGCCGGCGCTCGGAATGACGATCGATAACGGCAATCATCTTCTGCTGTCGGGAAACGCCAGCGCGCTTGCCTTTCTCGACAAAGTCGGCGGCAGGCATCTCCTCGATGAGCCGCAGCACGCCGAATTCCATTTCTTCGACCTCGCTACCAAAAACGGCTGGGTGCTGCGGCCGAACGACGGCCCTGTGCCGTGGTGGATATTCAGCAAGGATCGCCGCGTGCCGCACACGCGGGCGAGCGACTATCTTCGTCTCGGCCGCCTCTTGAAGGCCGCACCATGCGAAACGGTCACGGAAAAGATCGACTCGAACTCGGTGCTCTATAAGCGGCTGATGGAGCCTGTACTGCTTGCGGCGTTGAATTGCAATCCTAAGGAAGGGTCGGCGCAACTCGCAGCTGCCGTCATTCGCGAAACGCTCGGGCGCGGCGGCAAGGCCTGCCGTCCGCTGTTCGCCGCCAATGGCCTGGGACCCGCGCTCGTCGATCCGGCAATTTCATTCATCGAGAAAGACGGTGGCGAAGTACGCTTCGATCATTCTCTTCGCGCCATCGAATGGCAGGACGCGCGCGCTCGCGCCTTGCAATTCGATGACGCCCGGGTCGAGTTTGGTCGCGACGACCGCATCGTCCTCGCCGTACCGGCCTGGGTGGCGAAAACGCTTGTCCCCGAATTGCGCGTGCCGACCAAATACCGTTCGATCTTCAACGCCCACTTCGCATATCCATCGCCGAAAGGCGTGCCGAAGATTACCGGCGTCATAAATGCTACGACGGAATGGCTGTTTGCCTTCAACGACAGGCTATCGGTAACGGTTAGCTCAGCCGATCGCTTCAACGAAGCCGAGCGCGAGCCACTCGCCCGCCGCATCTGGTCCGAGGTTGCGACAATCGCCGGGATCGACGCTGACCTTCCGCGATGGCAGATCGTCAAGGAACGCCGTGCGACGTTTGCGGCAACGCCGGACGAGAACGCCCTGCGACCTCGCGCGCAAACGCACTGGAAAAACCTTTTTCTTGCCGGAGATTGGACCGCCACCGGCCTTCCCGCGACAATTGAGGGCGCGATAAGGTCAGGCGAAACCGCTGCCAAACTGGCGATGGCGACACAACTCTGATACGACGCTCGGACTTCTGGAGAGCCCGAAATGACTTTCGAATCCACATCGCAATCCACGCGCTTGGCGTCTGAGATCACGGCACGTGAGTTGACGCCGTCAGAGATCGAAGGCGCGATCGCGGCGGCGAAAAATGCTCTCCTTGCGCTTCAGCGCGATGACGGCCATTTCGTCTTCGAGCTTGAAGCCGACGCGACGATTCCCGCCGAATACGTTCTGATGCGCCATTATCTTGCTGAGCCGGTCGATGCCGTACTCGAAGGCAAGATCGCCAACTATCTTCGCCGCATCCAGTCGGAGGACGGCGGCTGGCCGCTGGTTCACGACGGTGCGTCCAACATCAGTGCCAGCGTCAAGGCTTACTTCGCTCTGAAGATGATCGGCGTCGGCATCGACGAGCCGTACATGAAGAAGGCGCGCGGCTGGATACTGTCGCAAGGCGGCGCCTCACACAGCAACGTCTTTACGCGCAACCTGCTCGCTCTTTTCGCGGTCATTCCGTGGACAGGCGTCCCGGTGATGCCGGTCGAGATCATGGTGCTGCCGCGCTGGTTTCCGTTTCACCTCGACAAGATTTCCTATTGGGCGCGCACCGTCGTCGTTCCGCTGACGGTCTTGAACGCCCTGAAGCCACAAGCGCGCAATCCGCTTGGCGTCGGCATCGCCGAGCTTTTCACCATTCCGCCGGACGAGGTGAAGGTCTGGCCAAAGGGGCCGCATCAGAAATCGCCGTGGTCCGAAATCTTCGGCGCCATCGACCGCGTCTTGCGCTTCACCGAACCACACTTCCCGAAGTCGCTGCGCAAGAAGTCCATCGATAAGGCTGTCGCGTTTGTCGATGAGCGTTTGAACGGTGAGGATGGGCTCGGCGCGATCTTCCCGGCGATGGTCAACGCTCTGCTCGTTTACGACGCGCTTGGTTATTCCAAGGATCATCCGAACTATCAGACCGCGCGCGGCTCGATCGAAAAGCTTGTTACCGTCAACGACGACGAAGCCTACTGCCAGCCATGCCTCTCGCCGGTTTGGGATACGGCGCTGTCGGCCCATGCTCTGATGGAAGTCGGGGACGCTGAAACCGAGGCTGCCTCCGACCGCGCGTTGCAGTGGTTGAAGCCGTTGCAGGTACTCGACACCGTGGGCGACTGGGCCGCGACGCGTCCGAACGTCCGTCCCGGCGGCTGGGCCTTCCAATATGCAAACCCGCACTACCCCGACACCGACGATACCGCCGTCGTCGCGATGGCGATGGACCGCACGCTGGGGCGTACCCAGCAGCCTGACACGACGTATCGCGAAGCCATTTCGCGCGCCCGCGAGTGGATCGTCGGCATGCAGAGCAAGAATGGCGGCTGGGGCGCATTCGATGCCGATAACACCTACGAATATCTGAACCAGATCCCCTTTTCGGATCACGGCGCGCTGCTCGATCCGCCGACGGCAGACGTCACCGCGCGCTGCCTCTCCATGCTGGCACAGCTCGGTGACCGTCCCGGGAACAGCTACGAACTCGATAGGGGCATCGCGTATCTCAAGCGCACCCAGGAAAAGGACGGCAGCTGGTACGGCCGCTGGGGTATGAACTATATCTACGGCACGTGGTCAGTGCTGTGTGCGCTCAACGTTGCCGGTGTCGAGCCGTCTTCGAGCGTCGTGCGCAAGGCCGTTGATTGGCTGCTCGCTATTCAGAACAAGGACGGCGGCTGGGGCGAAGACAGCGAAAGCTACACGCTCGATTATCGCGGTTACGAAGCGGCGCCTAGCACCGCGTCTCAAACTGCCTGGGCGCTGATGGGTCTGATGGCCGCCGGCGAGATCGACAACCCGGCCGTGAAAAAAGGCATCGCCTATCTCACGTCGACTCAGGCCTCGGACGGCTTCTGGAATGAGAAGCGTTTTACGGCGACAGGCTTTCCCCGCGTCTTCTATCTCCGCTATCACGGCTATTCGAAGTTCTTCCCGATGTGGGCACTCGCACGCTACCGTAACCTGAAGGCCTCGAATACCAAGGCCGTGCTCGTCGGGATGTAAGGTGGCTCTAGGCTTCGTCATCGCCGCAACGGGGTTGAAGGCCGAGGCGCGCATCGCTGAGCGGCCGGGACACGTGAAAGCCGTTATCGGTGGTGGCCGCGAAGACCGCCTCGCAACGCTACTTCAAGAAGGACTGACGGAAAGCACGCGCGGCCTTATCAGCTTTGGCATAGCGGGCGGGCTCCGGCCCGGACTGAAGCCCGGCACAATCATCGTCGGCACGTCGGTACTGCACAGTAGCGGCAGGATATATCCAGCAGACGCGCGCTGGAGCGATCGGCTGTTCGAGGCTCTACCGAACGCCGAAAGCGGTCCGGTTACAGGTTCGAGCACGATCATCGCCAATCGCGACGAGAAGCACGCGATCTATCTCAAATCTGGTGCCTTTGCGGCCGATATGGAAAGTCACGTCGTGGCGCAGATGGCGGCCGAGAGAGGACTACCGTTTGCGGTCCTGCGAGTGATAGCCGACCCGTCGACGCTGAGCCTGCCACCCGCAGCCGTCAACGGTCTCAATCCGGACGGGTCGCCGAACATTACGGCCGTTTTAAAATCGCTCGCGACGCAACCGAGCCAGCTATGGGACATCATCCGCATAGCCGGCGCGACGCGTCGCGCGATGAAGAGCTTACTCCGCTGCCACCGGCTTCTGGGCCCGGGCCTCGGCTGCGCTGATCTCAGCTAACTTGTTCTCGACATGCCGTGAGAACACGAACTCAGCCGGACGCTGCTTGTCGAGTGCGATTTCGGGCGCCATCGGACCGTCCGTCTTGACGCCGCGAAGCGCAACCGCCGCGATCTTCCACGGCTTCTTGACGGCATCCATGACCGCAGTTGCTTCAAAGCCCGAATGCACCATGCAGTCGGCGCACTTCTCGTAGTTGCCGGTGCCGTACTTGTCCCAGTCCGTGCTTTCCATCAGCTCCTTGAAGGTTTTCGTATAACCTTCGCCGAGCAGATAGCAGGGCTTCTGCCAGCCGAACACGGTACGCGTCGGGTTGCCCCACGGCGTGCAATTGTAAGTCTGGTTGCCGGCCAGGAAGTCGAGGAACAGCGCCGACTGGAAGAACGGCCAGGCCCGTCCGCCCTTGCCGAGCTTGAAGATGTCGCGGAACAGCTGCTTCGTCTTCGTGCGGTTGAGGAAGTGCTGCTGATCGGGGGCGCGCTCGTAGGCATAGCCGGGCGAAATCGTGACACCGCCGATATCGAGCTTCTTCATCTCGTCGAGGAACTTCGCGACCTGCTCGGCCTTGGCATCGCTGAACAGCGTCGTGTTGATGTTGACGCGGAAGCCTTTTGCCTTGGCAACCTTGATCGCTTCCACAGCGCGATCATAGACGCCCTTTTGGCAAACGGAACGGTCATGCATCTCCTTGTCGCCGTCGAGATGGATCGACCAGTTGAAATTCTTGTGCGGCTTGTAGAGATGAATTTTTTTCTCAAGCAGCAGCGCGTTCGTGCACACCGTGACGAACTTGCCTTTCTTGAGTGCACCCTCGACGATCTCCGGCAGCTCTTTGTGCAGCAATGGTTCGCCGCCAGCCAGCACGACGACCGGCGCGCCGCATTCGTCCATCGAATGCAAAGCATCGGCGACGGAAATGCGCTGGTTCAAAATCTTGTCGGGATAATCGATCTTGCCGCAGCCCGCGCACGCGAGGTTGCAGCGAAAGAGCGGCTCGAGCATCAGCACGAGCGGATAGCGTTTGTTCCCCCTGAGGTGCTGTCCGATGACGTAGGCACCCACAGACAAAGCTTGGTTTAATGGAATTCCCACCCCAACGGGCTCCTTCTAGTGGTGCTCACGGCAACATGAGTACCCGTCATGATGCTTCGAGCAATTCAGGCGGCAGGCGGAAGGTTATCTTTTCTTCGACGCCGTCAAGCGTCTCGATTTCGATTGGCCCCGCCTTACCTATCGCAGCTAATACGTCCTGGACAAGGACGTCGGGCGCCGAGGCACCCGCAGTTACGCCGACCGTCGCAACTCCGGCGAGCCAAGCCAAATCGACTTTGCTGCCGTCGGCGACGAGATAACTTGGAACCCCACATTCCGACCCGATTTCCCTCAGGCGGTTCGAGTTCGAGCTGTTGCTCGCTCCGACCACCAGCAAAAGCTCGACATGCCGGCAAAGGTCCCGCACTGCCGTCTGCCGATTTTGCGTGGCATAGCAGATGTCACGCGTTTCCGGCCCAATTACGTCCGTGAACCGCTTTTTGACGGCCTCGATCGTCGACCGGGTATCATCGACGCTGAGCGTCGTCTGGGTGATGTAGGCGACGGGGGTATCATCCGGAATATCGAGTTTCGCGACATCCTCGCCGTTTTCCACAAGGTAAACGGGACCGGAGATGCGCCCCAATGTCCCTTCGATCTCGACGTGCCCAGCATGCCCGATCAGGATGATCGTTCTGCCCAGTGACGAATAGCGCTGGCCCTGCTTATGGACCTTCGAGACGAGGGGGCAGGTCGCATCGACGACATTGAGACGGCGAAGGCGCGCCTCGTCCTCGACGGAATGGGAAACGCCGTGCGCACTGAAGATCGTGACGGAGCCGTTCGGCACGTCCGCTAGGTCCTCAACAAAACGGGCGCCCTTGGCTTTCAGATCTTCGACGACGTGCCGGTTGTGGACGATTTCGTGGCGCACATAGACAGGCCCATCACGATGAGCAAGTGCGCGCTCGACGGTGTCGATCGCACGAACGACGCCTGCGCAAAATCCCCGGGGCTGTGCCAGAATCACTTTCATGCAGAAACCCCCCGTTTTCTGCCAACCGGGCATCGCCGTTGCGGGCTTCAGCCTTAAATCCGTACGTCAAAGACTGATAGCTTTGACGTGCCCACCCTTGAATATCTCTGACCTTACGCGCGAACGCTGTGCGGGGCAGCAAAGCCAGCGTCGCGCCATTCACGCTGGCGGTATGACGTGTCTCAAAAGCAACACAGATCGCATGCTCCTCCCCCTAGCGGCTCGACATGACGGCCGTCCGGAGTGCAGTGGTTGGGAGGGATGCCCTTTGCTTACGAACAGGAAGAGTCGCCGCAGAATGGCCAAACACGACACTCCGCAATGCCGCCCAAACGTGACGGTGCTCGAAGCATGATCGAGCGCGTCGTTGCCGGCATTGTTGCAGCCTCGGTGCGGCTGTCATGGCTGACGATTTTGCTTGGCCTCGCTGTCTCTGCGGGCGCGATTTATTACGTCGTCAATAATTTTGCGATTACCACCGACACGAGTCAGCTGATTTCGCCGGAGCTTGATTGGCGTAAGCGCGAACGCCAGTTCGACGCTGCGTTTTCCCAGCACACCGACACGATCGATATAGTCATCGACGGTAAAACGCCGGAGCTGACAGAGAGCGCCGCCGCCGAGCTCGCAGCCGCTCTCAGCAAATCAAAACCAGACCCGTTCCAGATCGTGCGCCGACGCGATGGCGGACCGTTCTTCGACAAGAACGGCTTGCTCTATCTGTCGCTGCCCGAGGTACAAGACATTACGGCAGGCCTCATCAAGGCACAGCCGGTGCTCGGCACGCTATCGGCTGATCCGACCCTCAATGGCTTGGCGAAAGCATTGGCGCTCGTCCCGCTCGGCATCAAAGAAGATCGGGCGAAGTGGATCGATTTCGAGAAGCCTTTGGGTGTGATGGCCAATGCCATGGACGGCATGCTGGCCGGCAAGCCGACGTACTTTTCATGGGGGCAGTTGCTGACTGGCGGCGCGCCGAGCCCGTCGGAGCTACGTCGCTTTCTCGAAGTAAAACCGGTTTTGAATTATTCCGATCTCGAACCCGGTGCCGAAGCGACCGTTCTCATTCGCGCGACGGCCAAACAGCTGGGGTTGACCCCTGAGAATGGCGTTCGGGTCCGTCTCACCGGCTCAGTCCCAATGGCGGATGAGGAGTTCGGCACGGTCGCGGAAGGCGCAGCACTCAATACTACGCTTACCATTGCTGCTGTGCTGGTCATTCTTTGGCTGGCGCTGCGATCCGGCAAGATCATCTTTGCCGTGCTTGTCGGTCTATTTTCCGGCCTCGCGATCACGGCAGCGCTCGGTCTCTATCTCGTCGGCGCGCTCAATCTCATCTCCGTTGCTTTTGCGGTCTTGTTCGTCGGCATCGGTGTGGATTTCGGCATCCAGTATGCCGTGCGCTATCGGCACGAACGCTTCAGCCGACAAGGGCTTCGGGATTCACTCGTCGCGGCCGGACGCAATGCGGGCAAGCCCTTGGCGCTCGCTGCCGCGGCCACAACCGCTGGATTTTATGCCTTCTTGCCGACCGATTACGTCGGCGTTTCCGAACTAGGTCTCATCGCCGGTAGCGGCATGATCGTCGCGTTTTTAACCAGCATAACGCTGCTTCCGGCGCTTCTGGAGGTGCTGAACCCACCCGGTGAGTTGCACGATGTCGGCTACCGCTCGCTGCAGCCGGTCGATCGCTTCATGGCCCGGCATCGCAAGATCATTCTTGTGCTCACTGCAGTTGGCGTGGCGGCTGGATTGCCGCTGCTCGCAAAGCTCGAATTCGACTTCAATCCGATCAATCTGCGCAGCCAAAAAGTCGAATCCGTCTCGACCTTCAATGACCTGATGCGCGATCCGAACACCGCGCCGAACACGATCGAAATTCTGACACCGAACCTCGCCGATGCCAAAGCGCTCGCGACGAAACTCGACAGGCTGCCCGAGGTCGACCGCACCGTAACGCTCGCAAGCTTCGTTCCCGATCATCAGGATGAAAAGCTGGCGCTCATCCGCGATTGCTACGATTTGATCGGCCCGACAATCGAGCCGGACGAGGTCGCGGACGCCCCGACAGACGCCGACACGAGGCAGACGCTTCTCGATACCGCCAAGGATTTCGAGGACGTCAGCAAATTGCCTGGCGCTTCGCCGCTCGCCGCGCACATGGCGAGCACGCTGCGCAAGCTCGCCGATGCAACCCCTGATGTCCGCGCCAAAATCGGCGCCGCATTGCTCGACGGCATGAAACTGCGACTGACACAGATCCGCGCCGCTCTTAAAGCGGAACCGATCACGTTGAAAAACCTGCCGCCCGAAATCGTCGCCGACTGGGTGACAGCCGACGGCCATGCCCGCGTCGAAGTCGGCCCGAAGGGTGACGGCAACGACAACGCCAATTTGCGCCGGTTCGCATCTGCTGTTCTCGCCGTCGATCCGAACGCAACCGGCGTCCCGATCCTGATCCAGGAATCGGCAAAGACGGTCGTTCGTGCCTTCATTCAGGCGGGGCTGCTGGCGTTCGTTTCGATCACGATCATTCTGTTCGTCGCGCTGCGCCGAGTGACGGACGTGCTGTTGACGCTCGTGCCGCTGCTGCTCGCAGGTGTCGTGACGCTGGAGCTTTGCGTGCTGCTGAAACTGCCGCTCAATTTCGCAAATATCATCGCGCTGCCGGTGCTGCTCGGCGTCGGAGTGGCGTTCAAGATTTATTATGTGCTGGCATGGCGCGCGGGTGAAACGAGCCTGCTTGCATCGCCGTTGACGCGCGCTGTCATGTTCAGCGCGATGACGACGGCGGTGGCCTTCGGAAGTCTGTTCTTTTCAAGCCATCCCGGCACGTCAAGCATGGGCGAATTGCTCGCCCTTTCGCTGGTGACGACGCTCGCGGCTGCCGTTCTATTCCAGCCCATATTAATGGGCCCGCCACGTACGGTAGCGAGCCCTCAGGACAACAAAATTCCAGAGGCCGTTGAGCCTTAAGTGAGCTCTAAGCGGCGGCGCTGCGGCGCTCACGCAGGAACTGGAAGAATTCCACGCCCTCGCGAAGGCGGCGCTTCATCATGTCGGGCTGTGTAACCATCTCGCCGACGATCGCGGCGATCTTCGGCACCCGGAAGTAGAACTTGCGATAGAAGTCCTCGACCGAGTTGAAGATTTCGGTGTGCGACAGGCCGGGATAGTGCAGCGGCGCGATCTGGATGCCGTTGTCGTTAATGAGTTCGGCGTTGTCGACATCGAGCCAGCCGTTCTCGGACGCCTGCTTGTAAAGGAACGTCCCCGGATAGGGCGCTGCCAACGAGACCTGGATCGTATGCGGATTGATCCGCGTCGCGAACTTGATGGTCTCCTGGATCGTCTCCTTCGACTCGCCCGGAAGACCGAGGATGAAGGTGCCGTGGATCTTGATGCCAAGCTCGTGGCAGTCTTTGGTGAACCGCTCGGCAACTTCGACCCGCATACCCTTTTTGATGTTGTGCAGGATCTGCTGATTGCCGCTCTCGTAGCCAACGAGAAGCAGGCGCAGGCCGTTGTCTTTCAGCACTTTCAGCGTTTCGCGCGGCACGTTCGCCTTGGCATTGCACGACCACGTAACGCCGAGCTTGCCAAGTTCCTTCGCAATCGCTTCCGCGCGCGGCAGGTCGTCGGTGAAGGTGTCGTCGTCGAACATCAGCTCTTTCATCTGCGGGAACGCCTTGAGGATGTATTTCACTTCCTCGATGACGTGCCCAACGGAGCGGGTCCGGTAGCGATGGCCGCCGACCGTCTGCGGCCACAGGCAGAACGTGCAGCGGCTTTTGCAGCCGCGACCCGTGTAGAACGAGATGTACGGATGCTTGAGATAGCCGATGAAGTAATTCTCCATCACGAGGTCGCGTTTGTAGACCGGCGTAACGAAGGGAAGCGTGTCCATGTCGTGCATCACGGGGCGGTCTTCGTTGTGCACGATCACGCCCTGCGGGTTGCGATAAGATAGGCCCTTGATGTCGCTCCAGGCCTTGCCGTCGGCGACGTCTTTGATGGTGAAGTCGAACTCGTTACGCGCCACGAAGTCGACGATCGGCGCGTCCTTCAGGCTCTCATCGGACTGAACCGCGACCTTAGCGCCGATCAACCCAACCTTTAGGTTCGGGTTCGTCGCCTTCATTGCCTCGATGACCTTGACGTCGGAATCGAATGATGGCGTCGAGGTGTGCAGCACCGCTAGATCGTAATCGCGAACTTGGTTGAGCACGTCCTGAAGACTTGTGCGGTGAGGCGGCGCGTCGATCAGCTTGGAGTTCTCGACGAGCGCGGCGGGCTGCGCCAGCCAGGTCGGATACCAGAACGATTGGATCTCTCGGCGCGCCTGATAGCGCGAACCGGCTCCGCCATCGAAGCCGTCGAACGAAGGAGCCTGCAGGAAGAGTGTGCGCATTTTGGCGCCTTTCATATCGGCGTGACGGTTCCATCGGAGCCGACGCTATAGCGACGGCCTCTCCAGCTGACGGCTCCGGGCATGAAGCTCGCCACGAACACTGCGAAGCTCAGCATATCCCTCAGCGGACTGAGCCACCACGTGCTCTTGCCCCCACCCGCCAACTTCTCAACTTGTATCGGAACAAAAAGGCGGCAGGCAAGCGTCCCTGCGAGGATCATCCACGCTATGGCGCTGAAGCCACTGAGCGGCAACGCTGCCAGTGCAAAAGGCAGGGGATGCGTCACGATGGATCCTGCGTACCCCATGGGGTCGACAAGACGAATCGTCCGCGCCCAACGGAGTTCATGCGCCCAAAGCTCTTTAAACGACGCTTCCGAAAACGTATGCCCGACCGTAAACGGGGCAATTTCGACCTTCAGACTGAGACGGCGGACGGCGTCCCCCATCGCGTAATCATCAGCAAGAGTATCAGCGAAGGCCTCGAAGCCGCCGATTCGTTCAAGCGTGCTTCGCCTCAGCGCGATCGTTGAACCGAAACAGGGCTTTGCCAGTCCAACGGCAAGGCCGACAAGCACGCTCGGAAGAAAGTGCTGATCGACGGCCGAGGCTGCCATCCGCGACCAAAAGCCTGTGAGCGCCGTGCCGCGGTAGAGACACGTGACGAGCCCAACTCCGGGTTGCTGCAAGATCGCTGAAACGTGCTGCGCATAGTCGGGAGCAACGCGCATGTCACTGTCGCTGAGAATAAGAAAATCATGCTTCGCAGCCGGAAACATGTTGGCAATGTTTTCGACTTTCGGATTTCCCCCGCCGCGTCGCTTGCCGACGACCAGTTCGAGGTCGCGCGAAGGGAACTGCCGTTGCAAACTGTGGACAACTGCGATGGCCGGGTCCGCCGGGTCCTGGACCCCGCACAGCATCTGCAGATCGCGCGGGTAATTTTGCGCGCAAAAAGAGGCGAGACTCACGTCAAGGCCGGTTTCTGCACCGTAGAGCGGCTTTATCAGCGTGACATTTTCGAAGCGTTCCAGTTTAGGCTTGGGTTCACGGGCAAATCGTGCCACCAAAAAAGTCGCAAACAGAGCGTAGATGCAGCCGATTAAGGCAATGAGGGTGCATACAAGCCACAGACAGGACGTCATTCGGACGTTACTTTCTGGTTTGAGTTGGGAGCAAGCCTGTCGGCAGTGGCAGGAAGGCTAGCGCCTCGTGCGCGATTACGGTAGATCTGGAATTGCTCGGCTGGTGGGGCCAAGCAGGGGGAATATCGGGACGTGAAAGTCAGCGCCATCCTAAATTGGGTCGGCTGCGTTTTCGTTGGTGTGGGCCTTTCGGCTTGCGCCAGCACGTCACCGCCTGCGCTGGAGCCCCAGCATCTTGCAGCCACCGGCGACGACACCACACCGAAGCCGGTGTCTGATCCGAACGAGGCGTTCAACCGCCAGATGTTCGACAACAGCCAGGACTTCAACCACAACGTTCTTTATCCGGCGGCGGAAGCTTATAATAACAACGTACCGGAAAGCGTCCGTGATCGCATTGATGCGTTCACGACGAACCTTTCCGAGCCGATGACGTTCGCCAACAACGTGCTGCAGCTTCGCCCTGGGGCCGCGGTGACGACGCTTGGGCGTTTCGCGCTGAACTCGACATTGGGCCTGGGTGGCCTGTTCGATGTCGCGGCTGAACAGGGCATGACGCATCAATCGGGTGACTTCGGCCAGACGATGTACGTCTGGGGGTATCGCGACAGCGCCTATGTCTATCTCCCCGTTTTGGGTCCGACGACGGTGCGAGATGCGGTCGGCAGTGGGGTTGAATTCGGTGCGTCCTTACCTGCTGCGGCTTTGATCCCGACGAAATTCGCGACGCTCGCAAGCCGGGTCGATCTCGCCGGAACCGTGACCAGCCCGCTCTCGAACCTCAGCAAGGCTGAGGACATGAAGACGCTGGAAGACAGCTCGATCGACTTCTATTCGATGCTTCGCAGTGTCAGTCAGCAGAAGCGGCAGGCCGAACTAGATGAAGCCATAAACACGAGTGTCCTGACGAGCACCAACCCGCCGGTCCGCGATCCCAATGCGATCGAACCGGTGACGGAACTCGTCTCATCGCCGATGATGCTCGAAGATCGCCGGGTCACCGACGTTCCAAAGATGACGCGTACCGCCGACCGCAGGCCGTTCGTCGTTGTCGGACCGCCGACCGCCGTTCAGGCGTCGCCAGCCGAGGAGCAGGCGTCTCCCGCCGAAGAAATGTCTCCGGCGCAAGAACAGCCGTCTCCGGCCGAAGAGCAAAAATCGCCTGCCGAAGAATAATCCGCAGTTGATCATGATGCCGCGCGTCGCGATCTCGAAATCCGTACAGTCAGACGTTTTGCCACCGCACGAATGATTCGGGCTTGGCCCGATAGCCGCGAATAAGCGCCCTGTTCACGAGCCACGAGAGCCGTGAAGCTATGGCCATGATCCGCCGACGTCGGCTCCTATAACGGCTTTCACCCGGTCAAAAAATTAAGGGCGCCGATTGATACGGCGCCCTCAAAATATCCGAGCTATCGAGACGGGTGATCTCTCCCTCAGCTGCCCGAGAGCAGTTTGTCGCCCTGCTTCTTCAGGGACGCAATGAGCGCATCCGGTCCGCCGGCCTTCAGGATGGATGAAAACTCAGAGCGCCGGCTCGCCAGTTCGCTGATGGTGCCGTCGAGATAGATGTCGACGATCTTCCAGTCCGGTCCCGATTTCCGCATGAGATAGTTGATCGCGACAGGCTTGCCGTTGCTCTGGATGATCTGCGTCTTGACCATCTTGTCAGCCGCGCCTCGGTTGGAAATCTCGACGATCCGGAAGCTTTCCCCCGAGAATCCATCGAAGCGCTTCGCGTAGGTCGCGATCATCATGCGCCGGAACAAATCGATGATGGACGCCTGCTGTGCAGGCGACAGAGATCCCCACGTTTGGCCCACGGCCAAGCGCGTCATCAGCGGTGTATCGTAAATCTTCGACAGTACCGGTGCGAGCGCTTGATAGCGCCCCTGCACGCCCAGGGACTGAGCCTGCTTCATGGTGTCCAGAAGTGCCGTGTTGAGGCCGTCAATCGTCGCTTCCGGAGAATCGGCCGCCTGCGCCGTCGTAAATGACGCGGCCGCGACGGATACCATCACGAATGCTGCCAACGATAACCCAAACGCCTGCAATTTCCTGATCAGGAGCATTGCCCCTCCCTCGATATCTTCAATGAATGCCTTAGCCCCGCCATTATCAGCGTTTCGGCTATAAGGACCTAGGCAGTTACAATGGCGGTATTTAGTCGGCCATCCTTCTAATTTGTGAGGCTTGGCTGCAACACATCCCCGCAGAGTCCAGTCTGCGCTGTATGATCCATTTTTTGCGACGTGTCATAGGTTCATAATTTGCCATCGAGCTCGGGACTCGAGCGGCAGTTGGGGGAGTTCGGTCATGGATGCAAGGGTCACTCGGCCATCCAAAACACCGCTTTTGGATCAAGTCGATACTCCGGACGATCTCAAGCAATTGTCCGAAAGCGAATTACCGCAGCTCGCGGACGAGCTTCGCACGGAATTGATCGAAGCCGTTTCGCAGACGGGCGGCCACTTGGGCGCTGGTCTTGGCGTCGTCGAGTTGACGGTTGCTCTGCATTACCTCTTCGATACGCCGCGCGACCGTCTGATCTGGGACGTCAGCCACCAATCTTACCCGCACAAAATTCTGACCGGTCGCCGCGATCGCATTCGCACGCTTCGCCAGCCCGGAGGTCTTTCCGGTTTCACGAAGCGCACCGAGAGCGAATACGATCCGTTCGGCGCCGCGCATTCCTCGACGTCCATTTCGGCTGGCCTCGGCATGGCCGTTGCCCGCGAGATGTCGGGCGGCACGAACAACGTCGTTTGCGTCATCGGCGACGGTGCAATGAGCGCGGGCATGGCCTACGAGGCGATGAACAATGCCGGCGCGCGCAGCGAACGGCTGATCGTCATCCTGAATGACAACGAGATGTCGATTGCGCCGCCGACAGGTGCGTTGTCGTCCTATCTCGCCCGCACGACATCGAGCGATTCCTATCTTTATGTTCGCGATCTCGCGAAGCAGCTTGCCAAGCGCCTTCCGAAAAGTTGGGGAGAGCGCGCCGCGCGCGTCGAAGAATATACCCGCAGCCTCTGGCATGGCGGCGCTTGGTTCGAAGAACTGGGTTTCTACTACATCGGTCCGATCGACGGTCATGATCTCAGCCAGCTCGTGCCGATCTTGCGCAACGTCCGCGATGCCGAGCAGGGGCCGATCCTCGTACACGTCGTGACGAAAAAGGGTAAGGGCTACGCTCCGGCCGAAGCTTCCGCCGACAAGTATCACGGCGTCACGAAGTTCAATGTCGTCACCGGCGTGCAGACGAAAGCTCCGGCCTCGGCGCCGTCATACACGCGCGTGTTCGCCGATAGCCTCATCGACGAAGCTAAGAAGGACGACAAGATCGTCGCCATCACCGCGGCCATGCCGGACGGCACGGGTCTCGATGTTTTCGGCCGCGCATTCCCGGATCGCACGTTCGATGTCGGCATCGCCGAGCAGCACGCCGTGACGTTCGCAGCCGGTCTCGCAACTGAAGGTATGAAGCCATTCTGCGCGCTCTATTCCACGTTCCTGCAGCGCGGCTACGATCAAGTCGTGCATGACGTCGCGCTGCAAAGCCTGCCGGTGCGCTTCGCCATCGACCGCGCTGGTTTTGTCGGCGCTGACGGCGCGACGCATGCCGGATCGTTCGACCTCGCGTATCTCGGCTGTCTGCCCAACATGGTCATCATGGCTCCGGCCGATGAATGCGAACTCAAGCACATGGTCGCCACTGCCGCGGCGATCGACGACCGTCCAAGCGCGTTCCGTTATCCGCGCGGCGAAGGTACAGGAGTGGCGCTTCCCGAGACGGGCATTCCCCTCGAAATCGGCAAGGGTCGCATTTTGCGCGAAGGCTCGACGATTGCGCTTCTCTCGCTCGGGACGCGCCTTCAAGAAACACTGAAGGCCGCCGATCAATTGGCTGCGCTGGGTCTGTCAGCCACGGTCGCTGACGCGCGTTTCATGAAGCCTCTCGACACCGATCTGATCCGCCGCCTCGCCGAAAACCATGACGTGCTGATCACCGTCGAAGAAGGCTCGATTGGCGGCTTCGGCAGCCACGTGCTCCATTATCTGGCTGAAAACGGTCTGCTCGATCGCGGTCTCAAAGTCCGATCGAAAGTGATGCCGGATGAATTCGTCGATCAGGATAAGCCGGAAGTGATGAACCAGCGCGCCGGGCTGTGCGCTCAGGGCATCGTCGAGACGGTCTGCGACGCTATTCAGCTCGAAAGAGCGCCCTCGAAGACAGCCGCTCGTGGCCACGCCTGCTGATCTGGCAATTCATCACGCCGCCATTTCCGTGATCTCGGTCACGCAATTGGCGGCGGTTTTATTTCTTTGAGCGCTTGCTGCTCTTTTTGTCGTCGTCATCGCCCGCGATCACCTTACGGCACTCGGGGCTGAGCCGATTGATATTCTTATTGAGGCACGCGACGATCTTATCTTCGTTAGGGATCTGCCAAAAGCAGAGGCTCAGAACGTCGGGCGTGCAGGCAGATTGTTCTTCGGCAGTACCGCTGTGAGCGGACGCGCCGTGCGTGCTCGCAACCACGAAGACCGGCGCTGCAAGCCCGGCCAACAGCATCGCTCCAAGTCGAAATATTCGTTGCACGGTCTTGAACCTCACAAGAATGGTTGGCGTCGCGATCGGGCTTAGTGCTTCTTGCGCGCATTCGCTTTGGGCTTGTCGCCTCTCATCACGTCACGGCAAGCAGGGCTGAGCTTTGCCATGTTCTTGTTCAGACAGGCAACGATGCGCGTTTCGCTTGGGATCTGAGCCGAGCAAAGTCGAAACACGTCTGGCGTGCAGGCCTGCTGCTCATCGGCCGTGCCGCTGTGCGCAAAGCTCGCTTCTGCGCCGGCGCAAAGGAAGGCCACGATAAGCGCGCCTACCGATGCCATGCGCGTCCTAGAAAAGTTTCCGATGATCACGTTTGCTCGCTGACAGAAGAATTGATGTGTTACCGCCCGCCGATATGACGATGCGCAATGGTGAGACTAAGGCACGTCCGTAACAGTCCGCCAGCCTATCGTCCCTGACGCGCGTTCGCCGACGGATCATTTAAGTTAACAACGCCAAAAAAGAAGCGCCGCCGTCGCATAGGCGTCCGGCGGCGATAGATTTCAGGGTTTCGGAAACCGTTCAGGCAACAGAGATTTTGCTGGGCGCCACGACCGGAAAGTCGACATCGGTCTTGAACGTCTCGTTGAAGAAGTTCGTCCATACGTTGAGCGCGACGTGCTGAACAATCTCAATGACCTGACCGTCGTCGTAGCCAGCAGCTTTGACAGCGGCCAGATCGGCGGCGCTCACATGGCCACGTGCCTCCACAACTTTCATCGCAAAGCGAACGGCGGCATCGGCTTTCGGATCGTTCGAGGCGCCATTGCGATTGGCCGTGATTTCAGCGTCGTCGAGCTTGGCGAGGTTCCGCCCAAGGTAGGTATGCGCTGAAAGGCAATAGCTGCAGCCGTTGAACTCTGCGACGGCCAGCGCGATGCGTTCGCGGGTCTGCGGCGGCAGCTTGCCCTTTGCCAGCGCGCCCGAAAGACTAAGGTAGCCCTCCAAAGCGGCGGGGCTTGTTGCGATCAGCCGAAACATGTTTGGAACGGTACCGAGCTGTTTATTCACCGCCTCTAGGAGCGGCTGTGCAGTGGCGGGAGCATCAGCAATGGTGGCTGGGGTCAGGATGCGGGACATGGGCGTCTCCTACTCTCTTCGGGCCGGGATTGGCCGACGCCCCTGAATTAGGTCCTTTCATTTTCACGAAATAGTCGACAATATTGGCAGCCACCCTACCGGATTATGAGAGTCAAAAATGGACCGCTTCGACGCCATGTCGGTGCTTCTTGCCGTAACGGACGCTGGTAGCCTCTCGGCTGGAGCGCGCAGGCTCGGCATGCCGCTGGCAACGGTTAGCCGGAAGGTGTCCGAACTCGAAGCCCATCTCCACACCAAGCTCTTGAATCGCGGCAGCCGTCGATTGGAGCTGACCGACGCCGGACAATCGTACGTCGCCGCCTGCCGCAGAATCCTGGAAGACGTCGTCGAAGCCGAGCGCGCAGCCTCCGGCGAATATCGCGCGCCGCGCGGTGAGTTGGTCATTACGGCGCCGATCGTTTTCGGTCGCTTGCATGTGCTGCCGATCGTCGGCGCGTTTTTGAAAGCCTACCCGGATATCGACGTACGCTTAACGTTGGCCGACCGCGTCGTGAACATCCTCGAAGAGCACGTCGATGTCGCTCTTCGTATCGGCGAACTCCCCGATAGCAGCCTGATTGCGAGCCGCGTTGGATTGATTCGCCGCGTTGTTTGCGCGAGCCCTGATTATCTTGAAGCACGCGGGACCCCTGCCGATCCGAATGATCTCGAATCGCACGATTGCGTCACCTTCGAAGGCCTGATGTCGTCACGTTCGTGGACCTTCTGGAACAATGGCGTGCCCCAGGTTGCCGCCATTCACTCCCGCCTCGTCGTCAACACGGCGGAGTCTGCCGTCGACATGGCGGTCGCCGGACTTGGGTTGACGCGCCTGCTTTCCTACCAGATCGAAACACCGCTTGCAGAGGGAAAGCTCAAGGTCGTGCTGGAGCGGTTCGAGCCACCCCAGGTCCCGGTCAGCCTCGTTTACGGCAGCAACGGACTGCTGCCGCTGAAGCTTCGGGCATTTCTCGACTTTGCGATGCCTCGGCTGAAAGCGAAATTGACCAAAGCCTCTTCGCCCGCCGAGAGCAGCTAGAAATTAAGGGTTTGTGCTCGGAGCGGCAGGCGTTGTCGCCTCGGCCGGAGGCGTCGTCGCTTCGGCAGGTGCCGCCGGTTCGCTCGGTGCGGCTGCCGGTGCCGCGCTCTCTTCGGTCGGCGAAGAACGGACTTCGCACAGCGTCGCGGAATCGAGCGACGCCTTGTTCATGAATGCCCAATTCGCGAACGCGATGTAGCAGACGGCAACCGTTTCCTGCTTCTGTAACGTGACGACGACGTTATCGGTCTTGACCTTTTCCGTGACCCTCTTGGCGACCTCGAGAGGAATGAGCGTCACAGATTTGACTTCGTAACCTTTGCCGACGAGCGCAGTGAACGAAGATTGCAATCGCTCGTCTGCCGAGGCTGGAGCCGAAATCAAAGCTGCCGCAGTGGCGAAGGCGAGTCCAAGGCTGATGCTGCGCATCCCGTCCCCTCTCAAGTTATCGAAGCCCTCAGGCTAATCAATAAAACGTCACTACTACGGCGCGCCGAGGCTCTCAACCCAGCAACGGGCGGCTGCGGCCATGAACTGGGGACAAGAGCGACTTTCCGAGCGCGATAGTGCGTTTTGCCTAGGTTTTATTAGGATAAAAGATCGCGACTGGGCCAACATAGTCGGGCGGCGCCAGACTTGGAGCGATCTCGTCGCCGGACTTCAGGAACTCGGCAAGGAAATGGGTATGCGCGCCATTGGGTGACGACTCGCCGGGGCCTGGAATTCTGGAAAAGATTTCGATGCGCGCCGCAGCGCTTTCAACGATGCGATGCGGACTCAAAGCGACAAATTGATTGAGCATGACCGGCATGAAGTCCGACCAATGCCGCCGATCATGATCCGATAGCGCCGATGTCAGCGTCTCGTCCCGCGTGCGAACGCAGAAGCGGGTATATCGGCGCCCAATTCCGAGATCGAAAAGTTCGTCGCCGCGATGCGTCTCGTCGATTGCGCCGGCATCCAGCCCAACAGCTTGAAGTGCCGAACCAGATTGAATGGCGGCGCGTCCTCTCGGTAGTCCGAGCACAATCGGGCCGCCATCGGTGAACGCGAAAGCACGAATCTTATCGTTGATCGCGATACGAAACGCAGCATCCGCACGCCGTGCGGTTATCACGCCGTCCTCGACGTGCAAATCAATCGGTGTGTTATCGGCGCTGGGAAACTCCGCGACGGCGCCCGGCACGCCGACGACCCACGCGCCTTGCCGAGCGACGAGGGTGTCGCGGACCCAGTTAATCAGCTCATCGCGAACCCACGGCAACACACGAACGCGCACCGAGAGCTGTGCGAGCCGTTCCGGCAGTTGCTCCCAGACGGAGTCGCGCCGAGCTTCGCTCATCGCCATCCAGTCGCCGATTTCAGCGGCCGTGCGCGCGCAGCCAAGGCAAAAGCCCGTCGTGTCGTCGAGTTTGCAGATTCCTATGCAAGGCGAGTGGCGTGCCACTAGCAGACAGCCTTTTCGGATGTTTGGCGATTGCAGGCCAGATCGCAGCAGCAAGCGCAATGCGATCTGGCTGGCTTTGAGCGGCGCGTGCGCCGTTCAATGAGCGATTTTCTCGTTCGATCTGTCGACCAGCATTCCAAATATAATGCCAATCGTCATCCACAGGATGCCCTGAATGCCGAACGACACCACACGGAACTTCCAAAGCAGATCGGCAGGAAAATCATTTGGAACTTCGTTGATCGGCGGCAGGAAATAGCCCGCAAGCGCCGTTAGGGCAATGTAGACACCGCCTCCGATCAGGATGGCGTTCCAGCCGCCGACCTGAGCGAAGAACTGCCGTCCAGCGCTGATCGCGATCGCCAACGCGGCGAGAGAGAAGACGATCATTCCGAAGTAGAGCTGCGTTCTGTAGCCGATCGTTTCCGGTGACCCGACCGCAGGTGGGTTGGCCGGATACTTGATGTTTGGAATGAAGTAGATCGCCAGAAAGCCAAGCGCCGCTATGATGATCGCCGTGGTCCGCGGTGACATGCCGACGAGAAGTCGGCCGTTGAAGAACGCAAAGGCCAGAGCGAAAAGACCGCCCATCGCGGTACCGACGACGGCGACCCCGGTGAACAGGCCGAAGCTCGCCTGCACCGCGCGGCTGACGATTTCCGGTTCTTCCGGCTCACCGCTCGCTTTTGCCATTTGCTCTTCGAAGCCGATCGCCCGATCGACCTGAGGCTCGCCGAAAACCTTCGCAAAGCCAAAAGTCAGAATACCAGCGAGAAGCCCGGCAATCATGCCGCGCACAAGAAGAGATACCATATCCGAAATTCTCCGCCGCGGTTAGTGGCAGGGGAAGCCGAGAAGGTGACGGGCGTCATGCACATACTCGTGCACGTACATCCCGTTGAAAATCGCCGTGGCGCCTTCTTCGACGCCGATGAAATACATGGCGAGGAGGAACAGCAACCCGGCGAAGATCGCCCAGGGGAGAATCTGGCGAACCGGAACAGGCGTAGCGAAGCCGCCTTGAGCGCCGAGAGATTGTGCGACGATAGAAGAATGAGCCATTTTAAAGAGCCTCCATGGGATTACGCGTCCCGTTTCAAGGTGTGCTCTGATCACGAGGTGGGTCTGACTTTCGGTGGACGCTTGGAGCGACCCACGATTACAGTGGCGCGACCGTTCCGGAATTTCACCGGCTTCCTACCCGTGAGGATGCACGTCTCACCATAGGGCAGGCCGGGCATTTGTCAACGCAAGCCATTGAGCCAAGATGCCGCCGCGCCTGACCTTTGTAGCCAACGCCTCGACCCCGGCGGCGAGGCGCGCAGCCTTCCCGCTCGACGAAGGCATCGACGATTTTGGCCGGCGGGACGCGTCCGCAATGGCCGGCGAATTTCGCAATGCCGCCATCGTCTTCTCCAGTCCCGCCCGGCGGGCGCTGGAGACTGCCGCTGTCTTAGGACTTTCCCCCCGGATTGACCCGGCGCTCAGGGACATCGAACTTGGCGACTGGGCGGGCCGCACCCTGAGTAGCATTGCTCTATCCGATGCCGACGCATTAGCAAGCTGGCTCTCCGACCCAGGCTCTGCGCCTCACGGCGGCGAAACAGTTGAAGCGCTCATCGCGCGGACGTCCGTCTGGATGCAGACGATTTCGGAGCGTGAGGGACCCATTTTGGCCGTGACGCATCCGGCGGTCATGCGCGCGGCGATTGTCGTCGCGATCGAGGCGCAAGCAATCTCATATGCGCATATTGATGTTGCGCCGCTTTCCGTCGTCGAACTGTCATCGAATGGACGGCGATGGGCGCTTAAATCCATACGAAGTTAGAACGCACCGATATTGCAGCCGCGAAAGACAATTCGCATACATTTCATTTTGTATTTGCTGGTCCTGGTCTTGCATTTGTGGTTCCGCGCCACGTTGTCTCGGAATGCAAAAAGCGACAATGGATTTGATACTTTAGAAGTGTTCACCCTATTGCCGGGAAAAAATCGGGGGTGCACTATGCCAATGTCAGACAACGGATCTGACGCCCCCTCCGGTGTTGGCGGCCGGTTTGAACTTCAAGTAAGCGAGGACAACATGGTCGGTATAAGAAGCCGTGCGACTGCGGCGGCGCTCGCAGCGTCGCTTGCGTTTTCCGCATTTGCTCCCGTCGGCGCTCAGGAAATCGAGCACAAATCCAAAGAGGCGATCAAAGGAGCTCCTGCGCGAGCGGTCACGCAGGAAGAATTGTCGAACGCTGCGAAAGATACCAAGCAGTTTCTCCACACCAACGGCAATTACGACCAGACACGGTATTACCTCGGCAAACAGATCAACACCGGCAACGTCGCAAAGCTTCGTCCGGCGTGGATCTTTCAGATGGACGTAAAAGAGTCGCTAGAGACGACGCCTATCATCGTCGGCGACGTGATGTACGTGACGACATCGTTCGATCATGTCTACGCGCTGAACGCCAAGACCGGCGAGCAATACTGGCACTACAAGCACAAGATGGGGCCGATCACGACATATTGCTGCGGCCCGAACAATCGCGGTGTCGCGGTTTACGACGACAAGGTTTACCTCGCGACGCTTGATGCCAAGCTTGTCGCGCTCGACGCCAAGACCGGCAGCCTCGTTTGGGAAACGGAAATCGCCGATCCCGAAGACGGCTATAGCGAAACGATGGCGCCGACAGCCGTTAACGGCAAGATCATCATCGGCACCAACGGTGGCGAATACGGCATCCGCGGTTTCGTCCGCGCTTATGATGCCAAAACCGGCAAGCAGGTTTGGAATTTCGACACGGTGCCGGAAAACACGGTCGGCGTCTGGGCCACGAAGGATGCCACGGGCAAGGATCTGCACCGCGACATCGAAGCCGAGAAAGCTCAGTTCGCCAAGACTGGCGATCCCTACAAGACGTTGGGTGGCGGCGTTTGGCAAAATCCGGCGGTTGATCTCAAACTCAATCGCTTGTTCTTCGTGGTCGGCAATCCGTCGCCGGACCTCGACGGTTCGCTGCGTCCGGGTGACAATCTCTACACGGACTCGCTCGTATCGATCGATCTCGATACCGGCAAATACGTCTGCCACCTTCAGTATATCCCGCACGATGTTTGGGACTTCGACGCTGTCAGTCCGCCGATCTTGGTCGACGTCAAGGACAAGGACGGCAAGGTCGTTCCGGGCGTCATCCATGGCGGCAAGACCGGTTTTGTCTATGTTCACAACCGCAAGGATTGCAGCCTGATCCGCTTCTCTGAGCCGATGGTCGCGCAGGAGAACATGTGGACCTTGCCGACACCGGGAGGCGCGCGCATGCTTCCTGGCGCAAACGGTGGCGTTGAGTGGTCGCCTATGGCGGTCAACCCGAAACTCGCTCTGACCTATGCTGTCAACTTGCACCAGCCGATGACCTATCAGGTTCAGTCAAGCCCCTATCCCGATGGAAAGCTGTGGCTTGGCGGCGCCTTTAAGGTCATTCCGACCGAGGCTTCGTTCGGAAACGTCACTGCGGTCAACTACAACACCGGCAAAATCAAATGGCAGGTCAAAACGCCTGAGCCGATGATGGGCGGCGCGCTTGCAACCGCGGGTGATCTCGTTTTCACCGGAGAAGCCAACGGCTGGTTCCGCGCCTACAACGCCGAGAGCGGCAAGATCCTGTGGTCGTTCCAGTGCGGCGCAGGCGTCAACGCTCCGCCAGCGGCGTATTCGCTCGACGGCAAGGAATACATTGTCGTCGGCGCCGGCGGAAACACGCAGATTGACTTCAAGCGCGGCAATAACATCATTGCCTTCACGCTCAACTGATTATGTGGACGTCGGAAAAGGAGCGCGCGTGCTCCTTTTCCGACTTTTATTTTAATCGTCGTCGAAGACCGGGAGTTTCGATATGCGGCAGGCAGTAATTGGATTGGGGTTGCTCGTTGCCGCAATCTCGACCGGCAGTCATTCGGCATTCGCCGACGACATCGCTGACAAAATTCAGCTTTGCGCAGGCTGTCACGGCGAAAACGGCGTCCCGCAGCAAAAGACGACCCCTGTCATCTGGGGGCAGAACCAGGGCTACCTCTACATCCAGCTTCGCGACTTCAAGAGAGGTGCGCGCAAGAACGATCAGATGTCGGCAATCGCTGAGGGATTGAGCAAAGACGACATGAAAGCGCTGGCCGCGCATTTCTCTGGGCTCAAGTGGCCGAGTATTCAACAGCCGTCGCCTTCCAAAGACGTCACCAAGCACGCGCTCACCGTGATTGGCTCAATCGGCTGTACGTCGTGCCATCTCGACCAGTATCAGGGTGACAGCACGACGCCACGGCTGGCCGGCCAGCAGGCCGCTTATCTCCTCAAAACGATGACGGATTTTCGCGATCACAGCCGGGCGAACAATCCCGGCATGTCGGATCTCATGAATGCAGCCCAGCCGGCCGATCTCGACCCAATCGCCCAGTATCTTGCAAGTTTGACGGTGATTGGCGGCGGCGGACAGTAGCCGCTCCCACCTCCATCAACTCGCCGCGAGCCTCTTCTTGAGTTCGTCGTTTGAGGCGAGGTCTGCTGCCGTCTTTCCCGACTTGTCACGCAAGGTCCGGCTCGCACCGTGTGCGAGGAGTACATCGACGGCGCGCTCGTGGCCAAGCGAAGCTGCGATCATAAGCGCCGTCCGCCCGCGATTGTCCCGGTCGTCGAGATGCGCGCCGCGCGCGATAAGCAACGCCAGGACGTCCGCGACATCGCTCGTTCCCGCGCCGTCTTCGTGTCCAGCTGCCCACATCAACGCGGTCAGGTCGTTGCCGTAGCGAGCGTTCACGTCGACGGAATGATCGAGCAGAATGCCCGCAACTTTAGCGAAGCCGCGGGCGGCCGCGTAGCAGATCGGTCCCTTTCCTGTCGCGTCCGTGCGCTTGGGATCGGCACCCTTGGCGAGCAATAGCGTCGCGATATTTTCATTTCCCATGTAGGCGGCAGCTTCTAACGGCGTCAGTCCGCTGCGGCCTGCGAGATTGACGTCTGCGCCATGTGCAACAAGGGATTCGACGGCCGGTTGGTTGTCTTGTTCCGCCGCCAGGAACAACGCGGTCGATCCATCGAGATTGCGCGCATCGATAATGGCGCCGTGCGCAATGAACAGATTCAGTATGTCGGTTTGTCCCGCCTTCGCCGCGTGCGACAGGGGCATCGCGCCTTGGCGGTCGCGCGATCCCAGTGACGCGCCATCGTCAAGAAGGCGCTGAGCAAGCTTCAAGCACCCTTTATCGGCAGCGGCCGACAGCGCTGCGTTGATCTCCAGTGGCCCGGCCGATGGTTTGATCTCCTCGTAATGCTGGTCTTGTTCTTGGCAGATGCGCATCTTCGCGGCGGCAGCGTCCGTCGCCGCGATCGTGCAGAATGCTGAGCCGACAATGGCAACAGCCGAAATACGAGCAGGATTAATCAAGCATCGGCTCCTTCATTATCGATCATTCTATGCCGATAATCGAGGATTTCCATAGGTACGGAAGTCCGACGCGGCGTGAGTTCGTAGCCTTTCAGAACGGGCGGACGTCGTGGAACGACGCGAAAAAGAAAACCGTCCCGAGCACGAAGACTGCGGCCGAACTGACAACGCTGGCGCTCCGCGCGACGAAGTCGCCCCATCGGCTTTCGGCGCCCGCCAGGATGATCGCAAGATTACGCGAGCCGACCGATACCGCTGCCAATGCCGATACGGTTAAGGCTGTTCCAAACGCCATCGCGAATGTCGCCAGAATGCCGGCCCAGATCATCCCCTGCGTCGCAGCGAAGATGATAACGAGCAAAGCTCCGGTGCACGGCCGCATGCCGATCGAGAACGCAATGGCGAGCGCCCGGCTCCACGACAGCTTGCCTCTTAACTCGTCCGGACCCGGTAGATGGGCGTGACCGCAGTGCTCGTCATGAACATGATCGTGCCCGCAACCATGGGAGTGATCGTGTGAGTGATCGTGTCCGCATGACGCAGGCGCGGCTTGGCCGTGGTGATCATGGCCGCATCCGTGATCGTGCCCATGTCCGTGATCGTCGCCATGCAGGTGATCGGCGCGAACGGGCTGGCGCCGAGACGTAAACATCGGCCAAAGCTGCTTGAACATCAGCCAAGCCCCGAGCAACGCCACCGCACCCCAGCTTAACGTTTCAAGCCAGGCCTCCGCCCACTTTGTCTGCAGTCCCGTGGCCAGGGCCGCCACGTACAGTCCGCCGATCAGCGTAATTGCGGACAGCGCTTGGATCAGGGACGATAGGAACGCGAGGAATATGCCGCGCCGTAGCGTCTCCTTGTCCGCCAGCATGTAGGATGAGATGACCGCCTTTCCGTGTCCCGGCCCGACAGCATGAAGGATGCCATAAATGAAGCTCGCCACAACAAGAGCGCCGGTTGCGGCCATGACGTTGGTCGTCGATTTCAGATTGCGCACCGCGCCAGTCATGTTTTGAGTAAAGCGATGCTGTTCGAAGAGAAGGATGGACCACGCGGCGTCCATGGCCTGCGTAATCATCGAAGGTTCGCGAACAGGCTGCGCCTGCATCGTGCCAGCGAATCCGAATGCGGATTTCGGTCCTGTGGGCGCCTCGTTAGCGTGCGCAGCCAAACCGAGCGACATGACCACGGTGAAAATTCCTGCAGCCCAGGCCGCGGCCCATGCGGCTCGTTTGCCAAGCCGATGGCTGGCCGTGCGGCTGCTCTTCCAATGTCCCATCGGACCCCCCGAAACTGCAATGCGTGAATGTAACTTTGGCCGCTTGATGCGTATGTTATATTATTGGATAGACACCGTATGATTATGACCGGACCGAGGCGGCCGCAGCGCGCGTCGGATTGGCCGCAATCAAATCCTTCGGAGAATGGACCATCGCCAACATGAATCGATTGAAACTTCTTGCTCGTCTTTGTGTTATCGCGCCGGCCCTGGCGTTGGCGGGCGTTTCCGACGGGGGTCCCACCGCTGAAGAATACATCGGCTATACAAACGGCTCGGCGTATCTCGTCCCCGTCGGCCAACTCAGGCTCAAGGGATATCGCATCCAATGCGGCGACCGTCCGACCGTAATTGACGAGAAGCTTGACGATTATGGTGCGGCCTATCCGGGCTTCATCATTCTCAACACCCGACTGCTCGACAAGCTGCCGCGCCCAGTCGAGCTCTGGATCTATTCGCACGAGTGCGGACATCAGTTCCGTGGACCCGATGAGCAAACTGCCGACTGCTTCGGTGTGCAGCGCGGACGCAGGGAAGGGTGGCTAACGGAAGACGGATTGAACCAGGTGTGCGACTTCATCAGCGCCGCCAAGGGCGACAACATGCACTTTGCCGGTCCACATCGCTGCGAAGCCATGCGCGCCTGCTACACCGACTCCAACGTGCACTAAAAAAAGCGGCGAGCTTTTGAGGCTCGCCGCTTGATCGTTGGAGGTTGGTTTTCGCTGCCGCTCAGGTTCCCGCGAAGGCCTTCGACAACTGATCGACGTTGTAGTGAAACATCTTCGCGTAGGTCGGGGCCGGGCCATCGGCCTTCGACAGCGATTCGACATACAGCTCGCCGCCGGGTTGCGCGCCCGTGGCCTTCGCGATCTGTTTGACGAGGCGAGAGTCGTTCGAGTTTTCGAAGAAGTACGTTTTGACCTTCTCCGCCTTGATCTGATCGATCAGCTTGGCAACGTCGGCGGCAGATGCTTCAGTTTCGGTCGAGAGGCCAATAGGCGAAAGGAACGTCACGCCGTATTCCCTTCCGAAGTAGCCGAATGCATCGTGGCTGGTCAGGATCTTGCGCCGATCCTTCGGCACCGTCTCAAGGACGGATTTAGCATACGTATTCAGCGCATCGAGCTTCTCGGAATAGACCTTGGCATTGGCCTTAAAGTCGGCGGCGTCGGACGGGTCGGCCGAGGCAAGCGCCTTCTCGATATTGACGACCCAGACCTTGACGTTGACCGGGCTATTCCAGACGTGCGGATCGGTGACGGTCTTGCCGTCCTCTTCCATGGTTCGTGTCTTGATGCCATTCGATACAACGATTGGCTTGCCATTGTAGCCCGATGCCGTCACCAGCTTTTCGAACCAGCCTTCGAGGCCTTCGCCGCTGATAAAAGTGATGTCCGCTTCCTTCAGAGATTTCGCATCGTCAGGCGAAGGCTCGAATTCATGTGGATCGCCATTCGGCGGGACAAGGCTTTTCACGTTCACGTGGTCGCCGCCGACTTGCTTCACGACGTCGGCGAGCACCGTAAAACTGGCCACAGTATTTAGCGTCTTTGCCGACGCGGCCGCCGAGAAGCCGGCGGCGACGCTGGAAGACACCAGCAGTCCGAAGACGAGATTAGAAACCCTCATGATCAATCTCCTGTCTATGCTTTGAGGTGAGGACGCGAATAGAGACGCCGCGCCATGCCCGAAGGGCTGAGAATGAGCGAGACGCCATAGATGCAGCTTGCGGTAAGGATGATCGTCGGCCCGGAGGCCACGGCGAAATGGAACGACGCGACCAAACCGAGATAGCCTGAGACGACGGCCGTCCCCGCCGCGACGGCGAACATGGCCGGAAGTGATTGTGCCCAAAGACGCGCGACGGCCGCGGGGAGCATCATCAGGCCAACGGCCATCAGCGTTCCAAGCGCTTCGAAGCTCGCGACCAGATTGATCACGACGAGCAGCAAAAACAGAAAGTGAAAGAGGGAGCCGTGGCCCCCAACGGCCCGCAGAAATCCGGGATCGAAGCATTCGGCGACGAGTGGCCGGTACACGACCGCGAGGATAATGATTGTCAGCGAGGCAATGCCGCCAACGAGATAAAGCGCATTCGAATCGATCGCCAGGATCGTCCCGAACAGGACATGCAGCAGGTCGATGTTCGAGCCTCGCAGCGAAACGATCAAAACGCCAAGCGCGAGCGATGTCAGATAGAAACTAGCGAAACTCGCATCTTCACGAAGCGAGGTCGTCCTGCTGATAACGCCGGATAGAAGCGCGATGCTCAATCCTGCCACCAGGCCGCCGAAGCCCATCGCCGGCAGAGAAAGACCGCCAGCAATCAAGAAGCCGACCGCCGCGCCGGGAAGGATCGCATGGCTCATGGCATCGCCGACAAGGCTCATGCGCCTGAGCATTAAAAGCACGCCGACAGGCCCCGAGCCGAGCGCCAGGGCAAAGCACGCAACGAGCGCGCGGCGCATGAAGCCATAATCGACGAACGGCGAGATGAAAATGGCATGCAGACTCATGCGGCGGCCGTATCCTTCTCGCAAACCTCAGCGCCTTCGTCCCAGCTTTCCGCCATCGCTCGGGCGCGCAGCAGGTTCCGCGACGACATCGCGACGCTTGTAGGCCCCCACCCGATGGCCTCGCGGGCGAGAAGAAGAGTGTCGGGAAAGTGGGCGCGGACCTGATCGAAATCGTGCAAGACGGCGATGATCGTCCGTCCCTCCTTGTGCCAGCGGCAGACGATATCCAAGAGGTCGCGCGTGGTGCGTGCGTCGATCGCAGTAAACGGTTCATCGAGAACGATGATCTTCGCATCCTGAAGCAATAGCCGCGCGAACAACACGCGCTGGAATTGCCCTGCCGAGAGCGAGCCTATGATGCGGCCGCCAAAGCCGTCCAAGCCAACAGCCGTCAACGCTTTTCGTGCTTTCTCCGTCGCATCGGAATCGACGCGTCGGAATGAACCGCTTCGGTGCCAAGCGCCGAGCATCACCGTGTCGGCGACAGACATCGGAAATTGCCGGTCGATCTCGGCGGCTTGCGGCAGATACCCGAAATCGCATGCTGCGAGACCCGGCCGCTCGATGGCGCCTTCTGCTAGAGGCAGCTCACCCATGATCGCCTTTAACAGTGTCGACTTACCCGCGCCGTTAGGGCCGGTGATAGCCGTCATACTGCCTTCGTCGAACGTTCCCGATACATGATGGAGCGCCGGGTGACGCGCATAGGCCACCGTCACGTCTCGAAGCTTGATCAATGGTTGCCTCATGGAAGAGCCACCGCCCAAAAAATTGCGATCCACAGCACAACCAGGACGCCGCCCGTGCCGATCAGCCGTCGGTAAGCGGGCTGCGCCATCAAGGAGCGCTCGAATGGATTTCTGTTCGACATGGTCGTGATTTATCCGCCTCGCACCAGAACGTATATTATAACATTTAATGCCGAATGACTACGGCGGAATTGTGGGTCTCGGATTTGGTTGGGTGGATATCAAGAGGTGGGGTTGCCGGCATGACGGAGAGGATGGCGCGTGCGGCCGTGCGAAACGGCCGTCGCGGGATAAGGTCGTGGGGAATTTGAGAGCGCGGCGCCGCTCACACGAATAGGAAAAGCAATGGCTTAGCCAAGTGGCCTATGCCGCCCGTCACGCGCGGCAAACATTGCGAAAAATTGATTTTGATCAAGGGCGATTGCGACATATGGAAACTTGATTTTAGAAGTCAAGTTTCCTATTTCAAGCGGCAATACCCTGAGACCAAAAGTGAAGGGAAGAGAGCGTGCTCGCTCCGTTTCTGATCATGCTTCGCGAAGGCATCGAAGCAGCGCTCATCACCGGTATCGTTGCAACCTATCTCGCTCAGACGGGGCGATCCGAATGGATGCCTGCGGTGTGGATGGGTGTGCTGCTGGCTGTAGCCGTCTCTCTTTTCGCCGGTGCCGCGCTTCTATTCGTCAGCGCCGAGTTTCCCCAGAAGGCGCAAGAGCTGTTCGAGGCGATCGTTGGCTTCATTGCTGTCGCGGTGCTGATCTCGATGGTGTTCTGGATGCGCAAGGCCGCACGCTCTATCAAGAGCGAGCTGCAGCATTCCGTCGAAGCGGCCTTTCATTCGTCGCACGGTGGGACGTGGGGGCTCATTGGTCTTGTATTCTTCGCAGTCGCTCGCGAAGGGCTCGAGTCGATCTTTTTTCTGCTTGCGATCTTTCAGCAGAGCAACGGCCTGGAAGCTCCGCTTGGCGCTCTTGCGGGTATCGCGGCCGCTGTTGTCGTCGGCTTGATCATCTATGTCGGCGGCGTTCGGCTCGATCTCCGTCGCTTCTTCCAATGGACTGGCGTCTTCATCATTTTCGTCGCCGCCGGCATCCTCTCTTCATCGGTCGGCGCCTTGCATGAAGCCGGACTTTGGAACGGCCTGCAGCAGCCCGCCTACGATATGAGCGCGGTCTTGCCGATCTCGAGTGTCCTCGGAACCATTCTTTCCGGCGTCTTCAGCTATCAGGAAAATCCGACAGTCGGCGAGGTCATCGTCTACCTCGGGTTCCTGGCGATCGTTCTCTATCTCTATTTGCGGCCTGTTCGTCCGGGCAGCGTCTCAGTCGAAGCATACCAGGGTAACAATAAAAATGTCCGCGCCTGAGACCCGCCAAGGAAAGCCGAAAGCCCCATCGTCCGGCATTATGTATCTTGGTGTTGCCGGGGCGACGGTTCTCGTACTCGTCGCGGGTGCTGCGTTTTACGTGGCGACCAAGCAAACCCGCCACGATAACGTCGCTGCCGTGTCCGTTGCCGTGACGTCGAAAGCATGTGAGCCCAATTCGCTTTCGGTTCCCGCCGGCGAGCGAACGTTCGAGATTTCAAACAAGTCGGAACGTCCCGTCGAATGGGAAGTCCTTGACGGCGTGATGGTCCTGGCAGAGCGGGAAAACATTGCGCCGGGCTTCAAGCAGACGCTGAAAGTGCGTCTTGCCCCGGGCACCTACGAAGTCACCTGCGGACTACTGTCGAACCCGCGTGGGACTTTGCATGTCACCCCATCGCAGGAAGCGAACGCCGAGCCTCCGAAGGCGACGATGCGCGCGCTTCTTGGGCCGATGGGCGAGTATAAATTTTACCTCGGCCGTCAGAGTTCGGCGGCATTGCGCGATGCCCAGGAACTTGCCGACGCCATCAAGACCGGCGACCTCGCCAAGGCCCAGTCTCTCTATATCATAGCGCGGCAGCCCTATAAGCGCATCGAACCGGTCGTGCATCGCTTTGCGGATTTGCAGAATACGATCGACCCGGTCGCAGACTATTTCGAGAAGCGCGAGAACGATCCGGCATTCGTTGGATATCATCGCATCGAACGCGGGCTCTTCGTCACGAAAAGCCTGGATGGTCTTAGCCCCATTGCCGACCGTCTCGTCGCCGATCTCACGACGCTCAATGAGCGTCTGAAGGCGATGAAAATGACGCCGGGCATTCTCATCGATAGCGCGGGCAATTTCACCACGCAGCTATCGCGTGATCGCCTGCCCGCGAAAAACGACAGCATTGCCGAAACCGACATGACCGATCTCGAAGCCAACCTTGATGGCATCGACAAGATCGTCGGTTTGCTTCGGCCGGTTGTGAAGCCGGTCAATCCGGACCTCGCTCACAAGATCGACGCTACTTTGACCGCCACGAAAGACGAAGTCGCCAAACAGAAGAGCGACGCCGCGACGGCCTCTTCGACGTCTGCCAGCCCGGGTCAACGCAAGGAGCTGACGGCGGCTTTCACAAACCTCGCGGACGCACTCAATGAGTTACCGTCCGCTATTGGGATGAATTCCAATGGTACATGATCAAAAAAGCCCGACTGATCAGCACAGATCCGTAAGCACCGACCGCCGGAAAATTCTGCTCGGTCTCGGTGTTGCTGCTGGCGGCGCGTTGACATCAGGCCTCGCCGTTCAGGAAGCGCGCGCGAACGACAAGCAGGTGACTGACGCGCCCGAAAGTCATCGCACAGACGTCGAGCAGAGAGTTCCGTTCTACGGCCTCCACCAGGCTGGCGTTGTCACGCCGCGGCCGGCCAATGGCATGTTGGTTTCACTCGACGTGATCACCGATACTCCTGCCGACTTCGAGAAAATGATGCGTAAGCTGACCGAACGCATCGTGTTTCTGACGCAGGGTGGCACCCCACCGGAATTAGACCCCAAACTGCCGCCGGCCGATTCAGGCATTCTTGGTCCTGAAATTCAGCCCGACAATTTGACGATCACGGTCGGCCTAGGCAACTCAATGTTCGAGACGCGCCCCTGGCTCAAACGCCTGAAGCCGCGTCATCTCCAGCAGATGACTCAATTCAAGAATGATGCTCTCGACGCTGAGCTGTGCCACGGCGATCTCTCACTGCAGTTCTGCTCGAACACGGCCGATACGAACATTCATGCGCTGCGCGACATTCTGAAAAACATGCCCGAATACCTCGTTCCGCGCTGGAAGCAGGAAGGTAGCGTTCCAACTGTACTGCCCGAAGCGGATGGATCGATACCGAGCGCACGCAACTTCTTGGGTTTCCGGGACGGCTCGGCCAACCCGAATTCCAATGACAAGCCGATGATGGACGAGATCGTCTGGGTCGGCCAAGGTCACGATGAGCCTGAGTGGGCTGTCGGCGGCACGTATCAGGCCGTCCGCATCATCCGTAACTTCGTGGAACGCTGGGATCGCACCCCACTTGGCGAGCAACAGCGCATCTTCGGTCGCAAGAAGATGTCCGGTGCGCCGATGGATGGTGTCAAGGAGACCGACGTCCCCAATTACACGAAAGATCCGGATGGAAAAATCACGCGCCTTGATGCGCACATCCGGCTTGCCAATCCACGAACTTCCGAAACGCGAAAGAACCTTATACTACGCCGGCCGTTCAACTATTCGAACGGCATCACCAAGAACGGCCAGCTCGACCAGGGGCTGCTGTTCATTGCCTACCAATCAGACCTCGAAAAGGGGTTCATTGCCGTGCAGTCGCGGCTCGATGGCGAGCCGTTAGAGGAATACATCAAGCCAATCGGTGGCGGTTATTTCTTCGTTCTTCCAGGGGCGCGGGAAGCTGGCGACTATCTGGGCCGAAAGTTGGCCGAGGCCGCGACGGCGGATCCGTCGACACGTTCCTAGAAAACCCCTTACCCAATTAAGCACCGGAGGGACGACCGATGAAACGACACTTGTTGGCTGCGACTGCGCTCGCAGCGGCGTTTGGATATGCTGGCTTGGCATATGCCGAAGACGACGATTCAAAACTCGTTGAGCCGCTCGCCGCATACAAGAGCTTTGTGGCCGATCACACAGAGAAACTTCTCGAAAACACGACGAAGTTCACCGAGGCCGTCAAGGCTGGCGACATTGCCAAAGCCAAGGCACTCTACGCGCCGACGCGCATGGACTATGAAACGATCGAACCGATCGCCGAACTCTTCTCCGATCTCGATCACACGATCGACGCTCGCGCGGATGACTTCGAGGCCAAGGAAAAAGATCCGAAATTTTCGGGCTTCCACCGCATCGAATACGGCCTTTGGGAACAGAAAAGCACGAAGGACGTCGCCCCTTATGCCGATCAGCTTCTTGCTGACGTCAAAGATCTCAATCACCGCATCGAGAATCTGACGTTCCCGCCGGAGACCGTTGTCGGCGGTGCTGCAGCCCTGATGGAAGAGGTAGCCGCGACCAAGATTTCGGGCGAAGAAGATCGCTACAGCCATACCGACCTGTGGGACTTCAAAGCGAACTTCGACGGCTCGAAGAAGATCTACGATCTTGTCCGGCCGCTCATCGAGAAGGATCACCCTGACTTCGTGAAGAAGGTCGACGGTGACTTCAAGGTCGTCGACGACACGCTGGAGAAGTACAAGACGGCTGACGGCTACGAGCTTTACGACAAGCTGTCGGACGAAGACCGCAAGGTTCTGTCAGCCAAGGTCAACGCTCTGGCGACCGAACTTTCAACGCTTCGCGGCAAGCTCGGTTTGAACTGAAAAGCGCCGGTCGCTTTGATCTGACTACGGCCTCGGTCGACGTTCGCCTCGTGCGGATTTGCGACCGGGGCCGTAATTGCATTCATTTCTGCGAAACTCGGCATGTTTGTCGCTGAAAAGACACAACTAAACGGCGTCTTATTGTTGACTAATAATGTAGACTTTCATATTCTCAGTCGTATACCCGGCAAACGTCGGGATCTTCATTGCGATCACCTCCGGGGGAGGGTTTCGCAAAGAGGAGGCAAGCCCGCCATTGTGCGCTTAAGCGCCTAGCCAGCCAGCCCCGTATCAACACGGAATAACGGGGGACGATAGGATGGCTGTGCGCGGCGTTGATGATTCGAGTAATGCGCGTTTGATCGCGGTGGGATTGCATCAGGTTCCCGCTTGCAAAAGCTTTGGCAAGGCGGCCTTGGCGCTGACCGTGTCGGCCGCAGCGCTGACGTTGGCCGGAACGGCATTCGCACAAGAAACACCGCTGCCGGGCATCGACGTTCAATCCGCGCAAGCGAAGAAAAGCAGCGCTCCGAAAAAGAAGCCACAGGCTGCTCCAGTCCAGAAGACTGCTAATTCGGCGACGCCTCCGCCGGCGGCGAGCGAAGGCGGCAATCAAGCCGGATTGATTGACTCGCCCTATAGCACGCCGGCTGGTGTGAGCGTCGCGGGTCAAAGCGAAATTCAGACGTTCGGGCAGACCAATCTTCAAGATGTGTTTCGTTCGATGTCCGGGGTCTCGACCGGCGACGATCCGAACAATCCCGGCATCGCAGTCAACATACGCGGCTTCGAAGGCGAAGGCCGCGTGAATATGACGATCGACGGTGTGCGGCAGAATTTCAGATTCACTGGCCATACGGCATCGGGTTTTGCCTATGTCGATCCATTACTTCTGGCGAGCATCGAGGTACAGCGCGGCTCGGTTTCGACAGCGGGCGGTGCAGGCGCTCTCGCTGGTACAGCGGACATGCGAACGCTTGATGTCGATGATGTGCTGAAGCCGGGGAGCAACTACGGCGCGACAGTCCTTTCCTCGTGGGGAAGTAATGGCGTCGGATTCTCCGAGATGGGTGCGGGAGCCATCCGCAGCGGGGCGATCAGCGTTATCGGCGCCATCAGCAAGCACGATCAGGACGATTACGATAACGGTTTGGGTCAGCGCGTGCCCTACACCGATCAAGACCTGATCTCTGGTTTGGCAAAAGTACACATCCAGATCGATCCGGAACAGCGGTTGTCGTTCGGCACAGTGCTATACAACAACGACTTCACCGCAAATTCCTACAATCAGAATATCGATTCGAAGATCTACACTGCCCAGTATTCCTACGACCCCATCGGCAATGATTTCGTACATTTTCGCGCCAATTTCTCTGGCAGCGACCTGACGATGAAGTACGGGAGCGGTATCGATGGCGCCTCTGCTGCCGAAGGCCGTAAGATCAATGATCTTGGTCTGGGCTTCACCCTGCAGAATACGTCGCTATTTGATCTTGGTGGCATCCACGTCAAATCGAACTACGGCTACGAATACTTTCATGACAAAGTTGACGCCTCAAACGCGCTAGATCCGAGCGCTGGTGGCGGTGTCAATCCGTCCGGCAATTCAACGATCCGTGGCGCGTTTTCTGAAACAACCTTCTCAAAAAGCATCTTCGATTTTATCGTTGGTCTGCGCTACGACGACTATAACTTGAACGGCCACGGGGACGTGACGGAGCCCCATATTCCGCCATACTTGCTTCCCTACCTGCCGCCTGGATACACGCCGGCGCTACCGAATGGTCTTTCGCTCGGACCGTACCAGGTCGACAAAAGCGACGGTGGTTTCAGTCCGAAGTTGACGCTTGCCGCAAAGCCGGTCGAATGGTTCCAGCCGTATGTGACCTGGTCGAATTCGTTCCGCGCTCCAACCATCTCGGAAACGCTTCTCGACGGCACGCATCCAGGCAGTGTCTTCGAGCCCAACTTTTTGCCAAATCCTCTTCTTCAGCCTGAATCACAGAAGGGGTGGGAGTTTGGCTTCAATTCAAAGATCAACAATATCTTCCAGTCCGGCGATCAGTTCCGCTTCAAAGGCGATTACTACACGATGGACGTGGACAACTACATTACGGCCGCGTGCGACGACTTCGGAATTATCTGCACGTTCATAAACAACCAAGGCACTTCGAAAGTCGAAGGTGTCGAACTGCAAGGCACGTACGATGCGGGTTATCTCTTCGCGGGTCTGAGCTATAGCCATAACCATACGACGCTTCCGTCGCAGATGGATGGCCTGGGACTGCACAGCTATCTGCCTGGCGATCTTGCGACCGTCACCGGTGGCCTTCGCTTCTTTGCTGAGCGTCTGACGGTCGGTGCAAGAGCGAATATCGTTTCCGACAGTCAGAAGGCCGATGTGAACGTTGGTTCCGACGGCGTGCTGACTTACGAGGGCTATACGACCTACGATCTCTTCTCGAGCTACAAGGTCACCGACGACATCGACGTCTCTCTCAACGTGACAAATCTCACGGACGTCGCCTACACGCCTGCGCTCAGTGCTCCTGCCACTGGCGATGCGCCGGTCGAAACAGGTCGCGGCCGCACGTTCCTGCTCACGACAAAGGCGAGGTTCTAGACCACGGGGCGCGATCGCACGGAGAAGAAGTTCGGGCGTCGGCGGAGGAATTCGCCGACGCCATCATGACAAAAGCCAGTTTGTTGTAACCGGAGGCGAGCGAACGTGACGCTCATCGAACGCAATGACCACCCGCGCCGCGATGAACGTTCGCGAACGGGTGGGGGCCGCGCGCTCGATGCCTCGGCCGGATCCAATATCGTCGCGTTCGACTTTGCCAAGGCGCTCAGTCGGGCGGAAAACGTCGCCAGACGAGCGGTGGTGCTTCCGCCGTTCAAGATCGAAAAGCCATTGGACACGGCAAAGAGTGCTTCCCAAAAGCTTCTCGTTGCAGCCATCGCAATTTCGACTGTATTGCACGGTGGAGTCATTGCCTCGATGTTTATGGGAAACTCTGGCGAGCAATTCGGCACGCTTTTGGATAACACCGACACCTTCAGCCTCTCAATGGAGCAGTCGGTCGTTCTCGAGTCGATCTCGACGGAAAGCGTGCAGATGGCATCAGCCTCTGCAGCGGCGTCTCAGGCCGGGAGCGTCCAAGCCGCGGAATCGAAACCGCAAGAGCTTGCGGAGTTGGAGAACGATCCGCTTTCAGATGAACCGCCGCCGAAGCCGATTGATGTTGCCGACGTCACGCCGACCGCGCTGACGCCGACGGACGATCCGCTGCCGGTTATTCGCGGTGGGGGTATCGAGCAAGCGGTAAGCGAGATCAAGGCCGATCAGATCGCTGAGATCGAGGTCAAGGAAATGCCGGAGGCGGTCGAAACGAAAGACGACAGCCCCGCGAAGGCAGAAAAGAAAAAGGAAGTCGAAAAGGAAAAGAAGACCCCGCAGCAGGAGTCGCATGCGCAGGTCGCTGGCAGTTCCACTTCGCGCTCTAATGCATCTCAAGCTTCGGTAAGTGGCCGGGTCTCGGCGAGCCGGGGAAATGCTTTAAGCTATGGTGCGCGTGTCCGCGCACAACTGGCGCGCAATAAGCCAACAAGCATTGGCGTCCGCGGCACGGTCCGCGTTTCATTCGGTATCGCCGCTGACGGCGGCATTCGATATCTCAAGATTTCGGAGTCTTCAGGCAGCGCAACACTCGATGCCGCCGCGCTGACTGTTATTCGTAAATCGGCGCCGTTCGGCGAGCCGCCGGCGGATTTGACGCCAACGCAGCTCGCCTACGTCATTCCGTTTTATTTCCGCTGAGCCGATCCTTTGGCCGGCGCCGTCTGCGCACGAGCGGCGGCTGAATCTTCCATCAGCTCGTACCACATGGCGTTGAGAACGGCGAAAGCGGCTGCCAGCGGAAGGCCGAGAAGCCAAGCGAAATACCACATGATAGTTCTCTCCTTTCCAGTGGCTCAGTAAGCGTGGCCGTGGTCGTCACGGATCGCTTTCTCGTCAACCTTTCCCCACATCACGTGATAGACCCACGTCGTGTATGCAATGATGATCGGCACGAAGATCACCGCGCAGACGAGCATGATGAAGAGCGTCAGGTGGCTCGACGATGCATCCCAAACCGTCAAGCTCGACCGCGGGTCGATCGAAGACGGCAGAAGAAATGGGAATATCGAAACGCCAACCGTCGTAATGATTCCCGCGATGGAGAGTGACGACGCCAAAATCGTCGCGATTTCCCGTCGGGCGTTCATGAAGACGTAGGTAGCGCCGGCGCCGATTATTCCAAGTACGGGCGCTAGGATCGTAAGCGGATACGAGCCATAGTTAGTGAACCACGCCCCCGACGCTTTGGCGACGGTCTTTGCCAGCGGGTTAGACGGTCCTACTGGATTGACCGTGCTCGTGATCTGATAACCATCGATTCCGAGCCACAGCACGACACCGCCGATAATGAAGAGAGCAATGGTCGCAAGTGCGGCGGCGCTTCCAAAGCTGCGGGCACGGTCAGCGACCGGACCCTCCGACTTCAATATGATCCACCCGGCCCCGTGCATTACGAGCATGGCGACGGAGACCAATCCGCAGAGCAGGGCAAACGGATTGAGAAGTTCGAACAGCGTCGTGCCGTCGTAGAAGATCCGAAGATCGCTGTTGAAGTGGAACGGCACGCCGCGCAGGACATTGCCGACCGCGACGCCGAAGATCAACGCCGGAACGGCACCGCCGACAAACAGCGCCCAATCCCACGTTTCGCGCCATCTCGTACCTTCGAGTTTCGAGCGGTACTTGAAGCCGACCGGCCGCAAGATCAGCGCGAACAGAATGGCGAACATCGCAAGATAGAAGCCGGAGAACGAAACCGCGTAGAGCGGCGGCCAAGCGGCGAAGATTGCACCGCCTCCGAGGATCAGCCAGACCTGGTTACCTTCCCAAGTCGGTCCGATGCTGTTGATCACCACACGGCGTTCAACGTCTGTTTTGGCGACGAACGGCAACAAAGCCGCGGCGCCGAGATCGAAACCGTCCATGACGGCAAAACCGATCAGCAGAATGCCGAGCAGCAGCCACCAAATGATACGAAGCGTATCGTAATCTATGAACTGATGCAGGATCATTGATCTACTCCGCAGCGACGAGATTGGGAGAAACAAGAATAGCTTCCGGCTCGTCGTCAGGTTGAGGACCGGAACGAATCGCACGGATCATCAGGCCCATCTCGATGATGAAGAGAACCGAGTAGACCGCAATGAAGCCAAGAAGCGTCAGGAGTACGGTGAATGCACCGAGGCTCGAAACGGCGGCGGCGGTCGGCAGGATACCTTCGATGATCCATGGTTGCCGCCCGAACTCGGCAACGACCCATCCGAATTCCGCCGCGATCCACGGCAGCGGGATGGCGAAGGTCGCGATGCGAAGCAGCCAGGGGTAATGGTCAAGCCGCCTGCGCGCCGACAGGTAGAAGAACGTCGCCATCAACGCGATGAAGAAGAAGCCCAAACCGACCATAACGCGGAACGCCCAGAACAAGGTCGGCACGCTTGGTATCGTATCAATGGCGGCTTGTTCGATCTGCGCATCGGTCGCTTTGCGAGGATCATCGACATAGCGCTTCAGCAGAAGCGCATAACCCAGATCGTTGCCGTTCTTCTCAAGTGCGTCGCGCGCTGCCGGGGGAATCTTGGACGGATCTCCAGCCGCGCGTATTTGCTGAACTGCATCGTAAGCCAGGATGCCATTGCGGATCCGCGTTTTGGCGCTGTTGACGAGTGCGTCGATGCCCGGAATTTGCGTCGTCAGAGAGCGGGTGCCGATCAGGCCCATGACCCACGGGATCCGGACGGCAAAGTGGGTCTCGCGGGCTTTCTGGTCGGGGAAGCCGAACAGCGTGAAGGCCGCGGGAGCGGGCTCAGTTTCCCACATCGCTTCGATGGCTGCGAGCTTCATCTTCTGATGTTCGCTCGATAGGTAGCCGCTTTCATCGCCCAGGACGACGACCGAAAGCGCCGCCGCCAGACCGAACGAAGCAGCGACCGTCATGGATCGCTTGGCGAGCGCGACATGGCGACGATTGTACAGGTACCAAGCGGAGACACCGAGAACGAAGACGGAAGCCGTCACGTAGCCCGCCGAAACCGTGTGCACGAATTTTGCTTGCGCCACCGGATTGAAGACGACATCGAAGAAGTTCGTGACTTCCATGCGCATCGTCTGCGGATTGAATGCCGCGCCGACAGGATTCTGCATCCAGCCGTTTGCAATCAAAATCCAAAGCGCCGAGAAATTCGATCCGGCTGCGACGCACCACGTCGCGACAAGGTGGCCGACCTTAGACATGCGGTCCCAGCCGAAGAAGAAGAGACCGACGAATGTCGCTTCCAGGAAGAAGGCCATCAGGCCCTCGATCGCGAGAGGCGCGCCGAAGATATCGCCGACGTAGTGGCTGTAATAGCTCCAGTTCATTCCGAACTGGAATTCCATGACAAGCCCGGTCGCGACGCCGACAACGAAGTTGATGCCGAACAGCGTGCCCCAGAATTTCGTCATCTGTCGCCAGATATGGCGGCCGGTCATCACATAGACCGTCTCCATGATCGCGACGATGATCGAAAGTCCAAGCGTCAACGGGACGAACAAGAAGTGATAAAGCGCCGTCGTCGCAAATTGCAGGCGCGAGAGCGCCACTATGTCAAGTTCCATCTGCTTTCCCGACTCCCGGTCGGCCTCCTTCCGAAATGACGGCGCTGAAGAAACGCCGCCGGAACAATTGTCGTCAGTCCTGTCTCAGGGTTGAGAGCAGGGCTTCGAATTGAGAATCTCCGCGCGATGCCTGACCGATCACCCGTCCGTCCTTCATTGCAATAAGACGATCGGCGATTTCGGCTTCCCTGCGGATATGCGTCGCAATGAGCAGTGTGCATTGCGCCGCGTTTGCCGACAGCCGCCCAAGGACGTCACGTGCCGTCGCGTCATCAAGGCCTTCGGTCGGTTCGTCCAAAAGCCAAAGTGGTGTTTTCCGAAGAAAAAGCCGCGCCAACGCCAAGCGGCGCCCCTCGCCGCCCGAAAGCCCGAGACCGTCCTCGCCTAGGCGCGTGTCGAGACCGTTCGGAAGGGCGTCGAGATAAGGCTTTAGTCCGGCGGACATCATGGCGCGTCTCAGGCAATCATCATCGGCGGTGGCATTCGCAAGTCGAAGATTGTTGCGAAGGGTATCGGTGAAAAGTTCGGTGCGTTGTGTGAGAAGCGTCGAAGGGACACTTCGAACCGCACCATGATCGGGAGAAAGTTCGCCCGCTATGACGAATATCAAAGTCGATTTTCCAGATCCGCTGCTCCCGATCAGAGCAACGCGTTCGCCAACCCGGAGTGATAGGGTGATATTTTGGATCGCAGGCCGGTCCGCATGCCCGTAATGGACCGAGGCCGTATCTAGCGCGCATGCGGTGCCTGACGGTGGCGATGCCACAGAAGCATGGGGAGGCGGTTCGAGGCGAACTGCGACACGGCGCGCGGCAACGCAGGTCCGTCCAAGCTCGATGGCACCCCGACGCAAGGCAGCGAACGGCTCAAGAGCCCCGATCGTGACAAGGACAGCGAGCGCCATTATGGGCGCACCGATTTCGGCATGCCGGGCAAGCTGAAGCGTGACGAAAAGCGCCGAGGCGATGAGAGTGGCGCTGACGATGCCAAGCGCTGCACCGGACGCGACCTCAGCGAGATTAAGCTCGCTGTCGGCATCCGAGAGCTTCCGATCCGCCTCGGCGATGGCACGGCGCTGTGCTCCAATCCGCCCGGACATGACGAGGTCGGTTTGCCCCAAGACCAAATCGATAACGCGAGATCGCAGCGCTTCAAGCGCAAGAACGCGCCGTTGTGCGGGGCGTTCGGCAACGCGCGCGGCGATCAGCGGAATGCCGAGCCCGGCCATGGCAAGAAAGACGGCAAAACCAATGCCGACGGCGGGCAGGATCGCGCCGAAGCACAAGCCGATAGCCAATGCGGCGGCGATGGCGGCGGCGGCCGGAACGACCACGCGTAGATAAAGAGAATCGAGCGCATCGATATCTTGCGTCAGACGAAACAAGAGTGCCGCAGGGCGCATACGCAACTTTTCCGCCTCCCGCATGGCCGCTGAGCCGCGGAAGAGCCGTTCGCGAAGTTCCGCCAAAACGCTGAGCGTCGCGTCGTGCGTAACGAGGCGTTCGCCATATCGGCTCACCGTCCGCGCCAATGCGAAGAACCGGATGCCGGCAGAGGGCGAAAAGACGTCGAAGGCCAAAGCGGTCGCTGCACTCAGTCCAGCAATCGCCGTTGCCGTGATGAACCAGCCGGAAAGACTAAGCAGCGCCAGACCGCACAATGTGGTTGCGGCGTTGAGGCCCAAGCCGAACAGAAGCTTGCCACGCGGTCCACGCCAGAAAAGCGAAAGTATAGGCGCTAGGTCCCGCGAAACTCTGCTCATGCCGCTCTCTCCAGCGGCCGGTTACCCAAGCGCACGATGCGATCCATGCGCCGCGCCAATGTCAGATCATGTGTCGCGATGATCATTGTCTTGCCGCGGCCAAGTGCGATCAGGCTGTCCGCTATGTCGTTTGCTGTTTCGGCGTCGAGATGCGCCGTCGGCTCGTCGGCAAGGATGATCCCGGCATTAGGGCGAGCGGCGATCCGGGCAATGGCGAGCCGGAGAGCTTCGCCGCCGGAAAGGCCGACGCCGTTCTCGCCGATGGCATGTGCGCCCCGCGCGACGGCGAGCGCGCCGAGCTTTGCGAATTTCAATGCGTCGGCGATGTGCGCCCTATCAATCTTCCGGCCGAGCGCGACGTTGCTTGCCAGCGTTCCGGCGAAGATGTGCGGCCGCTGACCGATCCAGGCCATACCGGAGCGCAGGTTTGCGGCGGTATTGTCGGTAAGACCTTGGCCGTCGATCAATATTGTTCCTGCTGCCGGACGCGCGAGGCCGGCTATCAGCGCGAGGAGTGTCGACTTTCCGGTGCCGCTCGGACCGAGCAGCGCCACATGTTCCCCTGGTGCGATGGACAATTCGAAGCGATCGAAGACCAATCCGTCGCTGTCGCCGTACCGAAATGACAGTTTATCGATCCTAATGGCGGGAGCGCTGGTCAGATCTGCCACCGCGGCTTTCGAATGGGTGATTGAACCAGGGATCGTACGCCCGGATGTCGACAGTCGGTTAAGTTCGTCGATCGCGGCGCGCCCTGCAGCGCGATCGTGCCAGACGGCGGACAGCTCGCGAAGCGGCTCGAAGAAGGCCGGCGCCAGAAGCAGAATGAACAAGCCTCCGCTCAAGCCGAGATGCACACCCCATGTGCCGAAGTTCAGCTGCCCGAGAAGATAGAAGCCGATGTAAACGGCAACCATCGCCACGCCGAGCGCCGCAAACAGTTCAAGCACGGCTGAAGACAGAAAGGCGATGCGCAGCACGGTCATCGTCCGCGTGCGCAAGTCTTCGGCATTGGCGCGAAGCCGTTTCGCCGTCGCGTCGACTGCTCCGAGCGAACGGATCGTAGTGATGCCACGCAACCTGTCGAGAAGGAAGGCATTCATGTCGCCTGTCTTCGCGAGTTGCGCTTCGCTCGCTTCCTGCGCGCGCCAGCCGATCAATGCCATGAAAACCGGAATGAGTGGCGCCGCGAACAGCAGTACGATGGCAGCCGCCCACGACAGCCACAAGACGACAGCAAAAAGCACGATGGGCACGACCACGGCGCGCAGCTTGGCAACCTCGAAGCGCGCAACGTAAGGCACGATCATCTCGGCTTGCTCGGCAATAACGCTCGCGGCTTTGCCAGCTTCAGGACGTTCGATATCAAGTGGTGAGCGTTCGGCGAGCGCAGCGACGGCTTGTTGCCTCAGTCGGCTCGCTACGCTGCGCCCCGCACGAAAGGCCATGCGGCTTCCAAGGCTATCGAGTACGGCTCTTAGAACTCCTATCGCGAGCACTCCGAAAGCTGCCCACGCACTGCCGGTTGATGCATCTCCGTTCGCCACGTCGCCGATGGTCACGGCAATAAGGGCGGCCTGAGGTACCCACAGCAGCGAGGCCGCAATCTGCAGCGCCGCACTTTTTCCATGGACGGTCGTCTTTAAGCGTGCCGGCTGCGCCGATTGATGCGCGTTTTCTCCAGCGACGGCGGCTTCTGACGCCATTCCTTTGGTCTTTCCCCGGAAAAGTATCCCGATCAATAGGGTGCAATCAGGCGACGATAATTGACTAATATCAAAACTTGGCTACCAGATTTTACGTTCAAAAAAACCTTTATCGACGAGAATATCTCTACTGGAGCCGCCAATGAAAGCGGTCCTCGCCGCACGATCGCAATTGAGCTAAAATTTACATCGCTGATTGACGCACCAGTTCAAACAGTTTGCTAGCGTCGCAAGAGACTAGTCGGAAAAGAAGAACGATTTAAAAATGCGTCTAACGAGCGTGCGCAACTTTGCAATTGCACCCGTGATACTCTCGATGATATCGGCGGCATCAGCCCAGGAACCGAATTTTGGCGCTTATGCGCAAGCCGCATTTTTCCCCTTTTTGGACGCAAACGATGGAGAACTCCGCCGTTCGCCGTCACTAGGTATTTCGTTTGGAGAGCGCTTCCATAGAGCCACGTTGGACACCGGATCTACAGGTGTGGTCGTTGGCGCGACTTCGATACCAAACATCGATCAGCTACCGAGAATTTCAGAAGGCCAATTGACCTACACCAGCTCGGGCCGCGTCATGCGAGGCCATTGGGTTCGCACCGCATTTACGATCGTGGGGAGCGGCGATAGCGCCATTCAAGTGGAAGCGATGCCGGTGCTTGCCGTTGAGCGCGTTGATTGCTTGCCGCGGGCAAGAGATTGCGATCCAAACGAAGATGTCAGCCGAATTGCAATGATCGGTATTGGCTTTGCGCGCGAGGGAGACAGGCAAAGTCAAAGTACGCCAGACAAGAACCCGTTTCTGCATGTCGTCTCGAACAATTCCAGGCAGCGGCATGGGTATGTTTTGACGGCCAGGGGCGTCTACGTTGGTTTGTCGGCCGTCAATACAAGCGGCCATTTCGAGTATGTAAAGCTCGACCGCAACAAAGAAGATACCGATTGGTCGCCGATACCGGCTTGCATCTCGATTAATGGGAAGACGCCGCCGGCTTGCGGAACCCTTTTAGTGGATAGCGGGGTTGGTTCGGCATTTATGACGTTGCCACCGTGGCAGTCGTCCCAAGCAAAGCTTCAGCCCGGCGATCAGGTTGCCGTCGCGGTTTCGCGCGGACAATCCTCTCTACCGCTTTACAGTTTCAAGATTGATGATGGTCATCCGCTTACTCCCGAAAAAGTTCACCTGAGATTGTCGCCGGATCGCACGTTTCTGAACACGAGTTTCCATTTCTTAAACGGCTTCGATTTTCTCTACGACGCTGACGGCGGCTATGTTGGATTTCGCCGGCGTAGCACTGGAACTCAGGCAATTCGGTAGGCGCGGAACCATAGACGGGTGTGATGCATCGTTTCAGCTACGCTTTGATTTGTTCGGCTTGGACGATTGTTCCGCAGATCGCTCTGGCGGACACCAGTCAAGTGATCAAATCCTGGCGGACAGATGCAGGATGGTTGACAGAGCTGCGGCAACACACCGATGGGGCTCGCGTGTGCGCGACCGGAAAAGCCTTCAAGGAGGCCGACCCTTTGGTTTGTCGATTGTCAAAAGCGGTCCCGTGACGCTCATCACATTGGTCGATGAAAAGCAGCCGCCGAGCCGTGCGGGCAAGATGACGTTCTCCGATCAGGGTACGACATTTGGAGATTTATTCGTTACGCCTGCGGGTCCCGCTTTCGCAACGACGGAAGACGAGAGCGAGCAGACGTGGAATACCATTAACAGGCTTCCAGCACAGCCGCTGTCGATCGGCATAGACGGTAGCGAGTACTCAGCAGATCTTACCGGCATCGACCAAGCGCGCGAGCAGCTCAAAGTATGCGAGACGGAAGCATCGCGTTGAACTGCGATGGCGTCAGTCCAGAACAGCCCAACGCTTGAACCAGGACGTCATCTGTTTCCATGCATCCTTGGCGGCATCGGGTGAATAGCTCGGGCGGTAATCGGCATGAAAGCCATGTGGCGCGCCGGGATAGATCTTGAACTCAGCTGTTTTTGCGGCGGCAGAAAGCGCGGCCTTCATGGTTTCGACTTGCTCAGGCGAAATACCCTGGTCGGCGCCGCCGTAAAGCCCGAGGACAGGGGCTTTCATTTCCGACGCAAGTTCGATTGGACTTTTCGGCCAAATCGCTTTTTGCGCGGCAGGATCGACAAGTGAGCCATAGAAAGCAACCCCGGCTTTAACGTTCGGGTTCGTCGCGCAATAGACCCAGACCGTTCGTCCGCCACGGCAGAAGCCGACGATGCCGAGGCGCGAAGTATCGCCGCCCTGGCTCTTCGCCCAGCGGACCGTCGCGTCGAGATCGGAAATGAGCTGCCCGTCAGGCTTTGAATTGACGAGCGGGATCAGAGCCTGGATGTCGCTGATTTTCGCGAGATCCCCCAACCGGAAATAATAGTCGGGAGCGACCGCGAAGGCGCCGAGCTTCGCCAACCGACGGACGACATCCTTGATGTATTCGTGCAGACCGAAGACTTCCATCGCGACCAGAATCACGGATGGATTGGCAACGCCAGCTGGTTTGGCGAAATATGCGGGCATCGCGCCGTCCGCTGTTTCGATCGTTGCGGCTCCGGCGTCGAGGCCTTCGGTGTCAGTGACAATCGCGGCAGCGCTGACCGGGCCGGCTGCGAGTGTGTAACCGGCGGCAGCGGCGGCCGACGTTGTCATGAAGCGGCGGCGGGAGAGCTTCGCGCGCCGGATGAGCCCAATTAGGTCGGATGCAAGATGATCGCTGGCGCGCATGATGGCCTCCCTATCGAGATGCGACGGCCCGATGGCTCGGTGTCGTGATGATATATCGCTCTCGATGAAGGGGAAACGACGTCCACCGCCACGGCTATCGGCTTATTTCTGTGCCGTGTCGCGGGGATGCTTGCCGTCTTCTGGCGTGATCACGACCGTCGACGTCCGTCCGGCGACCAGACGGACGCCCTCTGGCACGTGGTCGAGTGCAATGCGCACGGGAATACGCTGCGCCAAACGAACCCAGCTGAATGTCGGGTTGACGTCGGCCAGCAAGTTCGAGCCGGCACTACGGTCGCGATCCTCGATGCCTCCGGCAATGCTCTGGACATGGCCCAGGATCGGTCTGTCCTCACCCATCAGGTGTACGACGGCTTTGTCGCCGACTTGGATGAGCGGCAACTTGGTCTCTTCGAAGTAGCCTTCGACGCGCAGGGAATCGTTGTCGATCAGGGCCGCCACGCCCTTGCCCGCGGTGACATAGTTGCCGGGCTGCAGGTCGAAGTTCGTGATCGGGCCGTTGACAGACGCGCGGACTTCCGAACGCTCCAGGTTGAGCTTCGCGAGGTCGCGATCCGCTTCGGCTTTATGTAAATCCGCTTCAGCCTGCGCCTGCGTAGCGATCACCTGTTCGACCTTCTGATCCGAGACAGAAAGATTCGTCAGATTTTTATAGCGCACCAGATCCTTTTGCGCGGCTTCAAGTGCCGCCTTGCGGCCCTCGACATCGGCTTCAGCCTGCCTCAGCGCAAGAATATAACGGTCACGGTCAATCTGAAACAGAACGTCTCCCTTGTGGACGATCTGGTTGTCGCGAACCATCACTTTGGTCACGAGCCCGGAAACGTCCGGTGCAATCTCGACGACGTCGGCCCGAACGCGGCCATCGCGTGTCCAGGGTTCGAGTTCATAATGAACCCAAAGCAGCCAGCCGGCGAATACGGCAGCCCCGACGAGCGCAAGTGTCGTGCCGTAGCGTATGAAGGGTTTTAGGCGTGCGTTCATGACTGAGCCTGAAAGAGGAAGAGGACAGTCGCGCAAAGAATGCAAACAAACATTGAAAGATTGAAGAGCGACCTATGCCAGATGTACTGATATGCGCCGACGGCGCGGAGGACGCGCGAGACCGCCACCATCACGACATATGAGATGACGGAGCACGCGAGAACTGACGGCACGAAGATGCCAAACAGACTGATTTCCTCGTTCATTGCGCGGCCTCAAGCAAGACCGGAGCGTGCGGCAAATGAGGAGGCGAGCGGTCCGGGAAAAGGCTGCGCCGTAGGCCGACGAGGCCAAGCAACGCCGAGCGCGCAGACGCACCATGCTCGTTTCGAACGACCGCCAGCGCGCGATTGACCGCGGCAAGAAGCAAGTCCGGCGCCGGCACCGTGGACTTATTCTGATAATAGCGCTTCAGCATGAGAAGCACTGCATCGATGCGCCGCCGCGAGTAAGGCGTAAGCCCGATACGCGATCGCCGGAGATCAAGGATGTTGAAACCTTCCCGCAACTCTCCGATCGCGCCAGGAATCCGGTGTCCCGCTGCTTTCGCTCGCGGTGCGAGAAGTACAAGACGGTCGAGCATGACGCCGGTCAGCCGCGCCTCGTCGCGTGCGGTTTGAGCATCTGCGATCTCCGCCAGCGTCTCCTTGTTGGCGACCGCGAGTCTCCGAATACTCCATTCGGCGCCAAGTGTACGCAGCATCGAAGCCGTCGTCGCGGCAAGGATGACGCCAACAGACGTAGCGATGCTGCTGTTCCAGAACGTCGACGTGTCGACCGCAAAAGTCACCTGCAGGCCCATCATCGCAGCCACGCAGATTGCCAAAGCGAGCCCCATGAATAACGTTTCGGGTTTCGAAATGCATAACCCGAAAAAGACGAGAGCCGGAGCCAGCACAAGCGCGAGCGTTTCAAAGTTGTGAACGTGAGGAAGAATGCCGAAGACGTATAGCGCCGCAATTCCGATAGAAACGACAGAGCACTTCGCGAACATGACGATAGACGGCACCGGATTATCTTGCGCCGAGAACAGATTGCCCGCCACGGCAGCCATTAACACTGCATAGCCGCCCTCCGGCCAGGACAGCAGAATCCAAAACGTGCAGCAGACGGAAATCGTCGCGAAGCTGACGACCGCTGACAACATCGCAAGGCCGTGATCGTAATGATGGACCAGGGCAGCCCGCTCGGCGATAGGATAGGTGTACGGTCTCGATATATGATTGGACGCCTGCTCAACGCTCTTTAGAATGTCGAGGCAGTCCGATCGGATCGCGGCAAGGTCGCCCAACCGGATAAGAAGGCTGAGCTCCACCAGGTCGTGCCAGCTGCGATGAGCGCGGGTTGAATCGACGCAGGCCTCGATATCGCTTCTCAGGCGATCGAGCTCTTCGGCATCGGTTCCGCCGGCCGCAAGCCATTTATCCATCCGATCGACGAGCTGCTGTGCCGCGCGCGATGGGCCACCTAGCAGGGAAAGCTCATGAAGTCGGTCCGCGATCGAGGACAGAATGGGAATGAGCATCAGCATGCGCGGCCGGACATCACGAATGAGTCGCAGGAACTCCGGGTGGCCACCCGCATCATAAATGAGGTGCGTGCTGAGATTTTCGATTTCGCCTGTATCGCCTGCAAGCTTCAGCCGATGCCGGTCGGGCTCGGCTCCGGTCCGCAGCTGCAGCGCATCGCGGGCGCTCACGTCCGCGTTGGCAAGCCAGGCTTTGAGTCGCTGTGCGATCACCGGCGCAACAGGGCGCGGCAAGATGATGCTTGAGACGACGGCAGCACATAGAATGCCGACGATGATCTCTTCGGTCCGCGCGAGTGCCACGTCGAAAATCGTGCCCGGCACATCCACCGTCGGAAAGCCGATCAGCGCTGCAGTGTAGCCCGCAAGCATGAAGATGTAGCTTCGCGGCGTGCGGTCGAGCATGGCGATATAAAGACAGCCTGCGGACCAAAGACCCAGAGCGATGATCAGCAGGATCGGGGTGTTGACGAGATTGGGCACCATCGCGATAGCGGCTGATGCACCAAGCAACGTACCGATGACGCGAAAGATAGCTTTAGATCTCGTCGCGCCCGATAGCGGGTTTGATGCGATGTAAACCGTTGCGATCGACCAGTACGGATTAGGCAGCGGAAGCCACAGTGCGATCAGCAGCGCCAGTAAGGCGGCAATCGTCGTCTTAAACGAAAAAACCCACTGCTGTAGAGCCGGGAAGGCCATCGCACATCCTGTTTGAGAGCAACTAAAACGAGCGTTGACGAATTTCGATCTTGAACATTGCCCTCGAGTAGGTATAAATGACTTTGCGGTCACTTTTGTCAAGACAAACGCTCAACGCTGATAATGCGTGGGGCGCATAGGTACCCATCCAAAATCGAGTGCGTGGCCGCATAAGCTGATTCACGAAGTGAGGCGACATGCAAAAAAGTACACAATCCGCCGTCACCAATCTTGTCCGGAACGACCCGCCTGTCATTCGACGCCGCGGCGCCAGCCCGGAAAAGACCGCCATGACGCGTCAGTCCATCGTCGATGCGGCGTTGGCGGAGTTTCTGGAAAAGGGGTTTGCAAACACCACCATCGAGACCGTGGCAAAGCGCGCAGGCGTCGCGAAGGGCCTGATTTACCGCTATTTCATCGCGAAGGAAGCGTTGTTCTCGGCGGTTGTTCAGCAAGAAATTGTCAACGCTCACATCGACACGGACGATGCCAAGCGCGCGCCTAACGAGAGTGTGGAAGATTTTCTCCGCCGAACTCTCGTCGTATCGATCCACCAGATCGAGAAGAAGAGCCGCGCGGACATCGCTCGGGTCGTCATCACGGAAGGTGCGCGTTTTCCGGCCATCGCGGAGATCTACCGTCGCGACGTTATCGAGCCTCTTCTTTTGAAGGTGAAACGTTTGGCCGTCGCCGCGCGGAAGTCAGGCGAACTCAAGGATGATCGTCTGGTCAAAAATCCGTACTTGCTGTTGGCGCCGGTCTGGGCCGGTATCGTCATCAACAAGTTTCTCGATCGGGCGCATCCGGTCAATATCGGTGAATTGTTCGAGACGCAGCTCGACATGATCTTCGCGAAAGAGGCGGCCTGAGGAATGCGGGCCGCTTTGCAAAGTTGTGTTTAAAGAAGCGACCACTGTCCGGCGACGACCGCCCACGCGAAAATGACGGCATTGGTCGTCATGTGTGCCGTGATCGCGTCGCCGATCCGGCCTCGGCGGATCATCAGCAGCGCGTAAAGCGCACCGGCTAATGCTGCCGCAAGCCACCGGTCGTGCATCAGACCGAACAAGCTCGAAGAGACGACGAGAGCAACGAGTCCGAATGCCCTAAAATCGACTGTCTCGAATTTTGCCGCCTGTAAGACGCGGTAGAGATATCCGCGAAACGCCAGCTCTTCCGCAATCGGAACCATGATGATGGTGCCGATGCCTCTGAACGCGAGCCAGAGAGCGACCAGGATCGGCGAGAATTCCGAAAGCGACTGCTCCAGCGGCGTGTGGCTGCCGGCGCCTGGGTCAGTCGCGATCCACAGCAAACCCGCAATCCCGCCAATCAAAGCCGAGACAGCATCCGGAGTGCCCAGCAGCTGCTTATAGATGTTCCGGAAGGCATACAGCGCCGCAAACACCGCAACGACTTTAATAGGATAAAGCAGATAGTCGTGAGGCGCCGCAATGCGCGTCACGATTTGACCGGCCATCAGCGCGATAAACGGTGCAAGAAAGATGAGCGCTGGATTGGAATCGGCGGCTTGTCGAGCGCGCGCCGCGCTGGCTGCATCTGACATCGCCGCTGCCATGATCGGCGATCTCTTGCCGAAGAAAGCGAGCTTCTGCGCAACCGTCATGATTGTGATTGCGATGAGTAAGAAGCTGATCCAGCCGAACTGAGAGTGAAATCCTCCGAGCGCGATATCCGGCGAAATGTTCGCTCCAATGAAGACCAGCAGCGCAATCCGCAGGCTGTTGAGGAGCCAGATTGCGCCCATCGCCAACGGGAACAGCATAAGGACGTTGGGAAATTTCAGCGAGCGACGGAAGATCAGAATATATCCTACGACGAACACCGCGATCAGCATCATGCCTTCGTAGCCGGAGCATGCCGCAAAGATCCTGACGCTGAAATCACCGGCGCCGAGAATGCGCGTAGCCGGGTCCATGAATGCACTGTGATCGAAGTGCTTGAGGATCCAGTACGATAACTGAAGGGTGGCGTCAGAAAGCTCAGCCCAACTGTCTTCCGATAATAAACTGCCGCGCTCTCTATCGAGGGTTGCGCCAGTGACATATCCCAAGACACCCAGTCCGAGCGCCAGCATCAGTTCCGGTTTGCAAAACGTTACGATCTCTCGCCAAAAGCCTGGCGGCGCAGCGACGAGGACGAGCGACGTTATCGCCGCCAGGAATAACGCCGAATAGAGATAAGTAAGAAAGGTATCAGCGCCTGGCGGAGCCTGGGCAAGGAGTCCGCGCGCGAGAAAAGCGGCCAACATCGCAGCCGCGCTGATTGCAGCTGTCGCTGATATCTGCACAGGGTCTGCATCTTGATTGAAGGCTGCGAGGATCGCGCTGCGCTTGGACCAGCCGACAACCACAAAAATTGCGGCCACTAGCAGAAGTATTTTCGGAACAGCTTGGACAACGCCGATAACTGGCCAGATGCCCCAGACATCAGGAAGAGGCGTAAAGAGCCGGATCGTCAGCATTTCGACGATGACAAGCGCCGTCGTCGACACAATCCGAGCCGAGGGCCAAGCGGGATGAGAGGCAGCTTTCAACATGCGAAGCATGCCTGCCATGCGATGGCAGAGGCTGCCAGATTATCGCTACTGTGTTTGCTGCATGCGGCGATAGACAATGGCGCCGACGCTAAGGAGAAGCGCGATCGCTGCGACGCTGCTGGCGGCATTGATTTCCGGAGCCGGGTGCGGACCTCCTGGATCGCCTGCACCGCCACCGCCGACGCAGTGCCAAATGACGATGAAACAATCGACCACAAATTGCATGGACGTCTCCTACGCAAACACATGTTGAAGCGACTAAAACGGGTGCCGTGCTCCATCAAGAACAACGTAAACAGGTGGTTAATGGCGCAGCGAAATTGTCCCATGATGGGAGGCTGGACGTCGCCTTCGCTTGTTGAAATCCGCCGCTGCATTGCACAAGAACTCGATCCGAAAGGGCCTGAATGGAAATTGGCGTAGACAGTTTTGCAGCAATCATGCCAGAGGCGGGGACCGCCGAGACTTTGTCTCCGGCCGACCGATTGGCGAATTTACTGGAAGAAATTGGAGTCGCGGATCGCGCAGGCCTCGATGTCTTCGGCATTGGTGAGCACCACCGTCCCGAATTTCTCGATTCGGCTCCCGGGATCATCCTTGCGGCCGCCGCATCTCGTACCAAATCGATACGACTGACCAGCGCCGTAACAGTGTTGAGCGCCGCCGACCCCGTTCGCGTGTTTCAGGAATTCGCCACGCTCGACCTGATATCGAAGGGACGCGCCGAACTCGTCGTCGGGCGCGGGTCCTTCGGCGAAGCCTATCCGCTCTTTGGGATGCGCTTTGAAGATTATGACGCTCTTTTTGCTGAGAAGATTGAGCTGCTCCTGAAGATACGGGAGAGCACAAATGTAAATTGGTCGGGAAAGTTTCGCCCGGCGCTTTCCGGCCAAGGCATCTATCCACGCCCCTATCAAGATGTGCTGCCCGTGTGGATCGGCGTTGGCGGTACGCCGAGATCGTTCACCCGCGCCGGTGAACTCGGTCTGCCGTTAATGGTCGCTATCATTGGTGGCGAGTTTCGTAGATTTCGCCCGCTCATCGATCTTTACCGCCAAGCCTATGCGCGCGCCGGCCATCCACAAGAACGTCTGCGTGTCGGCGTCCATGCGATGGGCTTCGTTGCGGATACTGTGGACCAAGCGAAAGACACCTTCTTTCCTGGCTGGGCGCGGATGTTCACGGACATCGGACGAGAGAGGGGCTGGTCGCCGGTTTCGCGCGCGCAGTTCGAGGCGATGTGTGGACCGGGCGGCGCTTTCCTGATTGGTGACCCCGCCACTGTCGCAAAGAAAATCGTGGAGGCGAGCGAGGCCCTCGGTGGTGTCGATCGTTTCACATTTCAAATGAGCTCTGCGTCAGCAGAATACGTTGCGATGAGGAAATCGATCGAGCTTCTCGGGACTAAAGTTGCGCCGGCGGTTCGTACCTTACTCGCGAAGCAAATGTGATTAAGCGCGGTCGCGATGGTGTGCCCGCGTTCGTTGAAGACAGTGAAAAAATGAAAGGAACGCCCTTTGATCAAAGTCAGCGTCATGTATCCGAACACGCCCAATGCCCGGTTTGACCACGACTATTATCGCGACAAGCACATGCCCATGGTCAAAGCAAAGATGGGCGATACCTGCAAATACTATACGGTTGATCGAGGGATTGCTGGTGCAGCTCCCGGTACGCCGCCCACCTACATCGGTATGTGCCACATTTTCTGTGACTCGGTAGAGGCGTTTCAGTCAGGCTTCGGGCCGCATGCGCGAGAAATCCTGGCGGATATTCCTAACTACACCGATCTCTCGCCGGTTCTGCAGATCAGCGAAGTCGAGGTTGGGTAAATAGCGCCAGCGGCGCGGGCTTTCGTCAGTAAGCGTCCTTGAAGACGTCCGAAAGCGAATTCGGAACCCACGGCTTGTTTGCCGGTGGCGGGGCTGGCGGCGGCGCCTTGGTCGCCGCTGGCGCAGCTGACGGCGGTGTCTGTACCGGCTGTGCAGACTGCGGCGGCGGCGCTCCAAGAAAAAACAAGATAGGCGGCGGCGGCAGATTGGGTTCCCCAGGAACGCCGGTCGGTTGTGGCGCCGCCGCCGCCGTCATCTGATTGTCCTGGGGTGATCGCCGTTTCTGCGCGACGGCTTTCTTCCGCTTTGTGGGCTTGTTCTGTTTTACTTTTGGGACCGCTGCGGCTGACGCGTCCTTATTCTCGTTCTCAGCGACGCTTGCCCGATTGCTTCTGTCAGTCATGACATCCGACATCGCGAGCTCGGCACGAAACGAGCCGTCTGGCGATCGAGGCAGGCCGCCAGCGACATAGGGCTGGCTATCGAATGGGAAACGCCACTTCGCGTCGTCATCGGCGGCGATTTGTGGAACCGCCATCCTGGTCGTCTCTTGCTCGCCGCCAACAGTTGGCGTTTCAGATTGCTCGGCCTCGGTTGAAATTTGGCCCGCGTCGCGATCGATCGGTAAAGGCGCGAGTGTCGGCAAAGGAGCCGGCGTCGCCGTCTGCATGCTGAGAGCGATGGCATTCGAGAGCAGCCGATCGCGAAGGTTCTGCGCAAAGGCGAGTCTTTGATCGAGGTCGAATGCCGGTGGTGGCGGCTCCAGTGCGACAGCTCTGGCGTTCTTTATTGGCTGTTGCGGACGGTCGAGCGTCGAAAGAAGAGCGAGCGAGACGAGGAATGCGGCGACCGCGAGCTTTGTAATTTGTTCTTTGACGCTGTCGCGCCGCCAAAAAGCGGGAAGATCATAAAGATGTGTGCGAAGGCCGGCGAGGTGAGCTTTGATTGCGTTGGCATACGGCGCCAGCGCTGCAGCCGATTGTGCATAAAGCAGCGCAAGCTTGGCGCGGAAATCACGCTCAGGTTCAGGCTCTTCCGTAAGCTCTGGAAAGCGCGTTGGATTGACGAGAAAGACCGGCAGATCGTTCGTGTGCACCTCAGTCGCACGCTCATTCTGATGCCGCAACAAACGCGTCTTACGCAATCGTCGCGCCGCAATCGCAATATCGTGAATATGCGTTTCGCCAACCACGATCGAGGCGTCCCCAGTTTGATATAAATGCTCAATTCGTGAACAAATTAGGAGAAAATTCGAGGCTCTCTCTTCAGCCTTAGACAGACGAATTCTCTTGCGCAGACGAAATATCGAACAAAGTTGATGGATCGTTTCTAAACGTCCGACAAAGATCGCCCACTGATTTGAAGCGCTGAATATCCTGCGTGTCTCAATCTTTGGTCGGGTATTTTTTTAGACCCCAAACAAGAGAAAGATCCCTCGGGGCCGAACAGGGAAATAGAAAAACGTACACAGATAGTATGTATTGCATGTATTTGTTTTGCGAGGCTCGATGCATCGACTTGGTAAATGCGGTCGGGTAGCAATGCTCACCAAATGCGATCTCGACGTATAGCGATAGCGGCGCAGCATATGCGCAGCGATAACTGGTAAATTGGTTAAAAAAATCGTTGACGCTGGGCGCGACGCTCTGCACAAGTGCATTTGCAGGCGCGGTTTGCGTTCCAGCGATTGAAACGGCCGATGCCAGTTTTCTCTGTCAGGTGAAGCGATTCACCCGCAGTTCGGTAGATTTTCCCCTTCACATTTCGAAGCCGTGCCAGCTTACCCGCTGGACGCGATTTTATGCGTGCGTTTCTCCCTCACACAAACATCGAAGAGACACCCGATTTCGCCAGCCGATCGAATGCCGCGTTTGCTCGTCCTCGAAGCGGGGCGCGCTGAACGCAACTATTGGTCCGACCTTTGGCATTATCGCGAGCTGTTCGCCATTCTGGCGTGGCGCGATATCGCGGTCAGATACAAGCAAACCGTCATCGGTATTGCTTGGGCGATCATTCGTCCACTTTCGACGATGATCGTTTTCACCGTTGTGTTTGGAAAGCTGGCAAAGCTGCCGAGCGACGGAGGCGTTCCCTATCCGATCCTCGTATTCGCCGGAATGCTGCCCTGGTTCTTGTTTTCGAGCGTGCTGAGCGAAGCATCGAACAGCTTGATCACAAGTGCGCACGTTATCAGCAAAGTCTATTTCCCGCGGATGATCGTTCCGGCTTCCGCCGGAGTCGTGGCAATCGTCGATTTTCTCGCTAACTTGACAATCCTGTTCTTGTTGATGGCTTGGTACGGCTATCTGCCGAATTGGCACATTATATTCCTACCGTTCTTCATGCTTTTTGCAGTTGCCGCGAGCCTCGGACCGGCGCTCCTGATTACGGCGCTCAACGTCAAATACCGAGATATGCGATACATCATTCCGTTCGTCATTCAATTCGGACTCTATGTATCGCCGGTCGGCTTCTCGAGTGAGGTGGTGCCCGAGAATATTCGCGTTTGGTACAGTCTCAATCCTGTGGTTGGAGTGATTGACGGCTTCCGATGGTGCCTTCTGGGCGATGCCAGCAGACTTTACCTCCCAGACCTGTCGGTAAGTCTCGGTGTTACCGTGCTCATGCTTTGGATCGGCATCAGATACTTCCGCCGGACCGAACGCTCATTCGCTGACCTCGTCTAAGATCGCAGGAAGAGCTTCCGAGATGAGTGATGTTGTCATCCGTGCCGAAGGCCTCTCAAAAAAATATCTGATCGGCCATCACCGACCGGAGCGCTACACGGCCCTGCGCGATGTCGCCGTAAAGGCCTTGAAGCATTGGGCGCGGACAGGAATGGATGTCGCGCGAGGGCGGCAGCTCGTTGCCGGTGATCAGGTCGAGGATTTCTGGGCGCTGAAAGACGTCTCTTTCGAACTGAAACGTGGCGACGTCGTCGGTATCGTCGGGCGCAACGGCGCGGGGAAATCGACACTGCTGAAAATCCTGTCGCGGATCACCGAGCCGAGTGCAGGAAGAGTTGAGATCCGAGGCCGCGTCGCAAGCCTCCTTGAGGTGGGAACGGGCTTTCATCTTGAGCTGACGGGGCGAGAAAATATCTATCTGAATGGCGCCATCCTTGGCATGAAACACGCCGAAATTCGCCGAAAGTTTGATGAAATCGTCGCCTTCTCGGAAGTTGAGAAGTTTCTCGACACACCGGTAAAGCGCTACTCCAGCGGTATGTACGTTCGTCTCGCATTCGCAGTCGCGGCGCACCTGGAGCCGGAAATTTTGGTGGTCGACGAAGTTCTCGCCGTCGGCGATGCCGAATTTCAGCAGAAGTGCCTCGGTAAGATGAAGCACGTAGCTGGACAAGGCCGCACCGTTCTCTTTGTCAGTCACAATCTCTTAGCGGTCAGGGCATTGTGCAATCGCGGCCTGCTGCTGGAAGGCGGCAAGATCACAACCGATGCATCAGTAGAAGTCGTCGCTCGGCGTTACATCAACGCCAGCAGCTTGGCTAACTCGATTTCTTTCACCGCAAACCTCTCGCATCCCTCGATTACTTCGATCATCGTGAACCGAGAGGCGCTCGTTGGCGGCGAATTGATTGTCGACATCAGCTTCATTTCGCCGCGACCGATCTCGAAGCCGGTCGGTGGCGTCATGCTTCGCGCCGACACGGGCGAGCCGCTTTGGGGCTCGGACAATCGCTTCCACGCGTCCAACGAAGTCACAAAGGGAATGACTTCGGGCACGCTCCGATGCCACGCGCGGGCATTGCCGCTCCGGTCCGGCACGTACCATCTGTCGGCGTCGCTAGCAGATTGGCATGAAGAACTCGACGCCAAGCAGGATGTTCTGAGCATTCAGCTTGGCGACGAAACAGCCGATGTTCTGCGTCCGTCGGCTTCAGCCGTGGGCCACGTCGAATGGCCCGCGACGTGGCAGTCCTATCAGGTTGAAGACGCATCGGCGGCTTAATCTATCTCCTGCGTCCGTGTGTCAGAGTGGGGCGGTCAGGTACAGCGAAACGCGCAGGCCGCCATGCGAGATTGGCCCAATCGGTTTCGAAAATGGCAGACCGGTCGATGTCGCGAGCGCCGCTTCGTTCGTAATGACGCCCACGCGCCAGCCGTTAAAGCGCGCCTTCAATGTCTCTCCCAGTGAGCGATACAAGGCGTGCAACTGTTTCTTATTGCCGATGCGGTCCCCGTACGGCGGATTGACGATAACGAGACCGGGTAGGCCGACTGGCGCTGCGAGATCGCTAATCGCCTGCTGACGAAATTCTGTGAACTCTGAAACGCCCGCACGCTGGGCGTTGGCGCGGCTCATGTTGATCGCCCCGGCATCGCGATCGCTACCGTAAAATTTCACCGTCGGCACTTTTGGCTTTCGCGCGTCGCGCAGTTTCTGCCACGTTGCGGCGTCGAAGTTTACCAGCTCTTCGAAGGCAAAATGACGTGTGCGTCCGGGCATTAGGGCCGCCGCGATTTCCGCTGCTTCGATGACGAACGTGCCCGATCCGCACATTGGATCGACAACGGGCTCACCTCCATCAAACCCGCAGAGTCGCAAGAACAGCGCCGCGAGCGTCTCGCGCATCGGCGCCTTGTTGACGGCCTGCTTATGTCCACGCTTGTGCAGAAGATCGCCTGAGGTGTCGACACCGATGGTGCAGAAATCGTTTTCGATCCGCGCTCTGATGCAAACGGCAGCATCGGGATCAAATGGCGCGCCGAGTTCCTCACGGATTGCGCGTTCGATGCGCTGTTCGGCAGCGCCCGAGTGGTAGATCTTCGAACTTTTGCATGAGGCTTCGACACGGAAAGGCCGGTCCCGGCGTAAGACGCTGCCCCACGCCACCTTACGCGCACGTTTATCAAGCTCAGAGAGATGCGAAGCCCTGAACGTCGCGATGCGTGCGATAATGCGCGTTGCGCCTCGGAGTTCGAGATTGGCGCGCCAGACGTCCGGCCAACCGCCCCGCAAGGTCACGCCGCCTGACGTGATTGCGGCCTTCTTGAAACCGTTCGCCCGCGCTTCGTCGCGCAGTGCGGCCTCAAGCCCAGGGGGGACGACAAGGAAAATTTCGAAATCGCTGTCAAACGCCGTCATGCGGTCTCATTATCCGGAAGCTGTGAGCGTATCGACATATTTTTGAGACCTCGGAAAGTTTCAGTACGATCATTGCGGGAAACAACGCCGGAGGGGGACTGGCAAAATCGCTGAGACCCCATAAATTCAGCATTAGCCGGCGGGCCTATCTCGACAAGGAGATGATTGGGATGAGCGACGTTTCGGAACAGATTTGCCACCTTGTGCGCCCCGACGATACCTATGACGGCAAGCAGGGTCTAACCTACTTCTGCGGCATCGCCGCTGAGACGGTAGGCTCGAAAAGCATTTGCATGCACTTGCTGACCATTCCGCCAGGCGGCCGGGCCAAGGCACACATGCATGCCAATCATGAGACGGCGATCTACGTTCTGGAGGGTGAAGCCATCGCCCTCTACGGCGATAAGCTTCAGTATCATGCCGTTACGAAAGCCGGTGACTTGTTCTACATCCCTGCGGGTGTGCCCCATCTTCCGATCAATCTGAGCAACAAGCCCATATCGGCTGTCATCGCTCGCACCGACCCGAATGAGCAGGAAAGCGTTGTGCTTCTGCCGGAGCTTGAAACGTATGCCGACGCGGCGATCGCCCGCCTCATGGAGACATCGCCAGCGGCCGAGTGAACCGGTAAGCCGATGGGCGGCTAAGCTTCGGGCCGTAACGGCGCCGGTGGGTGGCTCGGTTCTTTGTGAAAGTATTTGAGCGTAACATACGCGCCGATCCACGACCCGACGACGGCGAACGCGACATACACCCAATTGTTCGTATAGCTGATGACCGCGAACGACGACAGCATATACCAGATGCCGCTCCAGTTGGCCGCGGAAAGCGGCCGACGCGCGACCACGGACGACGTGAACATGACGTAGGCGGCGTCGGTCGCGGCCGTCGCAAGTAGAACCCCGGCGCCGATCCATAAATCGATAGTCATCGAAAACTCCATGCGAGCGAGGGAGGTTGGCTGGTCGCTTATACACCCGTTCAAGACAACTTTTTTGTTGGGAAGCGGCAAACGGATTGGAAATCGCGCGAGAGGCTTTGCGGTTAAGCTTTATCGATTTGGCTACGATGGACGCGACGCTCTTCACCGCTATCGCAGGAACGTTGCTTGGTATCGGCTTCAGTCTGACAGTTCCACTCGTCAATCACATGACCGTTCAACACAGCTCTTAGGCGCAGCGCGGACAAAACCTCGCTTATCTTTCGGTCGCTATATTTCTCGGTCAGTTCGTATCGTCTTTTGTCGACGTGGTTGTCGGGTCCGCAGCCACAGCATTTCTCCTCGCTTCTGGTGCGGCGTTCGCTGCGGCCGTCGCGGCTACGACCAGCGGGATAGCGGAGCCAGCATGAGAATTTCAGCGGCGGCGACAACTTTCAATGATCATAAAAATACCGGCAGGGCGTGTGACGCACCTGCCGGTATCGGGCTTCCCAAAGTCATAGGCAATGAGAAGGCTGATGGCGTTAGTTGCCACCATACGAATTGCCGCCGAAAGCGCCGTGGACCGAGAGAGAGCTGTTATCAACGGGCGAAGCAACCGCTGCTGTGCTGATTGCCGAAACTGCAATGACGATTGCGAGTGCGATGGTCTTCATGATGATGTCTCCGGTGGGGGTGCTAAGATGATTTTCGGATTGTGAGAGCAGCGCTCTCGGTGTTTCCGAAATTCAATTCGCAACGGCGCTGCGAAACGTTACCCGCGACAAACCGACCGCGTCAGTGCCGACCCGTGCTGATGGCGCGATGCGCTCCGCAAACCCGGCAAAAATTTAAAGCTCCTCGAAGGCCGACATTCGAATGCGCGGGCTTGCGGTCCCGGACTTTGCTGTTGGCTCGCTCCATCCGGACGGCGCGCATGCGGTAAAGGCGGTTCGGCAGAAATACCGCCATAGCGATTCGCCTGCGCATCAGTAGTGATCACCGATCGCGTTAAGCCGAAGATCGGCAGCTACATCTGAACAGTTGGCGAAAATACACGACCACCTACAACCTATAGGCGAATGCCAGCTTTTGCCGCGGGAGAAAGCACCGCGCGTTTTGGATGGGTGATGCACAGAAATGACGGTGCATAATCACTGTTGCGCGGAAGCCTCGTCAAATTTCAACATGGCGCGACAACGTGATAAAGTCACTTTATAAGAGCTCACCCGAAGTTGGCAAAAAGAGGATGACCGAGCGATATGAGCGGTCACACAAGAGACATGAACCCATCTAACCGTGGTCAGGAAACACCCGAAGTGCTTGCTACATATCGCAATCGTTCAACACGCTCACGTCTGTTTAAGTTTGCCTTGGTGTCGTCGATGTTGGCGCTCCCGTTCGTCTGGGGACCGCGCGCGGCCTTGGCTGATTCGGTAGAGGATGCTGCCGCGGTCTGTTCAGGCTGCCACGGCGAAGCCGGCGTTCCGATGGACAAGACGATACCGAACATCTGGGGCCAACGCCGCGAATACATCTTGAAGCAGCTTTCGGACTTCAAGGACGGCCACCGCAAGAACGACACGATGTCGGCAATCGTTGACTCTCTGACGAAGTCCGACATGGAAGCTCTCGCCACCTATTTCTCGGAAAAGAAATGGCCGAACCTCGGTCAGCCGGCTGCTTCCGGCAACATTAAAGACCAGGCGATCGACACCATCGTCCAGTTGAACTGCAAGGGCTGCCATCAGGAGCACTTCCAGGGTGACTATGTGCGACCGAGACTTGCCGGTCAGCAGGACGAGTACCTGCTGAAGACGATGACGGACTTCCATACCGGCGATCGTGCAAACTTCGCACCGATGGAAGCGCTGATGAGATCGCTGAGCGAAGATCAGCTGAAACCCGTAGCGGCCTACCTCGCTGGTTTGACCGAACCCGCGACAGTCGGACAGAAATAACACTTCGCCGATATAAGACTTAAGTGCCTCGGCGCTTAAAGAGAGATCCACATTGGGCTCGCCGCACGGCGGGCCCGATTGTTTTTTGGCGGCCGTTTTCGAGATGTTGCTATGTGACGTAGGTCAAGGGCCAGTCCAGTGATGATCGTACCTTGCGCGCCATCATTGATGGAAAGCCGAGTGGGTACACAGATGAAAGCTCTTGTTTACAAAGGCCCGGGCCTGAAGGCCGTCGAAGATCGTCCTATTCCCGAAGTACAAGCCGCAACCGACGCGGTCGTTAAGATCTCGAAAACTACGATTTGCGGCACGGATCTGCACATCCTGAAAGGCGATGTCCCGACTTGCACGCCCGGACGAATTCTCGGACATGAAGGCACGGGCGTCATCGAGAAAGTCGGCGCCGGCGTCACGTCCTTCAAACCGGGAGATCGCGTGCTGATTTCGTGCGTCTCAGCATGTGGCCGCTGCGAATATTGCCGCAAGGGAATGTATTCGCATTGCACGACGGGCGGCTGGATTCTCGGCAACTCTATCGATGGTACGCAGGCCGAGTACGTACGCATTCCGCATGCCGACACCAGCCTTTATCTGCTCCCCGAAGGCGTCGACGAAGAAGCATTGGTGATGCTCAGCGACATTCTTCCGACCGGGTTTGAATGCGGCGTTCTCAATGGCAAGGTCGCGCCGGGAAGCACGGTTGCGATTGTCGGCTCGGGTCCGATCGGAATGGCAGCGCTATTGACCGCGCAATTCTATGCACCAGCCGAGATCATCATGATTGACCCCGATAGCAAGCGGCTGGAAGTGGCCAAGCGTTTCGGCGCAACCAAAACGGTCGCCGCTACGGGAAGCAGTGCGACGGAAGCCGTCATGAAGTTCACCGGAGGACGCGGTGTCGATACGGCAATTGAGGCTGTCGGCATTCCAGCGTCTTTCGCGACCTGTGAGGATATCATCGCGCCGGGCGGGACGATTGCAAACGTCGGCGTTCACGGAACCAAGGTGGACCTTCACCTCGAACGCCTTTGGAGCCAGAACATCAGCATCACCACGCGTCTCGTCGACACCGTAACGACGCCGATGCTTCTCAAAACGGTGGAAGCAAAAAAAATAGATCCGACCAAACTCATCACACATCGTTTCAAGCTCGGTCAGATTCTGGACGCTTACGACACGTTTGGCCATGCTGCGCAAACGGGTGCCTTGAAGGTCATCATCGCCGCCTAACGGCATCTGAAAACAGTAGAAGCCACCAAGGATTAAAAAGGGCGCCTTAAGCGCCCTTTCCATTTTTATTATTTGCCGTTGTTCTCGTTATTATTCGGAGTGCGGTCCGAAGTACCTTCCGGTGTCTGCGCACCTCCCGCTCCTGGAGCACCGGCTCTCGTAGATCCGGGCAAGCGATCCGGTGACGCGTCTCCAGGCGTGCGGTCAGAGGTTTTTCCTTGCTCGCCTGTCGATGCACCACTCGATGCGCCAGTGTTCATGTTTAGGTCGGATTTCATTTTGCTCGACTGCTGGTCGGCGATTGCCGGTCCTGCCACCGCAGCAAACGCAATCGCACCGGCCAACACTGCTGAGACTTTCAAGTTCATATTCGTTTCTCCTCGAGGCTATTGTTTTGTTTGGCGGGCTTTCGCCTGCTATCGAGGAAGACTCTCGCGTGCCGTATGTTCCCGCAGTCGTGGTCAAAGTTTACCGCGGGAGGGAATGACTCGCGAATTTGTGATGATGCGCCCGGCGAGTATGGAAGCGGCGCGGATTACGCCGTCCGGAAGCTTATCAATTTCGATGCACACCGGAACTCTTTGCGCCAGTCGCACCCATGTGAAGATTGAATTGACCGTCGCCAGTCCCTGCGAGCCGGGCTGTGCGTTGGGAATGTTGATGCCGTGTGCCATTCCATGAACGCGGCCCTCGATGATCTGGCTATGACCCGGAGACCTCTGGTCACATCCGGCGGCAGGATGGAGTTTGCCGTGCGATTGCGAAATGCGGGGTTTCGGCCGTGCCCACTGATGGCTCGGGTCGGCCGCGCTTTGTTATTAGAATGCACGAGGGCGCGCAGGATCGGTCTGCTGATGGCGGTAGGCGCCGTGCATGTGGCAAGCCGATAGAGGACGGTTGCAATTGATTATGACGCGCGCCTGAGCGTATGTTGCCGTCCAGATGAGACGCATCCTCGCTCCCGAGTTTCGGGGCAAAATTTGTAGGTGCCTTGTCCTTCCCTCGCTGAGGGCGGGACCGAGCGTCTTGACCATATCCTTCACTGCTTTTGTCGCCGCTGAACGGGGATCGGATCGCCTGTTCGCAGCAGATTGCGCTGCCAAGCCAGCGATGGCGACAACATGCTGAACATTGACACCGCTTTACAAAGTGCCGGATGCACAAAGGAGTTCAACCAATGGATCTGTCTCGACGCGACATTCTGAAAGCCGGCGCTGCAGTCTCAGCCATCGCAGCGCTGCCGAGTTGGCCCGCGCGAGCCGAGTTCGCACCGCAAACCGGACAATGGCGCAAATTCGAATTATCGACACGGTTGGCGATTGAGAATGCCTTTGGCGTAACGCAGGCGTGGATTCCGCTTCCGACATTCTCCGAGCCGTCCTGGATCAAACCTGAGGGCAGTAGCTGGCGTACGAACGCCAAAAGCGCCGAAATCGTAAAAGATCCGAGATACGGTGCTGAGTTCCTGCACGTCGTGTGGAATGAGGGCGAGAAGGCCCCCTCCATCGAGGTGAGCAGCAAGGTTGCAACTCAGAACCGCGCCGTCGATCTCTCCAGGCCACTCGGAACGCAAACGCTATCGGACACTGAGCGTCATCTTTATTTGATGCCCACGGATCTCATCCCGACGGACGGCATCGTGAAGGAGACGTCCGATAAGATCGTGGCTGGCGCCAAAAGCGATACGGATAAGGCGCACGCAATCTATCAATGGGTCGTCGAAAACTGTTACCGTGACGCCAAAACCCGCGGATGCGGTATCGGCGATATCGCCAACATTCTCAAATCCGGAAATTTTGGTGGTAAGTGCGCAGATATTAATGCGCTGTTTGTCGGCCTCGCCCGCGCTGCGGGGCTGCCAGCCCGTGATCTTTATGGGCTGCGCGTGGCACCTTCGGCGTTCGGCTACAAAAGCCTCGGCGCCAAGAACGATATCGTTACCAAGGCTCAGCACTGTCGCGCCGAGGTCTTTCTTGCGGAATTTGGCTGGGTCCCCATGGATCCCGCTGACGTGCGCAAAGTCATGCTCGAGGAGCCACCGGGAAATCTACCGCTGACGGACGAAAAGGTCGCCGAAGCGCGCAAGACGCTGTTCGGCGCGTGGGAAGGGAACTGGCTCGCGTATAACACAGCCCATGATTTGGCGCTGCCGGGTTCAACCGGACCCAAGGTCGGCTTTCTGATGTATCCGGAGGCCGAAGTCGCAGGCGAGCGGCTCGATTGCCTGAACGCTGACACGTTCAAATATGTGATTACGGCGCGCGAACTCGCCGTTTAACGCAAAAATCGTCGATCGTCCGATGGTCTTGTCCGCTTCATCGTCTTGTGATGGAGCGGATGGGCATCGGCCGATTTTATCCATCAGTTTTTTGCAAATGCAGCGCCGACAACTTTCCCGGAACTCCAACATGTGCCGCGAGACAACCAAGCCCGTGCAGCCGCCGCAGCTCGCTGTTGCCAAAGGCATCATGGGCGACAATAGAAGAGGAGCGTCTATTGATCCCGACTATCTAATGACCAACGTCTTATCATTCGAAATCGGATTTTAATCAGTACGCAACGGTGATTTTCATTCTGTCCTAACGCAGCGCAGCGACGTATTCGTTTGACTATCGGCAAAAGCCACTAGACAGTCCGCGCTGAGTAGGCGGTCACTACGCATCAGCGAGCGGCTGGTTATGCTTAAGCAATTTTTGGCTAACTTTGTTCGAACGCATTTTCGTTCCCGCGCGCGATAGCTATCATACGCCTCCAGTTTTGTTGGCAGGAATTCTCCGTCGCACGGGGAGACGATGAGCGTTTATCCGGACATCGGCTCGAGACCTCAGGGTGAAGTCCCGACGGAACGACCGGGTATGGTCTTCGTACCCAGCGGGACGTTCCGAATGGGGTCGGATAGGCATTATTCCGAAGAAGCCCCGAGCCATCGCGTAACTGTCGATGGCTTCTGGATCGACGAGACGCCTGTGACGAACGCTCAATTCAGGAAATTCGTCTCGGAAACTCGCTACACGACGTTTGCCGAGATTCCTCCCAAGGCCGAAGATTATCCTGGCGCGCTTCCTCACATGTTGAAAGCCGGTTCTCTCGTATTTACGCCGCCCAGGCATGCGGTCGACTTGAGAGATTGGAGCCAGTGGTGGGATTTTCGCTTCGGCGCGAATTGGCGTCATCCGTATGGAAGAGGTTCGTGGACGAAAGGGCTCGATGAGCATCCGGTCGTCCATATCGCGTATGCTGATGCCGAAGCCTACGCGATGTGGGCCGGCAAAGAACTCCCGACCGAAGCTGAGTGGGAATATGCAGCACGCGGCGGTCTCGAAGATGCGGAATTTGCCTGGGGGGACGAATTCACGCCTCAGGGCCGGCACATGGCCAATACCTGGCAAGGTACTTTCCCGCTCGAAAATCTGAAGGAAGACGGTTACGAGCGGACCTCGCCGGTCAGAGCCTTTGCCGCAAACGGCTTCGGCCTGTACGATATGATCGGGAACGTCTGGGAATGGACATCTGATTGGTACTCGACGAAGCATGCACCCGACGCCCCAAAAGCCTGCTGCGTTCCGGTTAATCCGCGCGGAGCAGCGAGAGAGCAAAGTTTCGACCCGTGCCAGCCAAACATCCGTATTCCTCGCAAGGTGTTGAAGGGCGGGTCGCACTTGTGCGCACCAAACTATTGCCGCCGCTATCGCCCTGCGGCGCGCCATGCCGAACCTATCGACACGTCAACCAGTCATGTCGGATTCCGATGTGTCGTTCGAACACGTCCTAACGAGAATGAGCGTTGCGAGGAAAAATGAGAATACTCTTGAAGACTTGTGTTGCCTTCCTAATGCTGTCTGTTCTTTTGCCGGCTGCCTCTTACGCCGATGAGCCGAAGTTTTCCAAGCAGCAACTCGACCAGATGCTGGCGCCGATCGCGCTTTATCCGGATGATCTGCTATCCAACGTTTTAATGGCCGCGACCTATCCGCTGGATGTCGTGGAAGCGGCGCGATGGCGCAGCGATCCTGCCAACGCCAAATTGCAGGGTGATGCGCTTGTCGATGCTTTGAAAAGCAAAAGTTGGGACCCAAGCATCAAGGCGCTCGTCCAGTTCCCGGACGTCTTGAACATGATGAGCAATCAACTCGACTGGACGCAGAACCTCGGCGACGCATTTCTTGCTCAGCAAGACGCTGTCATGAATGAGGTGCAGTTCCTGCGTCAGAAAGCCGATTCAAGCGGCCATCTCAGAAGCAACTCCCAGCAGACCGTCACGCAGGACGACGGATCCTACGTCATCCAGCCTGCCGAGCCCGATACGGTTTACGTGCCAGTTTATGAACCGTCGGTGGTCTACGGGCCGTGGTGGTATCCCGATTATCCGCCGTATTATTGGGGGTATCCGGGCGCGACGTTCGTGGACGGATATTTTTGGGGGGCGGCCGGTGTCGCCATCGCCGGCGGCATCTGGGGCTGGAACCATTGGGATTGGCGTCACCGTCGTATCGACGTCAACGTGAACCGCTGGAATCGTATCGACAACAACCGCCGCCGCATCAAGAACAATGTCTGGAAGCACGACGCGCGTCATCGTGGCCATGTCGTGCGCAATAAAAATTTCAACCGTGCGAACGTCGAGAGACGTCTCGAAAATACCGACCACAGAGCGCTCGACAATAAGGTCAATCACGGTGCGCAATTGCGCCATAACGGTCGCAATTTCAACAAGGCAAGAGGCGGCCAAAACAAGGCGGCACATGTTCGGCGCTCAACAGGTGGCAGGAGATTCGTAAAGCCGAATAGGCCGCGAAACATGCGTGCCCGTCCTCATGCGAAGCGCCCTGCGTTCCACGCCCATCGTGGCGGCGGCAGGCGCGGCGGTATCAGAAGGCGCAGATAGTTCTGATTTCGAGGCGGATTGAACAAAATGATCGATGAGAGACTGCAAGGAGTTCAGTAACCCCTAGAGCCTCACATGATGGTTGCGGTGGCACGCACACGCCTCGGCTGGCTGCTGGGTTTCCTGGCATGCATGCTCGTTGTCTCGACCGCAGCCAGTGCGCAATCCGATCCATTGCCCTCCTGGGAGGAAAGCCAAGCCAAGCGGCAGATCATCGACTTCGTTGGACCTTCATCGTCTCCGGCGGCGGTATCGAGTTCATGCGGCCCTGGACGGAGCGCGTCTACGGCATTCCACCGGAGCAAGTCATCGGCAGCTCCGGTGGGCTGAAGTTTGAAATGCACGACGGCAAGCCGGTGATCGTGAAGCTGCCGACTCTCATCCTCAACGAGGATAAAGACGGAAAGCCGGTCGGCATCGAGCGCCACATTGGCCGGCGGCCGGTCGCCGCGTTCGGCAAATCCGACGGCGACCTTCAAATGCTCGAATGGACGTGCGATGCGCCGGCCACGCGGCTTTGCCTGCTCGTGCATCACACCGATGCCGAACGCGAATGGGTTACGATCGCTCATCTCGTGTCGGCAAGCTCGACAAAGCGCTTGATGAAGCGATCGCCAAAGGTTGGACGGTTGTCGACATGAGGCATGACTGGAAGACGTTCTATCCCAAGGAGGTTAAGCCATGAACCATGCAAACTGGATTCTCACAGGACCCCACGCGCCAATTTGAGCTCATGTTCCGCCTCTACGCTGTCATTATTCTTGCATGGCTACGGTCATGGCTTTGAAATTTTACATGACGCCCGGGTCCTGTTCGACGGGCATTCACATCCTTCTTGAGACGTTGGAATTGCCGTTCGAGGCGTGGATCGTCAATCTACCCGCGGGTGAACACCTGCGGCCGGAGTATCTGAAGATCAATCCTAGGGGCACGATCCCAACACTCGTTCTCGATGATGGGCGGGCGCTGACCGACTTCAAATCTATCGCAATCTGGCTCGCCAAGGCCTATCCGCATGGCAAGTTGATTCCCGCCGATTCCGTCCTGGCGGCACGCGCCATCGAACTCGTAGATTTTGCTTTAATTCAGCTGCACGGCGAAGGCTTCACGCGCATTTTCACATCTGATCGCTACCTCCCGGTTGGCGTGACGCCGGACGCTCGGCGACTGGAGGACGATGTTGTTGCGCACGGGCGGGAGGTTGTCGCTCAGTCATTCGGTATTCTCGAGAAGCGCATGCCGGCCGACGGATACGTCCTAGGGCAGGACTTCTCGATCGCGGATGCAGCCCTATTTTATAATGAGTTCTGGGCTGACAGGATCGGGATAACCCTGCCCCCACGCGTCTTTGCACACTATCAGCGCGTCCGCAGCCGTCCGGTCGTTCGCCAGGTCCTCGCCGAAGAAGGGTATCGATCCTGACACTGCGGCCTGCCTGACGTCGCATTTGCGACAATTGCCCTGCCGTTATGCCTTCGGCTGCAGCCATTTTCGCTGGTCCAAAAATTGCGTGTCGTGGTTCCGGGCCGTGGCCAACATCTTTTCGTTGAAGGAAACCGCAATGGCATTCGCCTCTGTCTGCACGACGAGTGCTATGAGCGAAGGAAGCATGAGCATCTTTCTGGTCGGCAAGAAGAGTGTGCTCCTGGTTTGGCCGGTGGGCGGCGAACTCAAGGCGTACCGTGGGCGTTGCCCACACGCAGACATGCCGCTGACGGATGCCACCTTCGATGGCCGAAAGGTCGTCTGCTCACACCATCAGTGGGGCTTCGATGCGACCAACGGCAAGTGCGTGACGCATATCGTTCGCAACGAACTCCATCCCTATCCGCTCCGTATAGAGGGTGATGAAATCAAGGTCGATGTCGGATTGCTCAAGCCGGAGCGCACACCGGCGTAGTCTTCGCTACGGAGCAGACTGATGGATCGCCGAGATCATCGATAAATGAATGACGCGGAGACGATGAATGCCGATCTACAGTTATCACTGTACGGACTGTGCGAGGGAATTCGAGCTGCTGGTTTTTTCGAGTGACGTCCCGGTTTGCCCATCGTGCGGCAGCGAAAAATTGGATCGCTTGGTGACTCTCGTCGCGCCACAAGGCAAGAGCCGCGGATATGCGAAGAAGATGCGTTCGGCGGCGGCGCGAGAAGGCCATCTCAGTAATTACAGCCGCGCCGAACGGCGAGGACGCTGATGTGGCGCACTCTTTCAGTCGAGCCAAAGGCTATCAAAGAGTGCGCAGCCGCAGTGATCGCATAGTGCAGAAGTGTTTAATCGAACTGCGTGACAGAAGCTGAAATCTCAAAATGCAATTGAACCACAGTGTGTGACGAATGGGTGTCGCAGTGCGATGGCTTGACGCCCGATACGGAAAACGAGCCAAGAAAATGCAACGAGAAAAGGCACTTTGCCTTAAAGAGCGCAATGTCGCTGTCTGAAACTTGTGCGCGACAACAGCGTTTTTTGAGGTTAGCATTTCGCGATGCAATAGAAGGCGGAGCGTTTTTTTCTGACCGTCACCGTGAGAGACGGCGAGATGGTGCCTATGAAGCAAACCGATCACATTGCTGATCAGCCACAGATGCCAGGGCCCAAGCAGCTAAGCGAGATTGCTCTAATCGGCATATACGAGGTCTCGAAGATACTCGCTCGGCCGGCGCGTCTTGAAATAACATTATCGAGCGTCCTCAACGTCCTGTCGTCTTTTTTGGACATGCAGCACGGGACCGTTGTTTTGCTCGACGACGAGGATGTTCCTGATATCGTCGTTGGAACGAGTTGGGTGGAAGGAGCGGCGGCCGATGGGCTCGTTCAACTTCCACGAAGAGCGCTCGATCAGATCGTCGCAACCGCGATGCCGTTGGTCATTCAGAATACAGGCGTCCATCCGCTTTTCCGACATCCGGACCGGATCCAAGACGGACAGACAACTACCAAATCCGATTCCGTTTCGTTCATTGGAGTTCCGATAAAGATCGAAGATAGGGTCGTCGGCACACTCTCCATTGATCGTCCGTGGTCCGAAAACGCTGTATTCCGCGCCGATAATGATGTTCGCTTTCTCGCCATGATCGCGAACCTCATAGGTCAGACGATCCATCTGCATAGGGTGATCGGGCGCGACCGCGAGCGGTTGATGGACGAAAGCCGAAGGCTGGAAAAAGAACTCACGAGCGTGAAGCCAAACAAGCTACGGCCGCGCGTCTCCGGAATTATCGGTGAAAGTCCACCAATCCGGGCACTTCTTGGAAAAATTGAAATTGTCGCGAAATCCAACGCAACCGTTCTTTTGCGTGGCGAGTCCGGCACCGGCAAGGAGTTATTCGCTCGCGCAATACACGAGCTTTCTCGCCGTTCCAGCGGCCCCTTCATAAAGGTAAACTGCGCTGCGTTGCCCGAAACCGTGCTTGAATCCGAACTTTTCGGGCATGAGAAGGGAGCCTTTACAGGCGCCGTCAATTCTCGAAAGGGCCGTTTTGAACTCGCAAATGGCGGGACGATTTTCCTCGATGAGATCGGAGAAATATCGCCGTCCTTCCAGGCGAAGCTCCTGCGCGTGTTGCAGGAAGGCGAATTCGATCGGGTCGGCGGAACGAAGACGCAGAAAGTGGACGTGCGCATCGTCGCCGCGACGAACAACGACCTCGAGGAAGCCGTCACCAGAGGGACGTTCCGCGCTGACCTCTATTATCGGATCAGTGTTGTTCCGCTTATTTTGCCGTCGCTGCGCGAACGCAAGGGTGACATCCCGCTCTTGGCGGATACGTTCCTCTCGCGTTTCAATAAGGAAAACGGACGGACTCTATCGCTCTCCCCGAGCGCCATCGACGTTCTGACAGCATGCTATTTTCCCGGCAACGTGCGCGAGCTGGAAAATTGCATTTGCCGTACCGCGACGTTGGCGGCGGGAAGCGCGATCATCAGTGAAGATTTCGCCTGCCGTCACGATCAGTGTCTGTCCGCATCGCTATGGAAGGGCCGTGACGCAGCATCATCGCAACGTCACCCGCAAATGCGATATATGCTGCCAATTCTACCGGTCCGTGGCGAAGTGACGAAGGTTTCGCCCGCGGATCCGGTTCCCAAGGAAACCGTTTGCGATCCGTTGAGCGAAGACCCCAACGATCTCTCGGCAGATTTCCCCGGAGGGCGCGGCCCGGAGCGCGAGAGACTAATTGAGGCGATGGAGAAAGCCGGCTGGGTACAGGCGAAAGCGGCTCGAATCCTGGGTTTGACGCCTCGCCAGATCGGGTACGCGCTCAAGAAGCACGGCATCGAGATCAGGCATTTTTAGTGTGTTTGATAGAGGCGGTCGCGAGCGCGAAACGAACCGCAACGTCACGCGGTGATGCAAGATATGGTGAGGACGTAACAAGGACGTCTGCACCCGTCTGCGCATAGGCCGCTGCGTTATTCGCCGTGATGCCACCAGCCGCCGCAATGACCGGACGCGACTTCATCGGGACGAGTTGCGCTACGAGTTCCGACAATTGATCTGTGCTGAACTTTTCCGTCTGGATGACATCGAAGCCAGCCTCCGCATAGGCTTTCGCCTCATCGACGGATTTAGCCTCTATAACCAATCGCTTTTCGGGAGCTGCGCGCCGTAGTCGGCGAACGGTTTCGGCAAGCGGTTCGCCTTCGAGAAAGATCCTATGCTCGGGGAAAACGAGCACCGTTTCCGAAAGACCGAGACGATGAATGACGGCACCGCCGGCGCGGACGGATCGAACCGCAAACGACTTCGTTCTCGGCATATTCTTTCGGGTACAAGCAACGACGATGCGCGGTGAAACGGCCGTCGCGGCATCGACGATCGCTCGTGCCTCGGTTGCGACACCAGACCAAACTTCAATAAGCGTTTGCGCAACTTTCCATCCGCGGTGCAGGGCACTCGCAGTTCCTCGCGCGCTTAAGATCGGCGAGCCTGGCTCAAGGAGAGTGCCGGATCTCGTTGTGCGTGAGACACAACAGCCTGCGAACTCCAGTAGCGCTGCCGCGCTTTCGACCTCCGCAAGAACCATGCGTCCTCGCGCGGCAAAAAACATCTCCCCTTCCTTTTCGCCGATGCCTAGCGCTTCGGTGGTCAAATCGCCAAACGGAACATCGTCTGCGAGGAGGCTTTCGAGTTCATGAGGTAATGCGGTGGAAGACATCCAAGTCTCCAAGAAGGGACATTCCCAGAGGAAATGCCTTAAGTCGGGTTGAATACATTTTCGTCGTGTTTGCGACAAGAACGGCGGTTTGAAACCCTGTTGCCGCGCAAGAAATTATCTTGCATGCAATTTGCATGCTTCGAAGCATAGAACATTCGGGTGTCGAGAGCGGCCGCACAAGTTTGCATGCACCAAGGCCTCTCTGCCCGAACGTATTGGCGGCATTTGCGACGGAGCATGTGCACGATGAGCACGATCTACCACGATCATTTCCTGAAGTTGGCGGCGATCGTTTATCGCTCAGGCCGGGACGACGTCGATAAATTGCTTGCGGCTTTTGCCGCCGATCAGATTCGCGAAGGGCACCGGATTGGTGGTGTCGTTCAGCATAATTTTAAAGGTCCTTGTGGCCCTCAAAATCTCATGCAGATGATCGACCTGATGACGGGTCGCGCAATCCCGATCTGCCAGGCTCTCGGTAGTGGCGCACAATCATGCAGACTCGATTCCGCCGGCCTTGCGGAAGCGGCGGTGGCAGTCAGCAGGGCGATCGCCGAGGACGTGGCGCTCGTCGTCGTAAATAAGTTTTCCAAACGGGAGGCGGCAGGAGAAGGCCTGCGCGCCGAGATCGCCGACGCTGTTGTTGCTGGGCTTCCTATCCTGACAGCCGTGCCCGACAAGTGCTACGACGCCTGGGTTGAGTTCACCGGCGGTTACGGCACGACACTCGCGTGCGAACGTCACGTTGTCGACGATTGGTGGCGCGAACTGTCAGGCCGCGAAGGCCGTGCACGCGCATTGCGCCAACTCGATCAGCGGTTCAGCCAATCAAACATGCTTGTTAAAGCGCACAATCTACGATCGCTTCATTAGAGCATCATTTGCCGACGATAACGTCGGTCGCCTTTATAACGGCGGATACCGTGTCGCCAACTTTGAGGCCAAGATCGTCGACGGCCTCATTGGTGATCGACGACGTTATCATAAGTCCTGGCATCAGTTCGATTTTGACATGAGCGGTAGTGGCGCCTCTCGTCACGGACACAACTCGTCCTGGTAGCATGTTGCGCGCGCTTAATTTCATTGGACATTCCAAAAAGGAGTTCTGGGACGGCGAAAGCTTCTGTCGCACACAGTTGCGATTCCCGGCGACGCATCAGATCGCCGCATAAAAACATCATTGCGTCGGCGAGCCAAACTTACAAGCGAAGAACTGTGCGGTGTCGGACATCCGACAGGTTGTCATGAGAGCGACAGCGAATGCGATCCGTGCCGTTCCTTTTATTTATATGAATTCAAATACTTAACGTCTGGCATGCGGCTTGAAAGGGAAACACTAGGAAATTCAAGTGAGGGCCGGCGTGCATCGTCATGCCAGAGGAGTGAGACCCATGGCTTATCAGATCATCGCTTCGCAATGCACAGTCTGCGGAGCATGCGAGTTCGAGTGCCCGAACGCCGCGATCAGCCTCAAGCGCGATATGTACGTCATCAATCCGAAGAAATGCACAGAATGTGAAGGCCAATTCGACACGCCGCAGTGCGCCGCTGTCTGTCCCGTCGATAACACATGCGTGCCGGCACCGGCCGCCGCCTGAGACGACGAGATCTAATTTCTACAGGGCGCTCGGATTGCAAAGCGAGGTCCGGGCAAGCGGAGAAACGAATGGCAGCGATCCAAGAGACGATAGACCAAGTCCGTCGCATTGATGTCGAGCAGTACAAGTACGGATTCGAGACCCTCATCGAATCCGAGAAGGCGCCGAAGGGGCTCTCTGAAGACGTCATTCGCTTCATCTCTGCGAAAAAGGCTGAACCGGCATGGATGCTCGAATGGCGGCTTGATGCCTATCGCCGCTGGTTGAATATGCGTGAGCCGAGCTGGGCACGCGTTGAGTACCCGCCGATCGATTACCAGGATCTCTATTATTACGCCGCACCAAAAAAGTTTAAGGCGCCGAAATCGCTCGACGAGGTCGATCCTGAAATTCTTAGAACTTACGAAAAGCTCGGTATTCCGCTCCGCGAGCAGGAAATGCTGGCTGGTGTGACACGCGCGCCAGAGACGGCGGGCGTGGAAACCGCCCTGACGGATGACGGCGAAGGGAACGCGGCGCCGCCAACGCGAGTGGCGGTTGATGCGGTGTTTGATTCCGTATCGGTCGCCACAACCTTCAAGGAAGAGCTGAAGAAAGCCGGCGTAATCTTTATGCCGATATCGGAGGCCTTGCGAGAGCATCCGGAACTGGTTCGGAAGTACCTTGGCTCCGTAGTGCCGACGACGGATAACTTCTTCGCGACGCTCAATTCCGCGGTTTTCTCCGATGGCTCGTTCGTCTATGTGCCCGAGGGCGTGCGCTGTCCGATGGAGCTGTCCACCTATTTCCGGATCAATGAGAAGAACACGGGACAATTCGAGCGCACGTTGATTATCGCCGATAAAGGCGCTTACGTGAGCTACCTTGAAGGCTGCACGGCGCCTCAGCGCGACGAAAACCAACTGCATGCGGCAGTTGTGGAGTTGGTGGCGCTCGAAGACGCCGAGATAAAATACTCGACGGTGCAGAACTGGTATCCGGGTGACGCCGAAGGCAAGGGCGGCATATACAATTTTGTTACGAAGCGTGGCGACTGCCGGGGCGCCAATTCAAAAATTTCTTGGACGCAGGTTGAGACCGGTTCCGCCATAACCTGGAAGTATCCAAGTTGCATTTTGCGCGGTGATAACTCGCGTGGGGAATTTTATTCGATCGCGATTTCCAACGGACGTCAGCAGGTCGACAGCGGCACGAAAATGATTCACCTCGGCCGCAACACGTCGAGCCGGATTATTTCGAAGGGGATCTCCGCAGGGCGCTCGAATAATACGTATCGCGGCCTTGTTACCGCGCATCAGAAGGCAAAAGGCGCGCGTAACTTTACGAACTGCGATTCTCTGCTCGTCGGAGACACGTGCGGCGCGCATACGGTCCCCTATATCGAGGCAAAGAATTCTTCGGCAGTTTTCGAGCACGAGGCAACGACGTCGAAGATCTCGGACGAAATGCTCTTTTATTGCCGCCAACGCGGTCTTTCCGCAGAAGACGCTGTGGCACTCGTTGTCAACGGATTCGTGCGGGACGTGCTGCAGCAACTCCCCATGGAGTTCGCCGTCGAGGCACAAAAACTCATCTCGATCAGTCTGGAAGGCAGCGTCGGGTAAGTGACCCAACGTCGTCAATAAATAGGGGAAGGTCTCTGCGATGCCGCTTCTGGAAATTAAAAATCTCCACGCCGAGATCGGCGCCAAGAAAATCCTTAACGGTGTTGACTTGATGGTCAATCCCGGTGAGGTGCACGCCATCATGGGACCCAATGGGTCGGGAAAATCGACGCTCTCGTACGTGCTTGCCGGCAAGCCTGATTACAACGTCACAGGCGGCCAAGTTCTGCTCGATGGTGAGGAACTGCTCGGGTTGGAGCCGGACGAGCGAGCAGCAAAAGGACTATTTCTCGCATTCCAGTATCCGCTCGAAATTCCCGGCGTCACGACGATGACATTTCTACGCGCAGCGATGAATGCACAGCGCAAGCAACGCGGCGAAAAGGAATTGTCGTCGCCGGAAGTCTTAAAGCGCGTCCGCGATGTTGCGGGCCAGCTCGGCATCGACAGCGAGATGTTGAAGCGCCCAGTCAATGTCGGGTTCTCTGGCGGCGAGAAGAAGCGCAACGAAACGCTGCAAATGACGTTGCTTGAGCCGCGTCTTTGCGTGCTCGACGAAACCGACTCCGGCCTTGATATCGATGCGCTGAAAGTTGTGGCTGATGGTGTTAATCGACTTCGGTCGAAAGATAGAGGGATGATAGTTATCACCCATTATCAGAGACTGCTCGATTACATCGTACCGGATGTTGTCCACGTCTTCTCCAAGGGCCGCATTGTGCGGACAGCTGGGAAGGAACTCGCGCTTGAACTCGAGGCGAACGGTTATGCCGGCTACAAGGAGGAAGCGGCATGAGCGTTATGAATGCCGAAGTTCGCCCAATGAAGACGGCGGCCGAGCAGACGCTGGCCAAGCTTTTTGTAGCCACGCAGTCGTCTCTTGCGGGAGGGCCTGAAATTTCCGCCTGTCGTGAGCAAGCGTTTCGCAATTTCGAAGCGAAGGGTCTGCCGCATCGGCATATAGAATCTTGGAAATATACCGACCTTCGCGCAGTCATGCGTGAGGCTAAAGGATTGGCCCAAGCCCCCAATACGGACATCAGGAGGCGTGCCGCCGACGCCTGCAAAGCGCTTGCCTCCGTAGGGTCTCGCCGTCTCGTGTTCGTTAACGGCGCATTTGCAGCGGAGCTGTCCGACGTCGAAGCCATCGAGCCAGGTCTAAAAATTTCCTCGCTCGCTGAAGCGTTGTCCAATGGCAATCCAAGCGTTGTTGCGTCCATCGAGGGTGCCAGCCCTGCTTCTGGAGATGCTGTATTCTCACTCAATACCGCTTTCATGCAGGACGGCGCGGTGATCGACGTCGCGCCAGGCGCGGTGATCGCGCGCCCGCTTCATCTGGTATTTTTCTATGGAAGCGAAGAAGCCAGCGCGACCGTGACACGGTCACTTCTGAAGGTTGGAGATGGCGCCCGCATCACCCTAATCGAAAGTCACGAAGGGCCCGATGGAGTCGACTATCAGTGCAACAATGCCCTTGATATCTCCATCGGTGCGGGCGCGTGCCTCGATCATGTAAAGATCATATCTGATGGAGCGCGGTCTCTGCATGTCGATACACTGACGGTCGCTGTCGGGAAGGCCGCAACATACCGCGATTTTTGTCTGACCATCGGCGGTGCAGTCGTCCGTAATCAGCTTTTTGTCCGTTGCACTGGGTCGGAGGCCTCAATTGATCTTCGCGGTGCAAGTCTGCTGAAAGGCTCGCAACACGCAGACACAACACTTGTTCTCGATCACGCCGTCGCGAACTGTCAAAGCCGTGAAATGTTCAAGTCTGTTTTGGAAGATGACAGTCGAACGATCTTCCAGGGCAAGATTATCGTGCGTCCAGATGCACAAAAGACAGATGCGCGCATGGTGACCCGCGCATTGTTGCTGTCTGAAACCGCGGAGGCCGACAGCAAGCCCGAGCTCGAAATTTTCGCCGATGACGTGCAATGCGGTCACGGCGCAACGGCCGGTGCGCTGGACGATGAACTCAAATTTTATCTCATGGCGCGCGGCATTCCGGCGAAGGAAGCAGAAGCGTTGCTCATTCAGTCATTCGTTGGCGAGGCACTGGATGTGGTCGAAGCGGAGTCGCTCAAGGCGGCGCTGACACAAATGACCGCCGATTGGCTGCAAGGCAGAGGCTGACATTATGCATCCGGCGGTGAGCAACGGCAGCTACGATATCGCGCATGTGCGCGAGGATTTTCCGATTCTCTCGATGCAGGTGCACGGCAAGCCGCTCGTCTATCTTGATAATGCGGCATCGGCACAGAAACCCAAAGCCGTTCTCGATCGGATGCAGCAAGTCTACACTTCCGGTTATGCCAACGTGCACCGAGGTTTGCACACGCTCTCCAATGCGGCGACCGAAGCTTATGAAGGCGCGCGTGAAAAGGTCGCGAGGTTCCTCAATGCCTCACGGAATGAAGAGATCATTTTTACGCGCAACGCCACGGAAGCGATCAACCTCGTTGCCGCAACGTTTGGACGCGGAAGAATAAAGCCCGGCGACGAAATTATCCTCTCAATCCTGGAGCACCACGCCAATATCGTTCCGTGGCATTTTCTGCGCGAGCAATATGGCGCAGTCATCAAGTGGGCGCCCGTCAACGATGCCGGAGATTTCCTGATCGACGAGTTCGAGAAGTTGCTGACTGATCGCACCAAGATGGTTGCGATCACGCAGATGTCGAACGTGCTTGGTAGCATTGTCCCGGTAAAAGAAGTCGTCGGCATAGCGCATGCGCGCGGCATTCCCGTGCTGATCGACGGCTCACAGGGTGCGGTGCATCTTGACGTCGATGTCCGCGATATTGATTGCGACTTCTACGTTATAACCGGCCATAAGCTCTATGGCCCGACGGGGATCGGTGCCTTATACGGCAAGTATGAGCATCTCGCTGCGATGAAGCCGTTCAATGGCGGTGGCGAGATGATCCGCGAAGTCTTTCGCGACCGCATTACCTACGGTGAGCCACCGCACAAATTTGAAGCGGGAACACCGCCGATCGTGGAGGCGATCGGTCTCGGCGAGGCTGTCGAGTACATCAATTCGATAGGCAAGGGGCGCATCCGAAAGCACGAGATGGAACTCTTAGCCTACGGTCAGGAACGTTTGAGCGAAATCAATTCGCTACGCATAATCGGTACCGCCCGGGAAAAAGGCGCGATTATTTCCTTCGAACCCAAAAACGCGCATGCCCAGGATTATGCAACGGTCATCGATCAGTCGGGCATCGCAGTTCGCGCCGGGACCCATTGCGCCATGCCGTTGCTCGAGCATTTAGGAGTTACAGCAACTTGCCGAGCATCCTTTGCGCTTTATAATACGCGTGAGGAAGTTGATAGTCTTGTACACGCGTTGCGAAAAGCCGGAGAACTGTTCGCATGAGCGATAGCCCCAGCGGGCGTCAATTTAGTAACAATGGACTTATGTATCGAGGGTTGTTTAGCCGTGCCGCCAAGCCTGGACAGGCTGATCGATGCATGACTTCTCCTACCGCAGGCGCGTACCTGCGATGACCATTCCACGTCCGACGGCTGTTTGCGATAGTGTTCTCGCTGCGATTGGGAACACGCCGCTCATCAAGTTAAGGAAGGCGTCGGAAGAGACGCAGTGCACGATTCTCGGCAAGGCCGAGTTCATGAATCCCGGTCAGTCGGTCAAGGACCGTGCCGCCCTATTCATCATCGAGGATGCGGTGAAGAAAGGTGCTCTTCGGCCGGGCGGCTGTATCGTCGAAGGGACGGCCGGCAACACCGGGATCGGACTGACGCTCGTTGGCAACGCGATGGGTTTCCGCTCAGTCATTGTCATTCCGGAAACGCAGAGCCAGGAAAAGAAAGACACGCTCCGACTATGCGGCGCGGAGCTTATCGAAGTTCCAGCAGTTCCATACTCCAATCCGAACAACTATGTGAAGCTGTCAGGTCGGCTCGCGGAGCAACTCGCCGCCACCGAGTCGAATGGCGCCGTCTGGGCAAACCAGTTCGACAACGTGGCGAACCGCGAGGGTCATATTCGCACCACGGGACCTGAGATTTGGGAGCAGACGAATGGCAAGGTCGACGGATTCGTCTGTGCAGTCGGCACGGGGGGAACCCTCGCCGGCATTGGCATTGCGTTGAAAGAATGCAATCCGGCAATCAAGATCGGCCTCGCCGATCCGATGGGCGCAGCGCTATACAATTATTACACTCACGGTGATCTGAAATCTGAAGGGTCGTCCATCACCGAAGGCATCGGCCAGGGGCGCATCACAAAAAATCTCGAAGGCGCTCCAATCGATCTCGCTTTTCAAATTCCCGACGGGGAGGCGGTGCCGATCATCTTCGATTTGCTGGAACATGAAGGGCTATGCCTAGGAGGTTCATCTGGCATCAACGTGGCGGGTGCAATCCGGCTTGCCCGCGAACTTGGTCCCGGACACACGATCGTCACCGTTCTTGCAGACACCGGCATGCGCTATCAATCAAAACTGTTCAATCCTGAGTTTCTTCGTGCAAAGGGGCTGTCCGTGCCGCACTGGCTCGAGCACCGATCTACCCTGAGCCTGCCGCTGGCATAGCGCTGTCGATCAGCCCGCAGACGCTCGGGCATCTCGCAAAATACGTTCGACCATCGAATGGAAGCCGTTCGAACGTTGCGGCGTCAGATGTTGCTGGAGACCAAGCTCGGCGAAAGCCGATTTGGCATCAATCCGTATGATGTCGCTTGGAGTCTTGCCTTCGAATATCGCGAAAACAACAGCGACAAGCCCTTTGACAATATGGGCGTCGCTGTCGCCCTGGAGTTCGAGAACGGAGGGCTCACCTGAAGTATCGCGGCGTAAGTTGGTCACAAGCCAGACCTGACTCGCACAGCCTTGCACCTTGTTGTCCTCTGTCCTCTGATCTTCCGGAAAGCTTGGCAACGTGCGGCCAAGCTCAATGAGATATCGGTATCTGTCTTCCCAGTCATCGAGCAGCGCCAGATCGGACCGGATTGCGTCAATCGTCATGCAGGTTCACCAAAGCATCATCACCAAACCGACTGAGCTTCTCTAAGCAAGCATCGTACCGCCGCAACGATCGTCCGCAGTGCATTCCGACATACGCGTCTGACAAGCATTGTCGAACTAGTTTTGTTTCAAACAGCAGATGCTTCCGATGTCGGGTTTACAACATGCTGCCGACATTGCATGCGATTGCTCTATCCTTATGAAATTACGCTGAATTTCAGATTTCAATAGCACTGGCATAGTCGTTGCAAATCTCTCCTTGCAACAAGCGAGTAAGGGCTGAGTGCAGGCCGACGCGACGAGCGAGCACTGTGCTCCTTCCCGCCACCCGTGAGCCCCGTATGAGAGGACATGACTGCGTGATCGCGGAAGGCGTGGCGCAGAGGCACTCGGTTCAAAGGAGAGACAACATGTCGGCACTACGACAAATCGCGTTTTACGGCAAAGGCGGCATCGGCAAGTCGACGACGTCACAGAACACACTGGCGGCATTGGCGGAGATGGGTCATCGGATCCTGATCGTTGGCTGCGATCCGAAAGCGGATTCGACGCGTCTGATCCTGCATGCCAAGGCTCAGGACACGATCCTGAGCCTGGCGGCGAATGCAGGTTCTGTGGAAGACCTCGAGATCGAAGACGTGATGAAGGTCGGCTACAGGGACATCCGCTGCGTTGAATCGGGTGGTCCAGAGCCGGGTGTTGGTTGTGCGGGCCGCGGCGTCATAACGTCGATCAACTTCCTGGAAGAGAATGGCGCCTACGAGGACATCGATTACGTGTCCTACGACGTTCTTGGCGACGTTGTCTGCGGCGGGTTTGCGATGCCGATCCGTGAGAACAAGGCTCAGGAGATCTACATCGTCATGTCTGGAGAGATGATGGCGATGTATGCGGCCAACAACATCTCGAAGGGCATTCTGAAGTACGCGAACTCAGGCGGTGTTCGACTTGGCGGTCTGGTGTGCAACGAGCGTCAGACGGACAAGGAGCTTGAGCTTGCGGAAGCTCTTGCGAAGAAGCTCGGAACGCAGCTGATCTACTTCGTTCCGCGGGACAACATCGTGCAGCATGCCGAGCTTCGTCGGATGACGGTTCTGGAGTACGCGCCGGATTCAGTGCAGGCGAACCATTACCGCAGCCTGGCAGAGAAGATCCACGCGAACGGGGGCAAGGGGATCATTCCGACGCCGATCACGATGGACGAGCTTGAGGACATGCTGATGGAGCACGGGATCATGAAACAGGTTGACGAGAGCCAGATTGGCAAGAGCGCGGCCGAGCTGGCGACGGCCTAATCAGCCCGCAAGGGACCGGCTCCTCACACCCCGCATGAGGGGCCGGTCTCCAACGCGCAATCAAAATCCGATGGGAAAGGTGAGACGATGAGCTTGGCGAAGCCAGAGAGCGTTGAGGAAATCAAGGCTCGCAATAAAGAACTGATCAGTGAAGTACTTTCGGTCTATCCGGAAAAGACTGCAAAGCGGCGCGCCAAGCACTTGAACGTGCATGAGGCGGGCAAGTCCGATTGCGGTGTTAAATCGAACCTCAAGTCGATCCCGGGCGTCATGACGATCCGCGGCTGCGCATATGCCGGTTCGAAAGGTGTCGTCTGGGGACCGATCAAGGACATGATCCACATCAGCCACGGCCCAGTGGGATGTGGTCAGTATTCTTGGGCCGCACGCCGGAACTACTATATCGGCACAACGGGTATCGACACCTTCGTGACTATGCAGTTCACGTCGGACTTCCAGGAAAAGGACATCGTGTTTGGCGGCGACAAGAAGCTCGCCAAGATCATGGATGAAATCCAAGAGCTGTTCCCGCTCAACAACGGCATCACTGTCCAATCGGAATGCCCGATCGGTCTGATTGGCGACGACATCGAGGCAGTCTCGAAAGTCAAGTCGAAGGAGTACGACGGCAAGACAATCGTCCCCGTTCGTTGCGAAGGCTTTCGTGGCGTCTCTCAGTCGCTCGGACACCACATTGCCAACGACTCCATCCGAGATTGGGTCTTCGACAAGCTTTCACCGGATGCCCCGCCGAAGTTTGAGTCGACGCCATATGATGTGGCGATCATCGGAGATTACAACATCGGCGGCGATGCATGGTCGTCCCGCATTCTGCTCGAAGAGATGGGCCTCCGGGTGATCGCGCAGTGGTCGGGCGACGGCAGCCTAGCAGAACTTGAAGCAACGCCGAAAGCGAAGCTTAACGTCCTCCACTGCTACCGTTCGATGAACTACATCTCGCGCCACATGGAAGAGAAGTACGGTATTCCTTGGTGTGAATATAACTTCTTCGGGCCGAGCAAGATCGCAGAGTCGCTTCGCAAGATCGCGAGCTTCTTCGACGACAAGATCAAGGAGGGGGCCGAGCGCGTCATCGCTAAGTATCAACCGCTGATGGACGCGGTAATTGCTAAGTACCGCCCGCGTCTTGAAGGCAAGACGGTCATGCTGTTCGTCGGTGGTCTGCGTCCGCGTCACGTGATCGGTGCTTACGAAGATCTCGGCATGGAAGTCGTCGGTACGGGGTACGAGTTTGGCCACAATGACGATTATCAGCGCACCGCACAACACTACGTGAAGGACGGAACGCTGATCTACGACGACGTCACCGGCTACGAGTTCGAGAAGTTCGTCGAAAAGATCCAGCCCGATCTCGTCGGCTCAGGGATCAAGGAAAAGTACGTCTTCCAGAAGATGGGTGTGCCGTTCCGGCAGATGCACTCCTGGGATTACTCCGGCCCCTACCATGGCTACGACGGCTTCGCGATATTCGCGCGCGACATGGATATGGCCATCAACTCGCCGGTCTGGAAGATCGCAAAGGCGCCCTGGAAGACCCCTGAGAAGCCTCTGCTGATTGCTGCCGAGTAACACTCAACGACCCTGGCCCTTTGAGGTGAAGGGCCAGGGTTCAGGTTCAACAAGTTTTTTTGGAGAAGGCCTCGCATTATGACCCAGAACGCCGAACACGTGCTCGATCACTTCGAGCTCTTTCGCGGTCCCGAATACCAGCAGATGCTGGCGAATAAGAAGAAGATGTTCGAGAACCCCCGCGATCCGGCCGATGTCGAGCGGGTTCGCGAATGGGCAAAGACGCCGGAATACCGGGAGAAAAACTTCGCCCGTGAAGCACTGACGGTCAATCCGGCCAAGGCGTGTCAGCCGCTCGGAGCGGTATTTGTAGCGGTCGGCTTCGAAAAGACTATTCCTTTCGTTCATGGATCGCAGGGTTGCGTCGCATATTATCGCAGCCACTTGTCCCGCCACTTCAAGGAACCGAGTTCCTGTGTGTCCTCCTCGATGACAGAGGATGCGGCGGTGTTCGGTGGCCTGAACAATATGATCGACGGCTTGGCCAACACGTACAATATGTACAAGCCGAAGATGATCGCCGTTTCTACGACCTGCATGGCCGAAGTGATTGGTGACGACCTGAACGCCTTCATCAAGACGGCGAGAGAGAAGGGGTCGGTGCCGCAGGAGTATGACGTTCCGTTCGCCCATACTCCAGCATTCGTCGGCAGCCATGTCACCGGTTACGACAACGCGCTGAAAGGCGTCATCGAATATTTTTGGGACGGTAAGGCCGGCACCGTCCCGAAGCTTGAGCGTCAGCCAAATGGCAAGATCAACTTCATCGGCGGATTCGACGGATATACCGTCGGAAACCTCCGAGAGATCAAGCGCATCTTCGATATGATAGGCGTCGAGTACACTATTCTCGCCGACAACAGCGATGTGTTCGATACGCCAACTGACGGCGAGTTCCGTATGTACGACGGCGGCACTACGCTCGAGGAAACGGCCAACGCCATTCATGCGAAGGCGACGATCTCAATGCAGGAGTACAGCACTGAGAAGACGCTACCGTTCATCGCGGGACATGGACAAGAAGTGGTTGCCCTCAACCACCCAGTTGGCGTCAGTGCGACCGACAAATTCCTGATGGAGGTTTCGCGCATTACGGGCAGGGAGATCCCTGAAGAACTCGCCCGCGAACGTGGCCGTCTCGTCGACGCGATGGCGGATTCGAGCGCGCATATCCACGGGAAGAAGTACGCGATCTACGGCGATCCGGACCTGTGTTACGGTCTTGCTGCATTCCTTTTGGAACTCGGCGCCGAGCCGACCCACGTGCTCGCGACCAACGGCAACAAGGCATGGGCAGAGAAGATGCAGACGCTCTTCGACAGCTCGCCGTTCGGAAAGAATTGCCATGTGTATCCGGGCCGCGATCTCTGGCACATGCGGTCGCTCCTGTTCACTGAGCCGGTTGATTTCCTGATTGGCAACACCTACGGCAAATATCTCGAACGCGACACGGGAACTCCGCTGGTGCGCATAGGCTTCCCCGTATTTGATCGTCATCACCACCATCGTCGTCCGGTGTGGGGCTATCAGGGTGGCATGAACGTTCTGATCACGCTTCTCGACAAGATCTTTGACGAGATCGACAAGAACACGAACGTACCCGCGAAGACCGACTACAGCTTCGACATTATCCGTTAGGGCGCTGCCTCCCTTGCGTCACCGCGAATGCCAGGACTTTTAATCCCGGATATTTGCGGTGATGCAGTTGCCGCGTTGGTCCGTCATTGAAGCTTGCAAAATGCGATTTGAATAGGAGACACGGATGAGTTCGCTTTCGGCTACGATTCAGCAAGTCTTCAACGAACCCGGGTGCGCGAAGAATGCCAATAAGTCGGAAGCCGAAAGAAAGAAAGGTTGCACCAAGCAGCTTCAACCCGGCGGTGCAGCGGGTGGTTGCGCCTTTGACGGCGCAAAAATTGCACTCCAACCTATAACCGACGTCGCACATCTCGTGCACGGCCCAATCGCCTGCGAGGGCAACTCTTGGGATAATCGCCCCGCCAAATCGTCAGGCTCCAATATCTGGCGCACAGGCTTTACGACCGATATCAATGAAACGGACATCGTGTTCGGCGGTGAGAAGCGACTTTACAAGTCGATCAAGGAAATCATTGAGAAGTACGATCCGCCGGCAGTGTTTGTCTATCAGACCTGCGTACCGGCGATGATTGGTGATGATATCAATGCCGTATGCAAGGCGGCGCAAGAGAAGTTCGGAAAGCCGGTTATTCCGATCAACTCGCCGGGATTTGTTGGACCGAAGAACCTCGGCAACAAGCTCGCTGGCGAAGCGATCCTAGAGCACGTGATCGGTACCGAGGAACCAGAATACACCACGCCCTATGACATCAACATCATCGGCGAATATAACCTGTCGGGCGAGTTGTGGCAGGTGAAGCCGCTGCTGGACGAGCTTGGAATCCGTATTCTTGCCTGCATCGCAGGCGACGGCCGCTACAAGGACATTGCTTCGTCTCACCGCGCCAAGGCGGCGATGATGGTTTGTTCCAAGGCGATGATCAACATCGCGCGGAAGATGGAAGAAAAATACGACATTCCGTTTTTCGAAGGCTCCTTCTACGGCATCGAGGATTCCTCCGACTCCCTGCGCGAACTCGCGCGACTTCTTATTGAGAAGGGCGCCCCTGCAGAGTTGATGGACCGCACAGAAGCGGTCATTGCCCGCGAGGAAGCACGCGCCTGGGCCGCCATCGCACCTTACAGGAAGCAGCTTGCCGGCAAGAAGGCGCTATTGATTACCGGTGGTGTGAAATCATGGTCGGTGGTCGCTGCACTCCAAGAAGCGGGCATGGAGATGGTCGGCACCAGCGTGAAGAAATCGACGAAAGAGGATAAGGAGCGCATCAAGGAGCTAATGGGGCAGGATGCGCACCTGATCGAAGACATGGCGCCGCGCGACATGTACAAGATGCTGAAGGACGCCAAGGCCGACATCATGTTGTCCGGCGGTAAGTCGCAATTCGTTGCGCTGAAGGCTGGCGTACCATGGCTCGACATCAATCAAGAACGCAACCACGCCTACATGGGCTATGTCGGCATGGTCAAACTGGTGCAGGAGATCGACAAGGCGCTGTACAACCCACTCTGGGCACAGCTCAAGAAGCCCGCGCCGTGGGATGATGCAAGCAAAACCTGGCAGGCGAAGGCGATCGCCGAACTCGATGCAGAAGCCGCAGCGCTCGCTGCTGATCCGGTAGCGGCCGAAGCGCAGCGCCGCTCAAAAAAGATCTGCAATTGCAAATCAGTCGACCTTGGTTCGATCGAAGATGCCATCAAGGCACACAATCTCACAACGGTCGATGGCGTCCGCAAATATACCAACGCCGCTGGCGGCTGCGGCTCATGCTCGATGCGTATCGAAGAAATCTTCGCTTCGATGCAAGTGGCACCTGAGGCGGTGCGCATGATTGCTGCTGAGTGAGATTGCTTCCGATGGCAGAACCAGCCCCATCCGCCAAGGTCACCGTCTCCAAAAAAGCTTGTGCGGTCAATCCGCTCAAGATGAGCCAGCCGATCGGCGGCGCATACGCTTTCTTGGGCCTGCGAAAGGCGATGCCGCTGCTGCATGGTTCCCAAGGATGCACCTCATTCGGACTCACTCTGTTCGTCCGGCACTTCAAAGAGAATGTGCCGATGCAGACGACGGCGATGAGCGAAGTCGCAACCGTGCTCGGCGGTTATGAAAACGTCGAGCAGGCGATCATCAACATTTTCAACCGGCAGAAGCCGGAAATCATTGGTATCGTCTCGACGGGCGTTACCGAGACCAAGGGTGATGATGTCGACGGCTATATCAAGCTAGTTCGCGAAAAGTATCCGCAGCTTGAGAAATATCCGCTCGTCTATGTCTCGACGCCGGATTTCAAGGATGCCTTCCAGGACGGATGGGAGAAGACCGTCGCGAAGCTGGTCGAGGTTTTGATCGATAAGCCAGCGAACACCGCACCACGCGATCCATCGCGAATCAATGTGCTGCCAGGTTGTCATCTGACGCCCGGTGATATTGAAGAGCTGCGGACGATCCTTGAAGATTTCGGCCTGAAGCCAGCGTTCCTGCCCGATATCGGTACATCACTCGACGGCCATATCCCTGAGGATTTCAGCCCCACCACGATCGGCGGCATAGGCGTCGATGAAATTGCGGCCATGGGTCAAGCAGGTGCAACGATCGCCATCGGTGCGCAGATGCGACGCGCCGCTGAGGCGATGGAGGAGAAAACTGGCGCGCCGTCTCGCGTGTTCGAGCGGTTGTGTGGTCTTGAGCCCAACGACGAGCTGATGATGTTCTTGAGTGAAATCACCGGTCGGCCAGTGCCGACGAAATATCGGCGGCAGCGTGGGCAACTGGCTGATGCAATGCTTGATGCGCATTTTTGGCTCGGAGGTCGTAAGCTTGCGATCGGTGCCGAACCGGACCTGCTGTACGATATAGGGACCTTCCTGCACGGCGTCGGCACCCATATCATCGCAGCAGTGACGACAACCCAGTCGCCGGTGCTTGAGCGTCTTCCCGTCGAGGACGTACTAATTGGTGATCTCGAAGATCTCGAAACCTTCGCCAAAGAGCGTGATTGCGATCTACTGATTACGCACGCGCATGGCCGTCAGATGGCGGAGCGCTTGAATATCCCGTTCTATCGATGCGGCTTTCCGATCTTCGACCGGCTTGGTCCGGGTCATCAGTTGAGCATAGGCTATCGCGGCAGCCGGGATCTGGTTTTCGACATCGCCAACCTCCTCATCGAAGACCATGAGAAAAACCGGCAACCGAATCCTGAAACTTGGCGCGACGGCTTCGACAGCCTGAAAGGGCAGTCAAACGATATCCCACTAATATAGGCACGATAGGGAAATGACATGAAAGTCGCCTTTGCAACCCAGGATCTCAAGAGAGTCGATGCACACTTCGGATGGGCCAAAAACATCGCGATCTATGAGATCAGCCCGGAGGGCCACACGTTCGTCGAAGCCATTCAATTCGACGGCGATCTGAAGGAAGACGGCAACGAGGACAAGCTTGCTCCAAAAATCGAAGCCATCAAGGACTGTGCGATTCTGTATGTGGCGGCTATCGGCGGATCGGGCGCTGCACGCGTTGTTGCGAACAATATCCACCCGATGAAAGTCAATCAGCCCGAAGAGATTTCCGACCTCCTCGGGAAGCTGGAAGACGTGCTGAAAGGTACGCCGCCGCCATGGCTGCGCAAAGCTTTGTCGAAAGGCAAGGAACGAACGCTTGATTTCGAGGAATGAGGATAACGATGGCTGAAGCCGCTGCTGTGATCGAAGTACCCGCCGGCATTGATGCGCCGTATGTTAAAGAGCTCATCAAGATATGGCGGGCTCAGGATACCCATGGCGTTTGGGAGGGAAAGAGCGATCTCGAACTTCTCGAGCCATATATCATCGACAAGGAAAAGCGGCGCGCCCTTCCGATTATTGGCGATCCAGATCCCGATACAATTTGGCGTGTGGAACTCTTCTTTAATGCCGTTGCGCTTTCGATCGAGCGCGCGACGGGCGTCATGATTTCGCCGATGCTGAAGATGAGCCACGAGGGCTTTGGCCGTATGGTGCTGATTGGCGGTCGGTTGATTGTCGTCAACAAGCAGCTGCGCGACGTCCATCGGTTCGGCTTCGACAATCTCGGAAAACTTGCCGACGAAGGCACGAAATACGTCAAGGCCGGCGTTGAGATGATCGAAAAGTTTCCTGAAGTGGCAAAATACTAAGGTGGCCCATGAGTGACGTAGATGCTCTCAAAACCGAGATCAAGAAGCTGTCCGCCCGAGCGATGGACGCAAAAATGAATCTCCATGACCTGTCGGAAGAATTGCCGATCAACTGGCAATCGATCATGACGGTCGCCCAAAAAGCCTATGACCTGTTCGGAGAGCTCGAAAAGAAGCGAGCGAATTTACAGTCTCTAGAGAAGGCTTAAACCCGGAAAGCCAACGAACCATGTCCAACCAAACGCGCGACGGTCGTCTTTGGCAGCCTGACTACCTTGTCGCGATTGACGAAAAGAAATGCATTGGCTGCGGCCGCTGCTTCAAGGTTTGCGGCCGGGATGTGATGACGCTCAAAGGCCTCAACGAGGATGGAGAGTTCGTCGCTCTCGATGATGATGATGATGACGAGGTCGAAAAGAAGATTATGGTCATGAATGATGAGGGGGCGTGTATTGGCTGCGGGGCTTGCGCGCGCGTTTGTCCGACCAACTGCCAGACGCATGCGGCGGAGAAAGCAGAGGCAGCGTGAGGGTAGCACAGCGATGAAGCCGGAAGATGCCTATCGATGGCTCATTAACGCTGCGGCAGCGTCCTACGATGCGTTCGATATTCATGTTGTGTCGGCGATCCTTGCCCTCGCTTTGGCCGATGCAAGGATTGGCAATGGCACGATTTTAGAAGGGACAGGGCTCGATAAATCGTCCTTCTCGAACCTTGCCATCGATATGTTTCCAGACATTCACGCGGCGCTGGACATCGAGGCGGGTGATGCCGAGGTGGTCGTTGATGATGAAGAGCAATCTATTCGCGATATTCTCACCATGTTTGCCAGTGGCGCCGGTCCTTTGGAGCGCTCGCTCGTTGCCATGATCGCCCGGCGTTGCAAATGGCCTCATCACCTCTGGCAGGATTTGGGTCTGCGAAATCGAGGTGAGCTTTCGACACTGATGAAAAGACACTTCTCACGGCTCGCTGATAGAAACCGGCAGGATATGAAGTGGAAGAAATTCCTCTATCGCATGGTCTGCGGATCGGAGGGATTCGTGCTTTGCACCGCTCCGGTTTGTTCGGAGTGCGATGACTTCAAGATTTGCTTTGGAGCTGAAGACGGAGAATCGAGGCTCGCCTGGGCGAGAAATGCGCCGGCAACCGCTGCCTGATCGCCGCGAAATTTAAAGCGCGGTCATTCAATACCTTGTTCCCGGGCTTTCCACATCGCCGCAATGCGGAAGCGTTCGTTGATGGCGGTCGGATTCGCAAGAATTTCGGCTTCGGCTTTCTTGAAGGCCTTGTCGACGATCTCCGCTTCTTCACGCGTAAGTGCCACGCGTCCGGCCATATGCGTCGCTTCCGGCATGACCTCGCGAATAGCGCGCCTGTTAGGATGAAGCTTGACTTCGATCAGCTCGAAGGCCTCAAGAACTCCATCGAGACAAATGGCGAGGCCGACGACCTCAAGCTTTCGTCCGTCCTGCGTGGTTTTGACGAGGGTCGACATGGTCAGCACTTCTCCTGCGCTGCAAGCCAGCTGTAACCGCCTTGATCCCAGAGCTGTGCAAGTGTTTGGTCAGCCGTCCAGGCGGGAAATTGTAGTTTTAGCGCTTTATAATCAGCGTAGAATCGCAAGGCGTCATCATCAATCAAATGTGCGTTCATCCGATCAGGTTTGAAGCGAAGGACGAACGCGGCTTCATCCTCGGAAGCGAACAATTCGTATTCCGGACCTTCCTCGATCATCTTAAAGGGTGTCTTCCCGCTCATCGAAAAGCCTCGCGGCATAGGCTACGCCGCCACTGCAGGCGTATCTTCGGCAAGTCCCCACTCTGCCCAAGACCCGTCGTAGACAGCCGCTGTCTTATGGCCGGCCAAATGCAGCGCCAGCGCGACGACGCAAGATGTGATGCCCGATGCGCACGTCGTCACGATCGGCGAGGCAAGATTGATGCCGGCTGCTTGAATGCGCTCGGATATGGCATCTGGTGCGATGAATGTCCCCGAATCCCGGCCGATGAAATCAGTCCAAGGGATATTGGCGGCATTGGGAATGTGGCCAAGTTTCTTGAACGGGAACACATCTTCGTGCGTACCGGCAAAAGTGCCTGCGCCGCGCGTATCGATGACTTGATCACGTCCTGAACTGAGGTTCGTCTTCATGTCGTCGAGTGTGCGCACGAGCGCGGGAGAGAACTCCGCCGAGAATGATTTTGGCTCTGGCCGCACTGGCGACATCTCGGTCGGAAGCTTTTCTTTGACCCATTTGCCAAAACCGCCGTCGAGTAGTGCAACTTTATGGTAGCCGAAGACCCGGAACATCCACCAGACCCGCGCTGCTGCAGAACCGCCATTCAAGCGGTCATAAACAATGATCTGGTCACCGGTTCCCACACCAAGCAAGCCGACTTTTTTTGAGAAGTCGGCCGCCGTCGGTAGCATATGAGGAAGCGGATTGGATTTGTCAGCGACATGGTCAATGTCGAAGTGAACCGACCCGGGAAGATGGCGCCCGCGGTACTGCGTGCGTCCATCGAGATTTGTGCTGACATGGTGCCAGGTGCAATCAAGGATACGAACACTCGGATCCGTAAGATGCTCAGCAAGCCATTCGCTGCTGACCAACGAGTCTTGATCTGGAGCCGTCATACAAAATTTCCCCACATGTCGGAAAATCGACAACTGTCTTCAACAGGACACATGATATTTCAATTCCACTGCGTGGAAGTCGTCACGGATTTTGTGGCATGGGAAAGCCAGAGCGCGGCTTGGTGTCGTAGTAATCCGGTCGCTCCGGCCATGCACCTTCCGGCATGAACGTGAACTTGGTGAGGACCACCGGCGCTCCGTTCGAACACGAAACTTCCTTGAATTTGATTTCTCGCTCTCCCGGACCGGCAGAAAAGTCGGCGATCACCGTGCCGTCGGCCTTGCGCGCGCGTGCAAATCCAGGTGTGCCGACGCTGACCGCGTTGACGGGATTAGCCGTGAAATTTGGCGTTTCCAGTCCATCGGCGGCTGGACCGAAGGCGGACGCCGCAAACGTGAATGTCGCGAGTACGCCACTGCGATCGACAGGTTTGTCGGCACTGTGAGGGCGAGCAACGGAATAGACCGTCAGAGTGCCACCATCGAGCAGCGTTTTCAGGTCGTCCAGGGAACACTGAGCAAATTCGGGTGCGATATTCATTCCGTTCTCCGCGCATTCGGTTTGATAACGGAAGAACAATCAAATTCTGTGCCATCCAGGTGGAATAAAACAGCAAGGCGTGGATTTGCGCGAATCTTGCAGGGTCGCTTACAGCTCAACGGCGATAAAGGCTGCCGAAAGCTGACGTCGTGACATCAGCTTGTTCGAGCTGGTCTTGAAGAAAGAGGAAAGCATGGACGCGAGTACCGCCTACGCCATTTGCAGCATGAGCGACATCCCAAGCCAGAGGGCGCGTGGCTTTCAACTCTTGCTGATCGATGACAACGGTCTCGAACGGCCTTGGCCGATCGTTATCGTGCGTTGGGGACGGCAGGTCTTTGGCTACGTCAACCGGTGTCCTCACGATGGTGTGAATCTGGACTGGGAGCGCAACCAGTTCCTCGATTCAAACGGCATCAGACTGATGTGCGGCAAGCACGGCGGCCTTTTTGAACTCGGAACCGGCGTTTGCGTCGAGGGACCCTGCAAAGGACGCAGCTTGCAGCCTGTCGCGCTCGCAATCATCGACAATGATATTTGCGTTACGGGCGTCCGGCTTGCTGAAGATGACGAAGAAAGTGAAACCTCAACAGCCGAAGAGCCCACGATTTGATGCTGGCCTAGACCGGACGGTTCTCGTTTCTGTTCTTGACCGGCTGCATTAGCGCGAGACCCTGTTCGAAAGTGATGGGTTCATACGAGGCTTCGAACTTTGCGAGAGCGTCGAGAACGTAGTCAAGTTTGCCGGCCGTATCGAGCTTCTTGATATCATTCTTGTCGATGCTCATCAGATCCAGCGTCTCTTTCCACACCGTCGATTCATCGCAAGGCAGGATAATGAATGTGAGACCGCTGATGTCCACGCAATATTTGGCTAGAAGATCAATGTTATTGCAGAATAGGAGATACTTGCCCGTCGGCCGCAGTAGATCTCCGATCGTATCTGTTACTACGCCGAGATACGCGAAGCTGTGCAGATAGCCCGCAAGGACAGGGATCGTTGGCTCCCCCTCTTCGACGATTGTGAGCACTTGTTCGATGCAAAAGTCCGGCGGGCGCTTTTCATCGGCGACCTGCGTTTGAAACTTCAACGCTATGTCACCGCGAAAACCAAAACGGCCTGGTTTTGTCGTTGGCGCTTTGAGCACCGCATTGAGCAGGCGTCCCTCGTGATCTAGTCGGGCAAGTGCGGTCTTCTCAATCGTCGTTGCGGTTTTCTCGATAGTCGTCACAGGCAATCCCTCGGCTGTCGCATGGATCGGCGCGCGATCCACTTCCTGCAAGTTACACATGCAAGTTGCTTGCCGAATTACGCCAGGCTGCGATCCCCTCGGCCGCGTGCTTGAAAGATTTGGTGTTATCGAACCGCACCGTTGCGACGCGTCTGACGGGTCGCAGACCTGAGAGGTCTACTCGACTTCGCCTACGCTCCGTCGTGCAATGTCGGAAACCAAACATAGTAGCAAACACAACAGCTATGACGTTGTGAAAAGCGCCGCCAAATCAGCGTATTGAGGCATGGCACAGCTCTTGCTCCTAGCCATTGAAACGTCTTCGGGCATTGAAGGGTGAGCAATGATAAATCTGACCAACAGTGCGTTGAATGCAGTTCGCAACGCCATCTCGGGCGCACCCCAACCGGTCGGCGGACTTCGCATCATGGTCGAGGCCGGCGGCTGTGCGGGATACAAGTACATGATGGGCCTCGTCAATGAGGCAGGCCCAGATGACACCGTAATCGAACGCGATGGCGTAAAGGTCTTCGTCGATAACAAGAGCCACGAACTTCTGGCCGGTACCACCATCGACTTCGTGGTGGCTCTCGAAGGCTCGGGCTTTACCTTCGAAAATCCAAACGCGAATTCGAGCTGCTCCTGCGGGAAGTCGTTCGGATAGCGCCGTTTTTACGACGAATGCGCTCCGCGCAGGCCTCGTCACATGCAGAGCTTGAGTTTTCAGCCCAGATCGTAATCAGGGAGAAAAGACGAAATCATGCTTACCGAAACCGCACATTCTACCCAGGAGACGACTTCTGAGGATGAGCGCACGCAGATCATAAGAGCCGTGATCGAAGAGATCCGCGGAAACTTGCAGCGCGATGGCGGGGACTGCCAGCTCGTCGAAGTCAGCGGCAACAAAGTGATGGTCAAGCTGAGCGGCGCCTGCGTGTTTTGCAAACTCAGTAGTTCCACGCTCGAAGGCATCCAGGCCCGCCTAGTCGAGAGGTTGGGCGAATTTGTGCGGCTTATCCCGATCATAGGTGGGATAAAAGCGCAGCACTGAATGAGGTCATCCGTGCGTCCCGTCTATCTCGATAATAACGCGACGACACGCACAGATCCCGCGGTCGTAGCAGCCATGCTGCCCTATTTTACAGAGCAGTTCGGGAATGCCTCCTCGGAGCACCTATTCGGTTCGGGGCTTGGCGAGGCTATGAAAGACGCACGCAATAATCTGCGGGCTCTGATTGGCGCGGTCTTGCCTCATGAGATTATTTTTACATCAGGCGGAACTGAATCTGACAATGCAGCAATTCTCTCGGCGCTAGAAACTCAAGCGGGACGTGATGAGATTGTAACGACGAACGTCGAGCATTCAGCGATCCTCACGCTCGTTACCCATCTTGAAAGGATCGGGCGCGCCAAAGTGCATATCATCAGCGTCGATCGCCAAGGACGGCTCGATGAGGAAGCCTTTGCGCGTGCGCTCGGGCCGCGGACAGCAATCGCATCGGTCATGTGGGCGAACAACGAAACCGGAACGATCTTCCCTGTCGATCGCTTGGCGAAGATGGCGCACAGCGTCGGCGCACTATTCCATACGGATGCCGTGCAAGCTGTCGGAAAGATGCTGATTGATCTGAAATCTTCTGAGATCGACATGCTCTCTCTATCAGGCCACAAGCTGCATGGTCCGAAAGGCATTGGTGCGCTGTACGTCCGCAAAGGTGTAAAGTTTGCGTCTCAAATTAGAGGGGGGCATCAAGAGCGCGGACGGCGCGGCGGTACTGAGAATGTTCCCTCGATCATCGGACTGGGAAAAGCCGCCGAACTAGCAATGTCTCGCTTCGATGAAGAAACGACGCGGGTGCGCGCGTTGCGTGATCGCCTCGAGGATGGGATTTTGCGAGTGGGTGGCCCGTGCTTCGTCAACGGCGACAAGCGCAACAGGCTGCCTAATACATCGAATATTGCATTCGACGGGCTCGATGGTGAGGCCATCCTTACGCATATGAGTCGAGCGGGGATCGCAGCTTCCTCGGGCTCAGCGTGTACCTCCGGTTCGACAGAGCCTTCTCATGTATTACGGGCAATGAGTGTTCCGGTCACGGCGCTCCATGGGGCTATCCGCCTCTCGCTGTCGAGAGACAACACGGATGCCGATGTCGATCGAGTCTTGGAAGTTTTGCCGGGCATTATCGCAAAGCTAAGAGCGATGTTGCCGTCGGTACCCGGGAGGCCGGTAGGCTCTAACGCGCAGAGTTATATGTGAAGTGACATTTTGTTTCGTGCGCAGTGCGACCGGTATCGACCCGGTCAATCTCTGAGAGCATGCCCGTCGGTCTGATCGGCTGCGAACAAAGGAGTTGAATTGATGAAAGTGATGATCCGTCGCTCTCCGGAGACAGGTTTGTCCATTTACGTTCCGAAGAAGGATCTCGAGGAGCCAATTGTCGAGTCGCAGCACGAGACACTTTGGGGTGGCTGGATTCGTATCGCAAATGGTTGGGTTCTCGATTTGCCTGAATTGGCTGCCGATACGCCCCTTCCAATTACGATCAATGCGCGTAAACGCGGTGAAGAGGACTGATGGCCATGAATGCGCCCGTTCCCTGCACAGATATTTTGAAGTTGGACGATGCAGAGGCGCTGCTCGCCAAGATCGCGAGTGAATTGAAAACGGGAACGATTATTCCGTATCTCGGACCGGGATTGACGGAGCTTTCAAAGCCAAGCGTCCCGATGACGCCGGAAGCCCTTGCTGCTTACTTCGGCGCAAAAGTTGCGCTGCCGCGGCGGGCAAAAGGAAATGCGTGGGCATCTGCTCAACACATCGAGAGCATGAAGCATCGCTCAACCGTCTCGGCGTTGATGACTGAAGCATTCACGCCAGCGATAGAGCCGACGCCGCTGCATCGCTATCTGGCATCTTTGCCGCTGCCTATGATCGTCGACGTCTGGTACGACGGGACGATGCGCGCAGCGCTGAGTGAAAGAAATGACTGGAGTGAGATTCAAGGCATCACGCGTGCTGGCATCGGCGAAGACCGTTGGTATCGCTTTTATGATGCAGCCGGAAACGAAGCCGACCGTACGGCCATCGAAGCTTGTACGACGCTGCTCTACAAGCCGCATGGCTCGATCGCCCCAGCAAAAAACTATCTGATTTCGGATGCAGATTACGTCGAGGTGCTGACGGAAATCGACATTCAGACGCCAATTCCCGATGCGGTGAAGGATCGTCGTACCGATCGGCGTTTCCTTTTTATCGGTTGCCGATTTCACGATCAGCTTCTTCGAACCTATGCGCGCCAGGTGACGAAGCGTTCAGCCGGCGAGCATTACGTCCTGGTCGATCCCGACGGCCTGACTAAGAATGAGATGCGGTTCTTCATGACGCACGGCCTGACGCCGATCGTCATTCCGCTCCCGAAAGCCGCAGAAATTATCCTGAAAGCGGCTTGAGAATTTCGCTCATCGAATATGTTCGAGACCGCGAACAAGTTAAATGCGCTGACGCTGCGCTCGCCGACGAAGGGGCGCATCGCACGTGCAACCCATCGTCCAGTCTTATGCGTCGGAAATCGCACCAACAACAACGTTGCCGCTGTCGTTTTTCCAACAGCTCAAGGGTGCGCATCGCACGCATGTCAGCATCACCACAGCGCATTTAGTCGGAAAAATGCAGACCTTTCGGAGAGTTATTCAAAATCTAATCACTGGCACGCGAGTTGCGTACCGCCATCATCAGGAGGTGTTGCACGCATCGGCGGCGCAACGCCAAACGACGATAGCACCTACGTGCAGCACACTGCACGACTGTCAGCGAGGATTTGAGATGCAGGACGTATCGGCGCAGCAGGAAGCGAGTGGATCCGAAGCGAAGCTGGAAGCGGTGATGCAGCAGATCGCGGACCACAAGGGCTGCGGAACGCACGGCGGAAGCGGCAAGGCCAGTTGCGGATCGCAAGCGGGCCAGGGCGATCTACCGACGGAGATTTGGGAGAAGGTCAAGAACCATCCCTGCTATAGCGAGGAAGCTCATCATCACTATGCGCGTATGCATGTCGCGGTCGCGCCGGCGTGCAACATCCAATGCAACTACTGCAATCGCAAATACGACTGCGCGAACGAATCTCGTCCGGGCGTCGTCAGCGAGAAATTGACACCCGAGCAGGCGGCGAAGAAAGTTCTGGCGGTGGCCTCGACTATTCCGCAGATGACGGTGTTGGGCATCGCCGGCCCGGGCGATCCTTTGGCAAATCCGGAGAAGACGTTCAAGACGTTTGAGCTGATCTCCAAGACCGCTCCCGATATCAAGCTGTGCCTATCGACGAACGGCCTCGCACTGCCAGACCATGTTGATACGATCGCGGGCTTCAATGTCGACCACGTGACGATAACAATCAATATGGTCGACCCCGAAATCGGCGCCAAGATTTACCCATGGGTATTTTGGAAACATAAGCGTTATACGGGCGTCGAGGCCGCGAAGCTTCTGACAGATCGGCAATTGCAGGGCCTTGAGATGCTCACTGAGCGAGGCATCCTCTGCAAGGTCAATTCTGTGATGATCCCAGGAATCAACGATCAGCATCTGGTCGATGTGAACAAGGCCGTGAAGTCTCGCGGCGCTTTCCTGCACAATATTATGCCGCTGATCTCTTCTCCCGAACATGGCACGGCGTTCGGCCTGACTGGGCAACGAGGTCCCACCGCGCAAGAGCTCAAAGCCCTCCAGGATTCTTGCGAAGGCGAGATGAACATGATGCGCCACTGCCGTCAGTGCCGTGCTGACGCCGTTGGCCTTCTCGGCGAAGATCGCTCTGCAGAATTCACGACCGACAAGATCATGGAGATGGAAGTCGATTACGACCTGGATTCACGCAAGGCATACCAAGCCAAAGTCGAAGAGGAGCGAGTCGCCAAGGTCGCTGCGAAGCAAGAGGAGCTTGCCTCGCTGGCAGGTGAAGTGAGTGACATCAAGCTTCTCGTCGCTGTGGCGACAAAGGGTTCGGGGCTTATCAATGAGCATTTCGGTCACGCCAAGGAGTTCCAAGTTTATGAACTCTCGACGTCTGGCGCAAAGTTCGTCGGTCATCGCCGCGTCGACCTTTATTGCCAGGGTGGTTACGGCGAGGAGGACAGCCTCGAGACGATCATTCGTGCGATCAACGACTGCCACGCAGTGTTTGTCGCAAAGATTGGAGGTTGCCCAAAGAGCGACCTCCAGAGGGCGGGTATCGATCCCGTCGATCAATACGCGCACGAGTTTATCGAAAAATCCGCGATCACTTGGTTCAAGGACTACCTATCAAAGGTGAAGAGCGGCGAGATAGAGCACGTTCAGCGTGGTGACGCCGAAATTCGGCAAGGCGCACTGACCGCCGCCGCTTGAGGTCGATGATTAGGAGACATCAATGACACTGAAGATCATAGCCTCTCAATGCACGAGTTGCTCCGCGTGCGAACCCGAATGCCCGAACGTGGCGATTACGGAGAAGAATGGCACGTTCGTGATCGATCCAAAGAAATGCACGGAATGCATCGGGCATTTCGACTCGCCCCAGTGCGCTGCGGTCTGCCCAGTCGATGACACGTGCGTTATCGACACCTCATACCCTCGCTACCAGCCGCCGGCGTGAGCGAAAGGAGACCACGATGAATCTCATACTCACGCCTGCAGCGCAGAAATTTATTCATCTCATGTTGCGTGCGGATGGCGGACCGGGAAGTGGTTTCCGGCTTGCCGTCAGTCCGGGAGGTTGCTCAGGATTGTCTGCGGACATCAGCGTGAAGAACGCTCCAGAGCCGGGAGACGCGGTCCTGGAGCAGGACGGCCTCAAATTCTTTTTGCCCGCGGAGAGCCGCATTCTTCTTGAAGGCGTGACCATCGACTTTAGCGACAGTGCTGCCCAGACGGGTTTCGTCTTTCATGATCCCAAAGCGACCGCATGCTGCGGCTCGGGGCAGCCTGCTGAAGCCGTGCAATGAGGAAACGAAAGTGATGGTGGGCTCGGTTGGGCAAGCGGCGCCGCAATCCGTCTTCGAAGATGCTCTCCTTTCAAATGCTCTGTTAGGAGGCGGTCTTCCGGACGACGCGGAGGATCATTTGTGGCAGGCTGCGCTCTCCTATCATTTAGATGACGTCGCGGAGCGCCACCTCCGTCAGGCGGAGGCGCTCGCACCCGGGCACGCAGCGGTGCTGATCGGGCTCTATCGTTTCTACTTCTACAAGGGTCGGCTGTCGGAGGCACTCGGCATTGCAAAACTGTGTCTTGAGAAGGCATCACGCGAAAACAATCTCGTGCCGGATTGGCGTGAAGTCGCTGCAGCCGATGCGCCATTCGGCGATTACGAGGAGATACTTCCGCGCTTCTTCCTCTTTACACTGAAGGGATACGCTTATCTCCAAATGCGGCTCGGCAACCTAGAGGAAGGTCGAGCTGCCGTCCTCAAACTTATCGAACTCGATTCCACAGACAAGATCGGCGCAAAGGTCCTTCTCGGTGTTCTCGATCGGATGGGACATGACGATGACTGATGACATCGACGAAGCCCGAGACTGGCTGGGGAATGAGGTGAGTTGCGCGTCGTGCGGTCATGGTGCGCTGAACGCTGCCGGTAGGTGCCGGCTGAAGCACGCTTGCGTCAACGATCGCTACGCCCGGCGGATCGATCGCTTCTTCAATTGGAATCCGGACCTCGCGAACGCCTACGTCGCCCATGCACATTTTGAGGTGCGAGCAATTGCGGCCAAGCACGCCGATGTGTTTCTCTTGCCGCCGCTTCTTGATGACCAGGAGGAGACCGTGCGCTGGAATGCGGCGCGCCGATTGCCGAAGCGTCTCATCTTGCGTTTGCGGACTGATCCCCATCGGGAAGTGCGAAATCGTATCGCCTCGCTTCTCGACGACGCCGAGCTAACGCCGATGTTATCGGACACCGATTATTACGTCCGCCTGGTCGTTGCCCGGCGTATTGCGCCGGCATTGCTCGCGCGGCTTATGGACGATGAAGAACCGGAAGTTCGTCGCGTCGTTGCTCGGAGAATTCCTACCGATTGGTTGTTCCGGATGGTGGAAGACTCGGATTCGGCGGTGCGACTCGAGGTTGCTCAGCGTCTGTCATCTGATCTCCTCTTCTGGCTTCGGAACGACCCAGATTGGCGCGTGCGCTACGAAGTGGCGAGCCGCGTACCGGATACGCAAATCGCCGAACTGGCGAACGACGGCGACGCGCTCGTGCGTGAGATGGCGCAATCGCGCCAATCGATGGCGCATCGTGACAGACTGATGGCTATTTCGACATGAGCAACATTGTCCGCGATAGCGATGTGGTGGAGATCTCCGAGCCACCATTTTTCAACTTCGGAGAGAAGGTGAAGGCGAAGCGCGTGATCCGTAATGACGGAACTTACGCTGGCAAGGAGATCGGTGAGATCTTGGCCAAGAAAGGCGAAGTCGGATACGTCGTCAGCATCGGAACGTTTCTTCAGCAATTTTATATTTACGGCGTCGAGTTCACCGAAAGCGGTAATCGCGTGGGTATGAAGCGCAAGGAGCTGGAACCCGTCATCCCGCACGACGGTGATGAGGATTTGCCTCTGCCGGAGGCAATTTCGGCTGGAGGAAAATTTCCATGATCGAACCGCGGCTGCCGAAATACCAATGGGGACAGCGCGTCAAGGCGACCATAGACCTTGATAACGACGGCTCGTTTCCGGACGCCCCCGACCAAGGCCGACTGGTGAATGTCGGTGACACCGGAGAAATCGTCCAGGTCGGCACACACACCGAGGCGAACATTCCGGTCTATTTGGTCGAGTTCGGCGAACGGCTCGTTGTGGGCTGCTTTGAGGAAGAGATCGTCCCGGTTTAGAAAGGCGAGTCTGTCATGAACTTGGCGACATTAACGCACTCGGTGGTGGTGGGCTTGGCTGCCCATCCTAACGATCTCGATCTCCGACGGATTGAGCGCGCGCTCCAATCGCGCAGGCGTTATCGCTACGTCTCGCCGAGCGTGTCCGCGGTGTCGGGCGGCTATCGCATAGCGAGCCCATGCTGCTCAAGGAACATCGATCCTGATGGCCGCGTCATCGATGTCGCGTTGCTGATCTATGAGGCCGATCGCGGGAGCTGGCAGCTTTTCCGAAAGGACCACGAAAACGCGGTCTGGGAATTTCACAGCGCCTATGCACGCCTGACTGATCTTTTGGACCAGTTGAACGCCGATGCCGAGCGAAAATTCTGGCAATGACGTCGATGCACGCACGACAAAAACAGCGCAAAGAGAAGAGGATTGCGAATGCCCATCGGCTCTGACGACCTGACGGCGATCGATGAAGTTCTCTCGGCGCAACCGGGCGATGCCCAGGTTTTTGGCGACCTTCGCAAGCGCTTGCCACACCTCTCATGGACACGATGTGACGCTTCGGACGTAATCGAAACACCGTTTCGCACATACAGCCAGTTTGACATTCATCTTTTGGATGCGGCCGATCACTGCGTGCGGATCACGTCCGATCTGGCACAGGCAACGGGCATTATTCTCGCGAAACGGAGCACACACGCATGATCGAGCCGGCAACGCTGGATGGCGTCGTGAAAGGTGATGATACCCTCATTGAGGGAGGAGACGAATCCTTCATTCCGTTATCGGATCCCGATGTCACCATTGCGGAACTTGAGGCCGTTAACGCGGTCATGACGTCTCCGAGGCTGTCTAGCGGTCGGGCGGTCGAAGCATTTGAAGCCGCATTCGCGGGATATGTTGGCCGCAAGTATGCCATCGCTGTCCCTAGCGGAACGCTTGGACTTCTATTCACCCTTGCCGCTTACGAGGTAGGTGCAGGCGCGGAAGTCATCGCGTCGCCTTATTCGTTCCGCGAGACTCAGCACGCCATCAGCATCGCCGGAGCGCGACCGGTTTTTGCCGATATCGATTATTGGGCGGGAACGCTGGTCTCGGCAAAGGTCGAAGCCCGCATAACCGAAAAGACGCGAGCCATAGTGGCCTCCAACAACAACGGGCACCCGGCGGCCTGGGCCGATTTGCGTGACGTCGCCAAAAGGCACGGTCTCATCCTAATCGAAGACTCCACCGAAGCGATCGGCTCAAAATATCAGGGTGCGCTGGTTGGGACATTCGGTGACGCGTCCGTGTTCGATTTCTCGCAACCCTCGCCTTTGGTCTGCGGAGAGGGCGGCATGGTTGTTACCGATGACGTTGATCTCGCGGTGACAATTCGGCGGCATCGGTCCCACCGCTTGGAAGAGCGATCGTCCGTCGTCGTCAGTGGGACGCCTGCTTATCAAGCCGGAATGAGCAACATTACCGCGACACTCGGTCTCGCACAGCTAAAGCGGCTAGACGAAATTCTTGAGCGGCGCCGGCTGACGGAGCACCTCTACTACAGGCACGTCCAGTCGTTTGAGGGCATCAAAGATCCCTACGTCGGGCCGGATGTAACCGAAGTGAACTGGTTCCTCTATCTGGTGCATCTTGGAACACGATTCACCCGCTCCAGCCGAGACGCCATTGTCGAAGATTTGCGTGTTGAGCAGGTAGAAGCAGCCGCGTACTGCAATCCGCTGCATCTTCAAAGGCATTATTTCGATCTTGGCTATCGCCGCGGCGATTACTTGGTGGCGGAGAAGGTGGCTGATCGCGCCGTCGCGCTGCCGTTTCACACGCATCTGACCGACGACCAGATCGGCTTTATCGTTTCGACGATGAAGGACGCTTCGATCAACGTCGGCGCAGGAGCTGCGATCTATCTATAGCAAGAAAAAGCGAGGAGTTATCAATGGCAACGCTGACCATAATGCCGGCAGACAAATCCATCGAAGTGGCGGACGGAACGACTTTGCTCGCCGCAATTCTCTCTTCGGGAATCGATTTTCCGCACAATTGCGAGGACCAAGGTTGTCGGGGCGGTTGCCATGTCTTCGTCCAGGAGGGACGCAAGGGACTTTCGAAGATTGCGCGCGAGGAAAACGAGAAGCTCGACTCCATCGTCGGCGTCGGTTCCAAGTCTCGTCTTGCTTGCCAGGCCAAGGTGCTTGGAACCGAGAACATCAAAGTTGAACTTTTGGGCTTCGGATCAGGTCTATGAAATTCTATGGAGACGAGAAATGGAGCAGAATAACCCAGTGCTGATTCATACGAGGTTCGCTCCGAACGGCACCGTCGTCGAAATCAGCGAGAGGCCGCCGGCATTGCCGCCGCAGGACTGGTTCAATTTTCTAAGTGACCGCGTGGGCGGTTCCTACCAGACCCTTGCAGGCGGGCGAGGCGTGTTTCGCTTGACCAGAGAACGCGTCGACGCATTGAAGGCAGAGAGCATGCCGAGTGCCGCTGAATGAGATCTCCGTGGGCGGAGACGGCGTGAACGATCATTCAGCGCAATCGGAGCATGAAGCCCTTTGATAGGGCTTCATGCTGTATGAAGAGCGCCAGTGCTTCCGCCTTCGTGGCGGGGCGAGGCCAGCCGGGCAAGATGCATTGCTTGCCCCGTGAGGACGAGATGTCAGCGGAAACAAACGAAGTCTTCATCATTTGCGCGGTCGACAGCCTCGAAATTGGGGGCGCCAAAGGGTTTAGTTTGCTGCGCATCGAGGACGGAGAAAGTAGGCCGTTTCGAATTGTCGTTGTCCGAATGGGCAATAGCGACTTTGTCGGCTACGTGAATGCCTGTCCTCACGCTGGCGTCTGGTTGAACATCGGGGCCGGCGAGTTTTTCAGTCCGGATGGGGCGTTCCTGAAATGCGGCCGCCACGGCGCGCTCTTCGACATCGAGACTGGTCTGTGCGTCGATGGGCCATGCAAAGACAAAGCTTTGGAGCCGGTCAAGCTCGCCGTATTAGATGGCGATGTCTGTGTTTGCGATATCGCATTGGAAGATGACGAGCCTGGTGATCCTTTTGCCGATCTCGACGATACGATGGAAATCATGATTCATCCCAACTGACCTAACCGAAAGTCACGTCAAGCAGGATGGAAAGGGAAAACGTGGTGGGGGCTGCGCAGCAAGACTGCCGGTATTTTGTGTCCTACAGCGGCGTGAAACTTCCGTTTCAGCTCATCAACCCTGTCGCGGAGGAAGCGCTCTCAAATCGCAATACCTACTTCAAGGCCTACTTTGACGAAGCGGGGAGGTTAAAGGGGTTTGATAAAATGGTGTACGGCGAAGTCAAACTTAGTCATCGCTATGACTTCCATGGCAACGGCGCACTGAAGGTCGCCGAGATCGTCATGCTCGATGAAGAGCCTATGACTTTGTATTTCGACGAAGTTGGCGCCCAAATCCCAAGCGCATAGAAGCGAGACATTAGCCATGACCATAGGCCAACTGGTCGAAATGCTCTCCACCATGCCGAAGGATGCAGTTGTTCTGATCGAGAACGGCGTGGGACTGTCCAGTATCGGCGCGCTCGAGTTCATCGACAGCCAGGGGCTTGGCGCACCCGCCGAGGTCATCTTGCAACCGAGCAACGATGAATAGTAGTCATCCCCGCCGATAAACGCCTTGTGGCGTCGGAGGCGCGAGAGCAACGCCAATTCGCACGAGAGACGATCGGAGAACCTCAATGACGGAGCCCAATACCGAACTATCGATGTTCGAGCGCATCGGCGGCGCAGATGTCATAGATCGTTTGGTGGAGAACTTTTACGCGAGAATGGATACGTTGCCGGAGGCCAGAACAGTTCGCGATATGCATGACTCGGATCTCGGACCCATCGCTAAGGTCCTAAAGCGGTATTTGTCCGAATGGACTGGTGGTCCGAAGCTCTATTCGGTTGAAAAGGGCCACCCACGATTGCGCCAACGGCATTTGGGATTTTCGATCGGGCCTGCAGAACGCGATGCTTGGCTTCTTTGCATGCGAGGTGCGCTCGACGATGAGATCGCGGATGTCAAAGCAAAGGAAGAGTTGTTTGCGACAATTGCCAAACTCGCAGACTGGATGCGCAACCAAGCTGGAAACCCGCACGACGCTCGCGCCGCTCGGAATTAGTTAGAACGATGTGCGGAACACCTCTAACCCGATGGAACTCCGAAAAAGGCTTCGTCGTCGCCGCCCCAAGCTTTATGAAGCGCAAAAGCGTTTTTCCATTTCGCCAATTCCAAATCATCGGCATGGCGATGCGTGATCTTGCCCTCGGGTTCATCAGCGAGAAGATAGGTTTTGCCGTTCCTGATGAAGCGATTGAGGGCTTTCATGTCTGTCGGACGAACGACGTAACGCGGGATTTCGTTGACGAGAATTGTTGTCGGAAGCATGACCTTATCTCCTCAACATATGTTGTCTCAGAACCTGTCGTCGCATTTCCCCCACGGATGTGAAGCCGGTACGAGCGGCGCGCGAATCCCTGCTTTCTCGATCTCGGCCAGACTTTTGTAGAAGGTTCCTTCGTGCACCACGGCGCCGGTCTTTGTCGTGATCGCCACGTAGCGCGCTACGGGATCGATTTCACATAGGTAACCGCCGCCCGGTTCTAATGTGCTGCGCGTATTGCCATCCCAATCAACAAAAAATCCCTCGGCGATCGCCATCTGAAGTCCTCTCGGTCTGGCGCAAGATCTGGCATACGGCAAGCAAAGTTCTTGCCTACGCGAATTTTCATAGTCGAATGATTTGACTTGGCGGGTGTTCGACAATTCGCCATGTGCACGAGGTGCTTTTCGGGCAAACGATTTGGAGCAAAGGCAATCTCATCTAGGACGACTCGTCGTCACTCGCCACGAGTTCGCGAAATCCTCTTTCGACGATCGAAAAGCAGGACAAAAGGCGCTGATATTCGCCATTGCCGACTTCAATCCGCTCGGTAGGAACCGTGTCGCCAAGAGCGGGTTTTGCCGCTTCGATAGCCTCGAATAGCACCTTCTCCAGCTGGTATATTCGTTCGCTCGCACGCTCGAGATAGGGAAGCGGATTTGCACGGATATTGGCCTCGTGTAAGGCATCAAGCTGCAGTAGGCGCCGAAAGCGCCGCGTAATCAGACGCTTCTCTTTGCCGAAATCGTGTCTAATCACTTTCATGATCTATAATTTTCGTTGAAGAGAGGCCAGCACGAGCTCAACGATACGGCGCGGACTCAATCCATGGGCGGACCAAGGTCGTCCCCGTCATCCTTTTTCTTCTTTTGCTTCTTCTTGTCCGATTTCGCTTGGGCATATGCACCGGCGTTTTTGAGAGTAACTGGCGGCTGCCCTTCTACATATTGCGACACCCAGAACGATGTGCGTTCCTGCGCTGTCTGGGCCGCTCCCTTGCTGTAAGCTATTTGCTCATCACAGTCGAAACCGTGCCCCGCCGGATACGTGAATACGCTGACGTCCGGACGACTAGCCCGAAACAGCGTGACCTCGTCGGGAGAAGAGCGCGAATCCCTTTCAGCAAAATGAAGGAGCGTCGGAATTTTCCGCTTGGCGCTAAGCTCCTTCACGACAGCATCACTGTAATAGCCGATGGAACAAGCAAGCCCGTTCACTCGGTTCCCGGAGACATAAGCCAAGTAGCCGCCCCAACCGAAACCGACGATCGCGACCTTGCTGGCATCTTTAACGGCATCAACGGTAGCTTGAATGTCGGATATGGCGTCGCCTTTTCCGACTTGCTCGGCGAGAGACATTCCTTCGGCGTATGCTGCATCGTCATATCCTAACGCGACGTCGGGCCTTACCCTGTCAAACAGGGAGGGAGCAATGGCGACGTATCCGTTCGCGGCGAAGCGATCCGCGGTCTTGCGAATACACGGATTGACGCCGAAAAGGTCCTGGATGATTACGACGGCACCTTTTGGTGTCTCGCTCGGATTGGCGCGGTATGCGAGAAATTTGTGTCCGTCGCTTGCAGTCAGCTCGATCATGAGACCTTCACCTTCTATCCAGCGTGAGTTTGTTAGCCGGAAAAATAGAGGACGCAGAGTAAATGCAAGAAAATCTCCTAGGGGCTAATTCTTGCTCAGCACCATTACGAGACGGTCCACCCGCTTACCTTGCTTGAAATGCGATTGAACGATTTCGTCGATATCCTCGGCCGTGCTCGGCCGGTACCAGATGCCTTCCGGATAGACGACCATGAGTGGGCCAGTCCGGCAAAATCCCAGGCAGCCAGCGGCGGTAAAGCCGACGTCGCTAAGATGCTCGGCTTCGAGCGCTTTGCTAAGGTAATCCCAGAGCGGCTGAGCGCCGACGGCTCCGCAACTTCCTCGCGGATGATTGGGTGGACGCTGCGTAAAGCACGCGAAGATATGATGTTTGTAGACTTGCGGAACGTCCACCACGTCGTCGTCAAGGGTCGTCGTCATATCGCGGTCGCCAGGATGCCGTTCTCGGTGAGAAGCGCCGAAAGTTCGCCTGCTTGGAACATCTCGCGCACGATATCGCAGCCGCCTACGAATTCACCCTTGACGTAGAGTTGAGGAATGGTCGGCCAATTGGAAAAGACCTTGATACCTTCGCGGATTTCCGGGTCGGACAGGACATCGATACTGGCAAACGGAACATCGAGCTTTGATAGGATCTGCACGACAGCTGCGGAAAATCCGCATTGGGGAGCCGTCGGCACGCCCTTCATGAAGAGAACGACGTCACTTGCCGAGATGAGGTCTTTGATGCGTCCGGTCGTTAAATCCATCATAAGCTTTCTCCACACACGGGATGCGGTTTGCAAAATGCGCCGTTCTGACAGGTCACTCTGGGATCAATGTTTCGAGAGCAAGGGCATGCAAAACGCCACCCATTTGTCCTTTCAACGCGCTGTAGACCATCTGGTGCTGTTGGATCCGGTTCTTGCCTTTGAAGGCGCTAGATGTAACGCGAGCAGCAAAATGATCGCCATCTCCTGCCATATCGATGACGACAACATGCGCGTCGGGAAACGCCTGCTTGATGAGCTTCTCGATCTCGCGTCCATCCATTGCCATTAGGGTCGCTCCAAGTTCCATAGTCGCTTCTATGCAAAGTAGAAGCCAAGCTTCGAACGGGCGGGCTGGCGTGAGATAACGCAAAGAATCCTCCCTCAATTGGAGGAACGATGCCTCGGTCCGATGTCGGGTTTCTGACATCGCGACGCCAGGTTCTGTTCCGGAAGAAACGAGCGCTGCAGGATCTTCTTCGGCTTTACCGTGCGTCGCTGCGGCCCGCCTCTTGCTTGCGGCTTGGAATAGGAAGTCCTGCGCATTTGGCGCGCCGTTGCAGAGGTCCACATGACCGATCTACTCGTAGAGCCGGAAGCAATAAATTTTGGAGATTTGCCAGCAGCAATCAATGCGCTTCTTCAGCAGGGCGTGGCGGCCTATCGGCAGGATTATGCCCGAGCAGATACACTTTTTCGCAAAGCGCTCGCAGCCGCTCCGGATGTGCTTCCGATCTATTTTTGCCTCTACAAAATCCACACCTATCGGGGAAATCTCGAAGAGGCCCAAGTCGCGGCGGAGCAAGGCCTCGAGAAAGCTGCAAGTCAAGCAGGATGGAGTTATGATTGGCTCCAATGGCGGCCGGAAAGCGACGTGGCTGAGGGCGCCGCGCGCTTTGCTCTCTACACACTCAAGGCTCTCGCTTTCATCAATCTCAAGCAGAACAATCGCGATGAAGCCAAGAGAATGCTCGCAAAATTGCGTGAAATGGATCCCACTGGAGTGGTAGGGTGGCCGGTAATTTCCGCGCTGGCGGAAGCCTTGGACTAAGCCACTAGAAGCGTGGCATTGCGTTTGCAGGATCCCAATCAGAGCGGCATGGCGACCGCATCACGATTGCAACGACGAGGGGCCTATGTCCATGAGCACACCGACCGCCAACGATGCGCAAATAATGGATTCGGCTCGCCAGCCAGGAACAGAGACCATAGTTGCAGCTTTACGCACCGTTTTCGATCCAGAAATTCCGGTGAACGTCTATGATCTCGGACTGATTTACCGCATCGAGATGACAGAGAGTGGATCTGTCGAGATCGACATGACCCTTACTGCGCCCGCATGCCCTGTCGCCGGCGAGATGCTGAATTGGGTGCGGAATGCCGTGAATGAGATCGAAGGAATTCAGAACGTAAAAGTCAATCTCGTGTTCGATCCGCCGTGGGAGCAGTCAAAAATGTCGGACGAAGCAAAGCTCGAACTCGGCTTCATGTAGACCTGGTTGGCTTAGGCCCGGACGGCCAGTGTCTTTCTTGCATTCCGGAGCAGCTCGAGGCACTCGATTGTTGCAGCCATATCAATTGCGGTAAAGCCGTCCAGTGTTTCCGCAGTGATATCGGCGCCTTTTTCCAGCAATCGCGCAACAACGTCGGCCTTGCTCGCCGAAGACGCATACATCAGTGCGGTAGCGCCATTGTCGTTCCGATTATTGATGTCAACGCCGGCGTCAGCAAGCATGTCAATGATATTCAAGTGGCCGCCGACGCATGCAAGCCACAGCGCAGTATTGCCATCGGTATTTTGTGCGTCTATTCGCGCACCGGCCGCGATGAGATTGCGAACGATCTCGCTGTCGCCGAGATGACTGGCTTTCATAAGTGGAGTTGTGTTGTTGGCAATGATACTGTTGACGTCATCGACGGGGAACCCGTGCTCCGCGAGCCACCATTGTAGAGACTTGTCTTCCCTGCCGCTCGTCGTATCGCGGCTGTTGCGCCAAGCTTCGTAGCCACCATCGAGACTGTAGACCTCCAAAAACCCGAAATCGGAAAACATCTGAGCGTATTCCCGGCTTGCAAAGCCACGATAGCAGTAGATTACGACCGGTGCTTTTTTTTCGCTTCCATTGATCACGCTCGATATATTTCTCATTGAAACGTGCTGCGCGCCTTGAATATGACCTTTCCTGAAGGTTTCAATGTCGCGCACGTCGAGCACAACAACGTCGTTACGGCGGAGCAAGGCCTCCGCTTTTCGCACATCGATGCAAAGAAAGGGGGTACGATTTTTCATGCTGTATGCTCGACTTTATCTGTCTTCCGCGCTGGGTAAGGAGGTAGAGTCAGGATGCGCGTGTCCGCGATGGGGCGTCCGACCGTGAAGTGGTAGAGAGCCTGGAATTGGTCAGTCTTCAATCCGAGCAATTCATGCAAGGCATCATCGAAGAAGCAGCCGATCCCAGTTCCACGGATACCAAGAGCCTCCGCCTCAAGATAAAGAATATGTCCAAGCAGGCCGGCTTCCCAGTGGAGTTGACGATAGCGCCACGCGTTCAGCTCAACGATCGAGTGAAACTCGCAGAGCATGCTGAGGGAGAAACAACTGTCGCTTGCGATCGCTTGATAGCAACTTACCGTTTTTGCGATGGCCCGGCAGTCGGCGGCTGCAAGTCGAAAGAAGGGGAGGTGAGCGGGACAACGGGAAGGCCGGTCCCAGCGGAAATCGGAATGAAGCTGCTGCCGCAGTAGGGGCATGGCAGCTTCGCGACGCGGTAAAGCGTAAACGCCCGGTTCAATACCTTCGACGCGGTGAACGAAAAAGATTGGATGGACGCGCGGTAGGAAGTCCCAAACATCCCAGGGCATGGACGGTCGAAAAAGTAGCGAATCCAAGATTTGGTAGAAGGTGCCGGCGCTCATCTTGAATTTTGGGTCGAAACGCTGCGCGCTGCGGCGATTGAGAATAATAGTCGCCGCTTGAACGTCTGGTGCGTCCCCAATTGGAGGGTAAGCTTTTGTCTCCAATAATGACTCATCGGCGCCACGCCCGCGCGTGGCAACACTCACGTCATCGATGATGGGCCAGCGGTAGAGAGGATGGAGATCGAGGACGTTGGCACGGCCCATCCATTGAGCCGCCGGTGATTCCACTGTGACCGCTTGATGGACTGCATCCGATCCAGACCCGCGATGCGGTTCTATAGCGAGCACAAGATCGGCTTCTTCAGATTCGGCGCCGCGGAAGTCGTTCCTGCGATCAAGGCCCATCAATTTAGCAAGTTCATCTGAGCCGAGATCAACGAGTTTCGCCGTCCATCCGAGAGCGGCGGCTGCGTAGCGAAGCGCCCCAAGCGCGTGTCCGATATCGAGCTGGCAGTAGCGGAATGCACGCTCGCCATACTTCCATGCTTCTCGCCAATGGATCGATGAAAACCCGATCCAAAGACGAGCTTCTCCCGCCGTCGTCTTTTCATAGCGGCATCGCCGTTCAAGCATATGGTCGCGACAGACGTAATGATAAAGCCCGTCATCAAGACCCGGAACGTCGCGTGAAAGTACGTAGGCTTCGGTCGGGTGCAAATTTCCGCTAGATGGATTGCAGCGCAGTGCCCAGCGATCTGGCCCCTGTTCCTTCCAGGCCGAGAGCGCCATGGAAAGCTCGAGCAGGGAGGCCACCGATTCAATCGTCAGCGGCGTAACGGCCGTACTCGTGGGATCATAAAGCTGCCGATAGGTGGTATTCGGTTGTTGGGACATGAGCTCCAGCGCAACGCGGTCACATCCTTCGAATTCGCGAAACGGATTGGGCTGCGCATCCCAGTCCAGCGTCTCCGGACCGGAAGCATATCGTCTAAGGCTGTGCTTTGTGCGTGCGTGATAAGCCACAGCGGTCTCTGAGCGGCTCAGTGCACGTGTGGCAGCTTCTGTCATGACGGCTGACCGTCTTGGGGCGTGCGTGGGTCGGGGCACTGCGTCGCCTGATCATGGCGCGAACAGCTCTGGACGTCTTCTCCGGTCAGGTGGTTACCCAGCAGCGATACGACGGGCTCTCTGTCGAAGCCGGCGCACTTCTGGCCATCTGCCTCTATCAGCGGCCGCCGAATAAGAAGCGGATCTGCGAGCATCAATATCAGCGCTGCTTCATCATTGAAGGACTGAGGCTTGATCTCTCCCGACTTTATGCGCGGCGCCGCGGGATTGAACCAAGACGTGACCGGCATATCGCCAAAAAAGCTGCGCAGCCGCTCTGTGGTCCAGGGTTCCGAAAGCAGATCCTTAGCGACGACCTCATGCCCCGCGGCTTCGAGCATGCGCTTCTGGCGGGCGTTCGTTCCGCAACCGGGCTTTTGATAAAAGATGACCGTCGTCACAGTCCGCGCGCCTTACTTGAGCATTCCGAGCTGAATGATCGGCGCGCCGCCCCCTCGGCCGAGGACCGTATCGACCTTCTTGCGAACCGACTCGAGCGTCAGCGGCTTGACGAGTGTGCCGTGTGCTCCGGCCTTCATTCCTTCAATCGCCATCGCTTCGTCTTTTTTCTCGCAGACGATGAGGACCCGGACGTCCGGAAACTTTGTCATTATCTCTTGGACAAGTCCGACGCCCCTCTCGCTCAGGAACGAAACACCCAGAAGCACGACGTGGGGCTTCAGCCAGTCGACGCCCTTATCGTAAGCTTCCTCAAGGTTTGAGAGTTCATGAGTTTCGATTTCATCGTGCAGCATGAACTGCAATGCAGCGCGCGTGATTTCATCATCATCAATGACGAACACACGCCGCTGGTCCACGGCCTTTGACGTTTCAACGCCGATTTGCATTTCGTTCCTCGCAGCGCAGGATGTACCCGATCAAGCGGCGATAAACGCCGCCCGCAACTGCGATGAGCAATTTTCATTCCATTCGCGGCAAGTCTTGGCGGGCGCAGAGAATCCCGTGGTCCCCGACAGAGTTGGATTCTCCCACCGAATTTTTTGTCTTGTTTCCTACAAATCCGCAGCAACCCAGATCAACGTTGCGTTTGCCCACGGCTCCGAGAATCCTGAGTAAACACAGGTTCTTATGAAAATCTCGACGAGTGGCACGCTGCTTGCTCTCTCTCTCAAAATCAGCGAGTAAGGGCTGAGTGCAGGCCGACGCGACGAGCGAGCACTGTGCTCCTTCCCGCCACCCGTGAGCCCGTATGAGAGGACATGACTGCGTGATCGCGGAAGGCGTGGCGCAGAGGCACTCGGTTCAAAGGAGAGACAACATGTCGGCACTACGACAAATCGCGTTTTACGGCAAAGGCGGCATCGGCAAGTCGACGACGTCACAGAACACACTGGCGGCATTGGCGGAGATGGGTCATCGGATCCTGATCGTTGGCTGCGATCCGAAAGCGGATTCGACGCGTCTGATCCTGCATGCCAAGGCTCAGGACACGATCCTGAGCCTGGCGGCGAATGCGGGTTCTGTGGAAGACCTCGAGATCGAAGACGTGATGAAGGTCGGCTACAAGGACATCCGCTGCGTTGAATCGGGTGGCCCAGAACCGGGTGTTGGTTGTGCGGGCCGCGGCGTCATAACGTCGATCAACTTCCTGGAAGAGAATGGCGCCTACGAGGACATCGATTACGTGTCCTACGACGTTCTTGGCGACGTTGTCTGCGGCGGGTTTGCGATGCCGATCCGTGAGAACAAAGCTCAGGAGATCTACATCGTCATGTCTGGAGAGATGATGGCGATGTATGCGGCGAACAACATCTCGAAGGGCATTCTGAAGTACGCGAACTCAGGCGGTGTTCGTCTTGGCGGTTTGGTATGCAACGAGCGTCAGACGGACAAGGAGCTTGAGCTTGCGGAAGCTCTTGCGAAGAAGCTCGGAACGCAGCTGATCTACTTCGTTCCGCGGGACAACATCGTGCAGCATGCCGAGCTTCGTCGGATGACGGTTCTGGAATACGCGCCGGATTCAGTGCAGGCGAACCATTACCGCAGCCTGGCAGAGAAGATCCACGCGAACGGGGGCAAGGGGATCATTCCGACGCCGATCACGATGGACGAGCTCGAGGACATGCTGATGGAGCACGGCATCATGAAACAGGTTGACGAGAGCCAGATCGGCAAGAGCGCGGCCGAGCTGGCGACGGCCTAATCAGCCCGCAAGGGACCGGCTCCTCAAACCCCGCATGAGGGGCCGGTCTCTCAAGCCATGAGGGGCGCATATCGCCGTCTCTTTGTAGGTCTCGTCGATGAGGTGCTGCCCCCAATGTTTACCAGAGAACTTTCGATCGAGGCCCCGGTGCTGGACTCGAAAACGCCTGCCAGGGTCGATGACCACCCTTGGAAAAGATACAAGGCGGTCCTGCAGAGAACGGGACTAAGACCTACGCGCCCTCGAATGGTGCTGGGCTGGATCTTATTTTCGAAGGGAGACCGGCACATCACCGCGGAGGCGCTTTACGAAGAGGTCGTGGCGGCCAAGATCCCAATCTCACTTGCCACTGTCTACAATACCCTCAACCAGTTCACCGAAGCGGGATTGCTCCGCCAGATAGGCGTCGACGGCTCCAAATCGTTCTTCGACACCAATCCGAGCGACCATCACCACTTTTTCATACAGAGCGAAAACGCTCTGCTCGACATTCCCGCAGTCGATGATCTGCTCGACAGGATTCCGCAACCGCCGGACGGATTCGAGATCGAACGTGTCGATGTCGTCGTGAGACTGCGTCGGAAGTAGGCCGAACATGCCAAGTGTAGAGAGCCTCGACGATCGGGAAAGGCGCGCCACGAGCGCGAAATTGATGGAATGGCGAGAAGATCGAACAATGACGGATTGGGAAAGGCTCAGTCGCTGCTGAGCACGGCATTCCCGCGTGTCATCCTCAATGACACAACGCTGCGCGACGGAGAGCAAGCTCCTGGCGTCGCGTTTTGGATCGACGAGAAGCTGGCGATCGCCCGTGCGCTCGCCCGTGCTGGCGTACCGGAAATCGAAGTTGGCACGCCGGCCATTGGGGTCCACGAGATCGCTGCCATTCGCGCCATCGTCGCCGCGGACCTTCCGTTGAAAGCTATAGCTTGGTGTCGGATGCGCTTGGATGACGTCGACGCTGCTGTTGCCAGCGGCGTCGGAATGATCAACCTCTCAGTGCCGGTCTCCGACGTCCAGATCGCAGCCAAGCTGCGTGGCGGCCGGGCGGAGGTCCTTGATAGAATAACGTCCGTTGTCGATTACGCACGAATGAAGGGGCTGGACGTCTCTGTCGGCGGGGAGGATTCCTCGCGGGCCAGTGTCGATTTCCTTATGGAGGTCGTTGCCGTCGCGAAGGAGGCAGGAGCGAGACGATTTCGCCTCGCCGACACGCTCAGCGTGCTGGACCCATTTACCACTTTCAATCTTGTCGCGATTTTGCGCGAAGCGACGGATCTGGAACTGGAGATCCATGCGCACGACGACCTTGGGCTTGCAACCGCCAACACGCTTGCAGCGATTCAGGCCGGCGCAAGCCATGCGTCCGTAACCGTGATTGGACTTGGCGAGCGTGCCGGGAATGCGCCTCTTGAAGAAGTGGCGATGGCGCTGGTGCAGATATCTGGACGTGAAACAGGAATAATTCCATCGGAACTCGTTCGCGTAGCGAATGTTGTCTCCGAAGCCGCCAAGCGGCCGGTCCCTCTGAATAAGGCAATTGTTGGTGGGCACGTATTCACACATGAATCAGGAATTCACGTCGACGGGCTTTTGAAGGATCGCCACACGTATCAAGCACTCGATCCGGTGGTGTTGGGGCGCGACCATGATTTCGTCATCGGAAAGCACTCCGGGATCGCATCGATAAAGGCGTCGCTCGCCAAACTGGATCTCTGTGCAAGCACGGCCGAGCTCACGACGATTCTGGCGCGCGTTCGTGCGCACGCCATCGCGACGAAGGGGGCAGTCACCCTGGAAAAGCTTACGGCTATCTGGCGCGAAGTAAGCGATGCGAATACAGAGAGGCACGTCACCTCGCCATGACGGCTGATTGTACAAAATCTCCCACCAGCACGGTAGAGCAACGGAGCGATGCACTCTCTCTCCTGCAGTTGATCAGGGAAGATATCGGTTGCGTCTGTTCGCGAGATCCTGCCGCTCGCGGCGAACTCGAAACGCTTTTGACCTACCCCGGCGTCCACGCAATCTTATGGCATCGCCTTGCATCTCGATTATGGCGATCCGGCTGGCGGTTTCCTGCGCGCCTATTGTCATGGTTTGCGCGTTTTCTGACGAATATCGATATTCATCCGGGAGCAACGCTCGGGCGTCGATTTTTTATCGATCATGGCGCGGGCGTCGTGATTGGAGAGACCGCCGAAGTCGGCGATGATGTGACACTCTACCATGGCGTCACGCTCGGCGGCACATCCTGGTCCGCCGGCAAACGCCACCCGACGCTTGAGGACGGCGTCGTCGTCGGGGCAGGCGCAAAAATCCTCGGCCCGATAACAATTGGCCGCGGCGCGCGTGTCGGCGCAAATTCCGTCGTGATCGATACGACTCCGCCCGGCGTAACCGTCGTCGGAATACCAGCAAAGATCGTTTACCGAGGCGGTGAACGGCGAAAAATGATCGGACGCATCAATCTCGACCATCATCAAATGCCCGATCCGGTCGGCGAGGCAATCGCCATCGTTTTGGATCGGATCGAGTTTTTGGAAGCACGCCTGTCCCACATTCAGAAGCGTTTACGCGAAGAGCCTTTGCGCCTTACGCCACACGAAAAGATCGACGCGACTGGAACGCCCGGGGCGGTGCCAATGTGGGAGATATGAATGAATATTCTTGATCGCTTGAACAAGGCGTCCTCGGCGGAGGACTTTTTCAAATTGCTGGACGTCTATTACGATCCAAAAGTGCTCAGCGTTGCTCGTTTGCACATTCTCAAGCGCATGGGGCAGTATCTCGCGGGCGAGAATTTCAAGGGGCTGCCAGAGGACACGATAGCCGTGCGCTGTAAGGCCGTCCTTCAGCAGGCGTATGCCGACTTTATCGTATCGTCCCCGCTCAATGAACGCGTCTTCAAAGTGCTGAAGGATGCCGTCGCGCCAGAACAGCCCAAAACCGTCAATCTCGTCCAGCTGACCAAAGTGAAATGACTTCTAGATGGGCTCGCAGTCGATCAGAGAAGCATCAACTTGCGAGCAAGAGTGTTGGGCGCCGTCCTGTAGCGTTCCCGACAAGTGTCGAGTGTCTATGTCGGGACACGTGTCGATGATCTCGCAAGCATTTGGAATTCAAGGATTATCGTTTGATCTTCGGTGTTGGTACGACACTTGCTCTTTGTGGGTCTGAGAGCAAGACAGATTTTGGAGACAGTGCGTGCACATCGTCGTTTGCATAAAGCAGGTCCCGGACTCCGCGCAGATCCGAGTGCATCCGGTAACGAACACGATCATGCGGCAAGGGGTTCCGACCATCATCAACCCCTACGATCTGTTCGCACTGGAGGCGGCGTTGCGCCTGCGAGATGACGTCGGCGGCGAAGTCTCGGTTCTGACGATGGGACCTCAGTCGGCTGAAGATAGCTTGCGCAAAGCGCTGACATATGGCGCCGATCGAGCGGTGCTGTTGACCGATAGGTTTTTTGCCGGGTCCGATACGTTGGCAACGACCTACGCTTTGGCGACGGCAATCCGCAAGATCGGAACGGACTTCGGAGCGCCGGATGTCGTCTTCACCGGCAAGCAAACGATTGATGGTGATACCGCCCAGGTAGGACCGGGGATCGCCAAGCGCCTCGGCCTACGCCAGCTCACTTATGTTTCGCGAATTGGGCCCGTTGATAAGGTCGCCGGCACGGTCGACGTCGAGCGTAGATCGGAGGGCGGCGTCCAGAGTCTCCGCACCAAGCTGCCGTGTCTCATCACGATGCTGGAGGCGACAAACGAAATCCGCCGCGGCTCAATGGCCGATGCCCTGCGGGCTGCACGCGCTGAGATAATCAAGTGGAGCGCCCACGACGCGGGTGTTGAAGATCTCTCGAAATGCGGCCTCAAGGGCTCGCCAACGATCGTCAAGAAGGTTTTTGCTCCATCTCCGCGCGCCACCAAAGCGGTGTTTGTTGAGCCAGCCGATGAATCGCCAGCGGACGCGCTCATCAATGAGATCTTCAGACATCAGCCAAACCTAGAAGCGAAGCTCGTATCGATCGCGCGCGGGTTCTGACGGTATCGAAGTGAAAGGACGGATATGAGCGAACCTGCCAAAGCGCCAGCGGCTGCTGGACGAGCTTCGACCAAGAAAGAGCTGCCTGAGCATTTTAAGGGGTATAAGCACGTCTGGGTCTTCGTGGAGCAGGAACGGGGACAGGTTCATCCTGTTTCGTGGGAACTGTTGGGGGCTGGCCGGAAGCTTGCCGACAAACTGAAGGTTGAACTGGCTGCGGTAGTTCTCGGGCCTCCGGGAGCCGCGACACAACAAGCGGCTGCGGAAGCGTTTTGCTATGGCGCCGATCTTGCTTACGTCATCGCCGATGAACTCCTTACCGACTATCGCAACGAGCCTTACACCAAAGCACTGACGGATCTCGTCAACACCTACAAACCGGAAATCCTATTGCTCGGTGCGACGACCCTCGGACGCGATCTTGCTGGGGCGGTCGCAACCACCTTACTTACCGGCTTGACTGCCGATTGCACGGATCTCGACGTCGACGTCGATGGTTCGCTCGCAGCAACGCGCCCGACGTTTGGCGGTTCGCTTTTGTGCACGATCTACACGCTGAACTATCGCCCCCAGATGGCAACCATTCGCCCGCGCGTGATGGCGATGCCTGAACGCCACGAGCAGCCGCCGAAGCGTATTATCGAACATCCTCTCGGAATGGTCGAAGAGGATATCGTGACGAAGGTTCTCTCCTTTTTTCCGGATCGAGAGGCTTCGCGCTCCGCACTTGCTTATGCGGACGTCGTTGTTGCGGGCGGTCTAGGCTTGGGATCGGCGGAGAACTTTCAACTCGTCCGTCAGCTTTCTTCGGTGCTCGGTGCCGAATACGGCTGCTCGCGCCCGTTGGTGCAAAAAGGCTGGGTCAGCTCCGATCGCCAGATCGGTCAAACAGGAAAGACGATCCGTCCGAGACTATACATCGCTGCGGGCATCTCGGGTGCAATCCAGCACAGAGTGGGTGTCGAGGGAGCAGATCTTATCGTTGCGATCAACACCGATAAGAACGCGCCAATCTTCGACTTCGCACACGTCGGAATTGTAACCGACGCTATCAGACTTCTGCCTAAATTGACGGAAGCCTTCCGCCAACGCTTGTCGCCGCATTCGCGCGACCGCATCGCGAGCTAAAGGAGAATCGTGATGGTCGAAGAGAGATTCGATGCAATCGTTGTGGGCGCCGGAATGGCCGGAAATGCCGCCGCTCTCACCATGGCAGAGCGTGGATTGAAGGTCCTGCAGATTGAGCGCGGAGAATATCCAGGATCGAAAAACGTCCAGGGTGCAATTCTGTATTCGGACATGCTCGAAAAGCTCATCCCGAACTTTCGCGAAGACGCGCCGCTGGAGCGTCATCTCGTCGAGCAGCGTTTCTGGATGATGGACGATCGCTCGCATGTCGGCTTGCACTACAAGTCCGATGATTTCAATGAGCAGAAGCCCAACCGTTATACGATCATCCGCGCGCCGTTCGATAAGTGGTTTTCGAAAAAGGTGCAGGAAGCCGGTGCCATCGTCATCTGCGAAACCACGGTGACGGAGCTGATCCGAAACGTCGATGGCAAGGTCATCGGCGTGCGCACCGATCGAGCCGGTGGCCAAGTCATGGCCGACATCGTTGTCCTCGCTGAAGGAGTCAACGGTCTGGTCGGAACGCGCGCCGGTCTGCGCGAAACGCCGAAAGCGACCAACGTCGCGCTGGCAGTCAAGGAAATGCACTTTCTTCCGCGCGAAACGATCGAAGCGCGATTCAATCTAAAGGGCGATGAAGGCACTGTCATCGAAGCCGCCGGAACGATCTCGCGCGGTATGACCGGCATGGGCTTCATCTATGCCAATAAAGAGTGCATCTCGCTTGGCATCGGCTGTCTCGTGTCCGATTTCCAGACGAGGGGCGAAACGCCTTACGGCTTGCTCGATAGGTTCAAGCGTCATCCATCGGTCGCGCCTTTTATTGAGGGATCCGAAGTCAAGGAATACTCCGCCCATCTCATTCCCGAAGGTGGCTACAAGGCGATCCCGCAGCTCTACGGCGACGGCTGGCTCGTCGTTGGGGACGCAGCGCAGCTCAACAACGCGATCCATCGCGAGGGTTCCAACCTCGCCATGACGTCGGGGCGTCTCGCCGGTGAAACCATTGCGCAACTGAAGGCGCGCCGGGAGCCGATGACGGCCGAAAACCTATCCCTCTACAAGTCGATGATCGACAAGTCTTTCATCATCAAGGACCTCAAAAAATACCGCGATATGCCAGCGCTACTCCACACGCAGTCGCAAAACTTTTTCCTCACCTATCCGCAGCTCGTTTCGAAGGCGATGCAGAACTTTATTCGCGTCGATGGTGTACCCAAGCGCGAGAAAGAAAAGCTGACCCTGAAATCGTTCGTAGCGGCTCGCTCATGGACCGGTCTCCTCTGGGATGCCTTCCAATTCGCGCGGGCGTGGAGATAGCGATCGGCTCCATACCGGAATTTATAGATTAACCTTTTGCTCAGATCGGAGATCGAAATGGCGACTGAACTCTCCGTACGTATCGAAGACAAGCTTTATCAGAACCGGTATCTCGTCGATGCCGGACGCGCTCATATCAAAGTTCGCGAGCACTCCGCACCGACCCCGCCGTTGCTCGCGTTGCTGACTGCATGTCCGGCTCGTTGCTATGAACTCAATGACAAGGGACAGGTTGAAGTCACAGTGGACGGCTGCGTGGAATGCGGCACATGCCGCGTTATCGCAGAGCCTTCCGGCGATATTGAATGGAGCTATCCGCGAGGTGGCTACGGGATTCTGTTTAAGTTCGGTTGAATGCAAGCGTTGCGAGCCGCTGCATATTCGCGAGAATAGTCAGCTGCCGGAGGCTGCTCTAAAGGCGACAATCGAAAACGGATACGATGGGCCACGTCATGACGGATATGGTGGAACTCAAAAAACGCAAAGGGCCGCTCAATCTTGCAATTGTGCACGCCGATCCGGACGCCTTCATCGAAAATCTGATGGGTTGGCTCGAAATTACGGCCTTTGTCTCGGCGCAGCGTCTCGGCGAAGCTCAGCTTCCTGTTGATGGCGTAACGCCGGCGCTCTCGATCGAGCAGTTAAGAAAAGGGGGCGTCCACGAGATCGGCAACGACGCTGTGTTCGCCTTCTGCATGACGGCTTCGATGAAAGGCGACAAAGCAGCAGTCGACAAGGTGGAATCTGCGTTGATCGAAGGCATGGGGAAAGAATTCCCAGGTTCTATGGGCTTATGGCACTTCCGCGCTCAGATAGACGCTCCGGTGACGCTAGATGATTTCGTCGGCCAAGCTGGAAAGAAGATGCTTTCTGGCGATATTCCGCCACCGCCGCTTCGCGCCAAGGAAAACTGGAACGCTGAGTTGCGCTTCTTCAAGAAGGCGCGACGATCTAATTTCCTTCACGAGATCATGTACCCCTTGGCGCTATGGAGTCGTGCGCGCTGGACGGAAACCCTAGAGAAGGGCGTGGCTTTTCTCCAGCACATCGAAGACAACCTTCCCGTTTTGCGCGAGGTCTTGGAAGATCCCCGTAACGACCAGGCTTTTGTTGCAAATACCCTGCTCAAGCTCGCGCCCGCAGTCGATATGGAACTGAATGACGAATACCAGGGGCTTCTGCGGTCTTTAGCGCGCCGGTCCTAAATGATTGCGATGTGGGGACGATATCTCACCCAGGCGCAAACGACGTGTTTTATAGCGTCTACTAAGCCGCTCCACCGGCCGGAAACAACATGAGCGACATCGCAAAGGCTGCAATTTTACACGATCGTAGCGTCCTCGAAATCGGCGGCGCGGATCGGACCAAATTTCTCCAGGGGCTCGTGACCAATGACATGCGCCGCGTTGCTCCGGGAACCGCCCTTTACACCGGCCTGCTGACAGGCCAAGGCAAGCTCATTTGCGATCTTTTCATTATGCCGGATGGCGAGAAGCTACTCGTTGATATCGCCAGTTCGCATGTCGAAAAATTCATTGAGCGCCTCGTCAAGTTTAAGTTACGCGCGGAGGTCACGTTCGGCGAAACAGAAACGCCGCTTGCTGTAGCCGCTGTGTGGGGATCGGACGTCGCCGCGAGGTTGGGGCTTGACCCGCGCACGATGTTGACAGAGAAAAATTCGCTTCCTTGGACACACCACGCATTCATAGATCCTCGCCTCCCGGCTTTAGGCGCACGCCTGCTGTTCCCCGTCGATTTGACAGTCGATATCGAGCTTGCCCGCCGCGGCGTCACTAGCGCAACCGTCGAAGAATATAATGCGCACAGACTGGCACTCGGCGTTGCCGACACCGCTGACATTGAAGGAGAGATTTGCTACCCGCTCGAAGCCAATTTCGAGCTGCTTCACGGTGTCGATTTCAAGAAAGGCTGTTATGTCGGCCAAGAGTTGACTGCGCGCATGAAGCTCAAAGACAAATTGCGCAAGCGCGTATTGCCAGTTGTCAGCGTGGCTTCAACATCCCTTCCGGCTGTCGGGACGTCGGTCACGGCCAATGGAGCCGAGCTTGGACAGCTGATTGCAGTCTCAGGCCTGAGAGGCCTCGCGTTGCTCCGGCTCGATCGCCTAGCAGATGCTCAGATGGATGCGATCCGCGCTGGGGAGGTGCCACTTAATATCAATTGGCCGAGCTGGATTCCGCGCTGATCCCATGCCGATAACGTCGGCAATTTTTTTGAGTTTTTGTTGCCCACACGACGCCGAAATAAAGCGCGAGTTCCAGTATGCGATGCTCGCAAAGGGGATAACGATGGTTCTATTGAATGAGATGCTGATCGACGCTGGTGCGATAAATTTTATTAAATCGCGTTCTCGGCTGTTGGGGCATGGCACGCTCGCACCGCAATAACAAATTACGTTGACTACGGATTGATCTCGCAAGACAGTCTCGGCCGTAGACGGGTGTCACTACGCGTTCCCGGATGCCGGCTATGCGTATGTATTTGTTTGCACGATCGAAAGCTGCTCGCTGCTCAGAACCTGGCAGGCGATCTCGATTTTTTCAGCGCAGGAGCCAATTTTCTCTGCGCAGCGTTCCGCTGAAATTTTAGTGCTGCCGGAGGATGGGGCGATGAGTATCGCCCGTTCGCGAAGTCGCCTGGAAGCAATTCAAGAATCCACTTCAAGCAAATATCTCAACGCATCTCGTCAGGGAGCGCCATAGATGACCAGCCAAACCTCATCTGGCTCAAGTGTCCTGGCGCAAGCCGTGGTGCTGGCGTCGGCGGCACTCATCCTGCTCGGTTTGTTTTGGTACGGCGTGTCGGGCGAGGTTTTTAAAAGACAATGGCAAGACTTTACGGGGCGTCCCAGCGGACCAATGTCATTCCGATTTATTTTGCAGCCAACGATGGCGATGATGGCTGCCCTGCACGATGGCATCAATGACGCGCGTCTCGGCCGGTCCCCTTATTTCTGGACGGTACTCACGAATGCTCAAAAACGTCCGGGGCGGCTACGCGAAGGCATCATTTCTACAGCACGTATCGTTCTTTTGGGGCTCGTCATGGATGCAATCTATCAGTTCAAGGTATTGGGAACTTTCTATCCTGCTGAGGCCGTTATCATTGCCGTTGTTTTGGCCTTTGTCCCGTACCTGCTGATCCGAGGGCCTGTGGCCCGCATTGCGCGGCGATGGTGCGCTCAGAAGTCCCGAGAGGTATGAGCGGCTATGACACGCGATCCAAAATCCGGCATCACAAGTGCTTCTGCTTCGGACGATATTTCGGTCGAGCTTTCACTACGTCGTACCGGTATGTCGTTTCAACGCACGCGTATGAGCGCCGATCGGACGTTGATGTCTGTCATCCGCACCTCGCTATCACTCATCAGCTTTGGATTCACTATTTTTCAGGTGTTTCAGAAGCTGCGAGATCAGGATGTCATCACGCATGCCGGAGCATCCAGAAATTTTGGTGTGGCGCTCGTTCTGCTCGGCATCATCATGTTGGTCGTGGGCATCGTCTATCACGTGCAATTCATGTTGGGCTTGCGCCAAGAGCGCGAGATGATGCGCCAGGCCGGACTGGTTCACGGCGAGAGCCGCTTTCCTCCATCCTTCACACTTATCACCGCGATCGTCCTCTTGCTGATCGGTATCTTTGCGATCGTCAGCATGCTTTTCCAGATCGGACCGTTTGGCTAGCGCCAACGACAGGAGGCAAGATGGATACGTAGGACGCGATCAGTACGGGCGAAACGAGTTTATTGGGGAAATACCATGGAGGGAATAGCTGAAACCAAAAGGAGCCTAACATGGCCAAGGAAGCGAAAGGCGGCAGCGGCGCACCCCGTAAATCGGACAAGCCCAATATCCTCGTCATCTGGGGTGACGACATCGGCATCTCGAATTTAAGTTGTTATTCGCATGGATTGATGGGCTATCAGACGCCCAACATAGACCGTATCGCCAAAGAAGGCATGATGTTTATCGACGCTTACGGCGAACAATCGTGCACCGCGGGGCGCTCTTCTTTCATCACCGGCCAAAGCGTGCTTCGCACCGGGTTATCGAAAGTCGGCATGCCTGGGGCGCCGATCGGCATGAATGAGAAGATCGTAACGATTGCGGGTGCATTGAAAAATCAAGGCTATGCCACCGGTCAATTCGGCAAAAACCACCTCGGCGATCTTAATCACATGCTGCCGACCAATCACGGCTTCGACGAGTTCTTCGGCAATCTCTACCATTTAAACGCCGAAGAAGAGCCGGAGATGTATGACTATTTTCCCGAAAAGGACTTCCCAAATTATCGCAAGAATTTTGGACCTCGCGGCGTCATCCATTCTTGGGCGACCGATAAAGACGATCCAACCGAAGAGCCGCGCTGGGGGAAGGTCGGAAAGCAAAAAATCGAAGACACAGGCCCATTGAACCGTAAGCGCATGGAGACCTGTGATGACGAGTTCGTAGCCGCGGCGAAGGATTTCATTAAGCGCGCCGAAGACGCGGGGAAGCCGTGGTTCGTGTGGCTCAACACCACCCACATGCACCTTTATACGCACCCCAAAAAAGAGAGCCTCGGTCAAGCCGGTCGTTGGCAGTCGCCATACCACGACACGATGATTGATCACGATAAGAACATTGGCCAGATGCTGGATTTTCTCGATGAACTCGGCATCGCGGAGAACACGTTCGTCCAATACTCAACCGACAATGGTCCTCATCGCAATTCCTGGCCGGATGGCGGCATGACGCCATTCCGTTCCGAGAAAAATACGAACTGGGAAGGTGCTTTCCGAATTCCCCAATTGGTGCGGTGGCCGGCAAAGATAAAGCCGGGACAAGTCTCCACGGAGATAGTTCAGCTTCACGACTGGTTTCCGACGTTTCTCGCAATGGCGGGCGATCCCGACGTCATGGACAAGCTGAAAAAGGGTTATCAGGCTTGCGGAAGGACGTACAAGAACCACATCGATGGCTTCAATCTGCTTCCGTTTTTGACCGGCGAACAAAAAGAGAGTCCACGCAAGCTGTTCGTCTACATCAGCGACGATGGCGACATTCTCGCGTTGCGCTACGACAATTGGAAATGTGTCTTCATGGAACAGCGCTGCAAGGGGACGCTTCAGGTCTGGGCGGAGCCATTTACGCGATTGCGCGTGC